>CAZCZH010000162.1:0-6298 GCA_964502985.1 uncultured Gemmatimonadales bacterium
CGAGATGACCAGGCACCCGCTCGGCTGGTCGCCCGTGCAGACGCCGCCGTCGTATCCGGTCACCGTCGGAGGGAGGCCGACGCGGACCAGCATCGCATTCATGATGTCGACGAACTGCTGCTCGGTGCAGACCCACTTGCCCGCATCCACCCTCTCGTACTCCCACCCGAGGAGACCGACGAGGTCGGACTGGCCGGCGAGCTGGGTGCCGCCATCGTACTTGCGGATCGCGTTGCCGAACCGCGTCGCCGCCGCGTTCCCCTGGCCGTCGCCGTTGCTGTTGCACGTGTTGAGCGCGGCTGCGATCCCGGAGTCGGTCGATACGTCGTAGCTCGTGGCGATCGCGCGACTACCGCCGGCGACCGGCGACTGGCCGTCCTGGCACGCGACGAAGAACAGGAGAGCGACTGACATCGCGATCGCGATGCTATGACGAACCTCCATTTAGCCTCCGTGGAGTAGGTGGCGACCCCACCGGAGCGGACCGGTAGGCAATTCCAGGTATTCTAGCAGAATAACGTGGAATCGACCAGATAGCTGATGTGGTCAAAGCTATCAGAATTCCGCTAAAGTTCCGGAATTCTGCCTCTGGCGTTCGCTGGGCCGGGCGCGAAGATCCCCTCGGATCGCCTCTGGCGCGCGTCGGGCATCCATTTCCGGGCTTGGTCTGTGATCGGATAGACGAGGGGGGCGCCAGAGACGCCCCCCTCGTGGGACCGGCGATCGGAGCTTCGCCGGAGCTGCCTAGTTCGCTCCCGGACTGAGCTCGATGTTCGTCCCGGAGAAGTCCACGGCCTGCGCCGTGCAGTCGATCTGCGCCTTGCCGCGCCACGACTGGTTGTGTTCCGTCTTGGACGCGAGCACGGTGTACTTGTTCGACGTCTCGCTGGGCGCGGCGAGGTTCGTGAACGGGCCGTAGTTGCCGTCGACGTCCGTGACTGCCGACCGGAGCGGAGTCGCCGTCGGGTTCAGGCCGCTGAACCACCCCGCGTAGAGCCACACCAGCACCCCCTGCGACACCGGATTGAACCCGTAGGTGACCTGCCCGCCGACGTTGCACGTGCGGTCGCCCAGGCTCCCCTGGAACGGGCTGAACGCCGGGACGGACCCTCCCAGCTTGCCGGCGTACAGCGGTGTCGCCAGGAGCGAGCGGATCGGCTCCGTGGCTCGCCAGGCGAGACCCTTCCATCCGGTGGTCGGCCCGATCGACACCGCGCAGGTGAGCTGTGGCGGCGCCGTCGTCGAGGGCAACTCGCTTACCTGGCCGCCGTGCTGGGTCGCGATGTGGATCGCCGCGTTCGCGCACAGACCGACCTTGGTCTCGGGCAGGAGGACGGGGTTGTCCGCCTCGTAGATCACGGCGCCCGACGGGAAGACGTTTACCTCGAACGCCCGATCCCCCTCGCATATGTAGGGCGAGTTGGCGCTGAACGCGGTGCAGTCCTGCGCGAAGGTCGGGACGCTATCGAGCTCGGTGACGGCGAGCCCGAAGGCCGGCGCCCCGGCCAGCTTCGACGGATCGAAGTTGACGAGCGCGGCGGACAGCGTCGTGGCGCACTCGGCAGGGGACGTGGCGGTCGTCGCGACGCACGCCCCACCGGAGGTCAGGACGCTGGCCTTCCAGTGCGGGCACTCGAATCCCGGCGTTCCCGCGACGATCGTGCACGAGGCCTGCTGGAGGCCCACCTTGAGCGGACCGGGCAAGCTGGCGCTTAGAATCGTCTTCCAGATGGTGTAGACGTCGATGACCGCCGCATTGGCGTTGTTCTCGTGCTCGGCCGACTTGCACAACGAGCCGAGCGTCCTCGCGAGGTTGTTGTCGGACACGTTGTCGAGTTGAGCGTTGAACGCGGCGTTGTGGCATCCGTACGCGGCCAGACCCAAAGGGGACGAGGAATCGGATGTCAAGGCCGATGGCTCGCCCTGGCATCCGACGAAGAACATCCCCAGGGCGAAGAACGACGCGACGCGGATTCTGGACACAAAACCTCCGGGGCAGGAAGCGACATACCGTCGATGTGGTTGTATCTTGTCATCAGAGTAGCATAGTACCGCTCAGATTGTCAACGAAATACGACCCGTTTTCATACACCAGAGTGTAACGAAACAAGACATCGGAGGTAATCATGCACGAGAGAGCGCCGGACGTCACCGTCAAGCGACTGGACGAGATCGAGAGCCACGAGAGCAAGGGTCACTTCGTCTACGCCGGCAAGGGGCTCGGCGTGACCTCGTGGGGGATGAACGTCGAGCGCATGCCGGCTGGCTGGCCGGACTATCCGGAGCATGATCACGCGGCCGACGGGCAGGAGGAGGTGTACGTCGTCCTGGACGGCAGCGCCTCGCTCCACGCCGGCGACGAGACATGGACCCTCGAGCGCGGCACGCTGGCTCGCGTCGGGCCCGGCCAGAAGCGCAAGATCGTGCCCGGGGACGAGGGGGCTACGCTCCTCGTGCTGGGTGGCACGCCGGGCCGGGCCTACGGATCCGAAGGCTAGGGCGCGTGGGGAGGTTTCCTCATTGTGGCGCGCGCAGCGCTTCAGTATGCTTCCGGTCAAGGTCCCTTCCGCACCGATCCACTTCACGAGGAGAGAGAACCATGCCAGCCAGGCCACCGCTCGTCGCCATCCTCCTTCTCCTGACCACCCTGCCGATTCGCCTGTACGCCCAGGACGACTCCAAGCCGATGGTCTTCGCCACGTACTTCGAATGTGACCCCGGGCACCTCGGCCAGGCCGACGCCGCCGTGAAGAACGCCATGGCCCCCGTGCTCGACGACATGGTCGGGAAGGGCTCGATCGCGGCCTGGGGCTGGCTGTCCCATTACATGGGCGGCGAATGGAGCAGAGTCGGCTACCTGGTCGCCCCCGACCTCGACACGGGACTCGACGCCCTCGACAGCTTCGACCGCGCGGTCTCGGAGGCCGCCGGGCAACTGTTCTCCGCCTGTCCGCGCCACGTCGACTACATCTGGTCGTTCATCACCGCGTCGGCCCCGGCCACCGAGGTGGGGCGGAATCGACCCGCCGCCGGGGAGTCGACGTACTGGGTGTGCGACTACGACCGCGAAGGGCGCGCCGACGAGCTCATGACGAGCGTCTTCGCGCCGATCTTCAACCGCCACGTCGGTCAGGGCCAGCTGAACTCGTGGGGCTGGTACGGCCACTACCTGGGCGGGAAGTACCGCCGCCTGCTGACCCTCGACGCGGCGGACCACAAGACCGTCCTCCATGCCGAGGACGCGATCGGCTCGGAGATCGAGAGCGAGCACCCGCAGGAGTGGAAGGAGTTCGCCGGGATCTGCGGCTCGCACCAGGACTACGTGTGGGACATCGGCACACCGCGGTGAGATAGGATCTTCCGTCTCCGAGGCGGCGGGCGTCCACTCCGCCGCCCGGAGCCCGGGCGGTTCAGGGCGATTCCCGCTCGGGTCCGGGAAATCCCCCGCCGAAGGCGGCGTCCGACACCGCGATCCGGGGTTCGACCTCCAGCCACCGCGCGTCGGTCGCCTGCCCGTCGACGCTCCACCAGTACGGGTAGATCCCCTCGCTGAGCTCGACGGCGGCGGTCCACCGGCCGTCTTCGCCCCGAAAGGCCGCCAGGGGCCCGTCCAGGAACGGCCCCTCGAGACGCACCGACTCGGCGCCCTTCGCCTGGCCGGGCTCGAGCGCGAAGCGGGCCGTGTCCCCGCGAGCGCGACGAATGAGCAGCCGGCGACGTGGATCCACGTCCACCCCGGAGATGTTCGCGGATCCCAGGGGAAGCACGGTCTCGCGGCCTTTCAGCAGGACGGTCCGTTGGAAGGTGCCGCCCGGTGCGTGGAGGTCGAGCTCCAGCGGAAGCCAGTGGACCGGTCCGACCTGGCGGAGCACCAGACCGCGACCCGCGATGGTGGCCGCCACCGCCGGCACCTCGCGCTCCTCGAGCCAGGCGCGGAGGAAGGCGCCACGTCCTTCCCGCTGGCCTCGCTCATGGCCGCCGAAAACTCCTCGTGACCTGCCGGCTCCCCGGCCGGGATCTCCATGTACCGGGCGAAGCCCCGCCGGAAACCGTCCGGCCCGACGAAGTCTCGCAGCATGCGGAGGATCCACGAACCCTTGGAGTAGGCCACGCCCCGGTTCCCGGGATCGACGAGGATCGACATCCGACCGTCGGGCCCGGCGAAGTACATGACCCGCTCGTTCTCCCAGAAGCGGCCGACCACCTCGGGCCCGTACTCGTCCTCCAGAAGAATGGACTCGGCGAAGGTAGCCCAGCCTTCCCTCAGGAAGTTGGCCGCCGGGCCGGTCGGCCGGGTCCAGCCGTGCGCGACCTCGTGGCCGAACGTCGCCCGGGGCCGGGCCCCGTCCGAGGAGATCCGCCCGCCCCCTCCGGCGGGCACGGCGATGGCGTCGTTCGACCGGAACATCCAGCCCCGACCCTCGCGGGCCCGCGACTGGACGACGGCCAGGTAGCCCCCGCTCGGCGCGCCGAAGCGCTCGGCGAGGACCGAGTAGCTGCGTCGGAACGCGGCGGCCAGCGAATCCGCCGAGGGCGGGGTCCCCGGAGTCGCGAAGCGCTCGAGGCGGTATCCCTGGACCTCCCGCCGGGTGGGCTTCCACGCGCGATCGTAGAACAGCGACAGCGCGAAGGTCGGCTCCCTACCCTGCGCCACGACCGTCCTCGTCCCGTTTTCGACCGTCTCGGTCTGGGAGAGATCGGTGGCCACGAGAAACTCTTCTGGAGCGCGGACCCGGATGGTGAAGTCGGCGTTCTGCGCCTCGCTCTGGAAGTCGAAGAACGGGTGCCAGAAGTACTGGTTCCGCACGTGGCCGTAGTCCGCCGCGAAGCGACCCGAGTTGGGATCGGCCGTCGAGTCCCGGGCCACGTCGACGATGTAGCCCAGCTCGAGCCGGTGCTCGCCGGGCTGCGCCGCGACCCACAGGAGACCTCCCCCGAACGCGTGCTCCGCCGGTTGCCCGTCGAGTCGCACCGTTTCCAGCTCCACGGCGTGATTCAGGCGCACGGCGAACCCCGCCGGGTCGCCGACCTCGACGGTCAGGGTGTCCTCGACGTCCAGGCCCCTGCCGGGGCGGATCCGGACGTCCAGGTCCTGGGCCGCGATCGAGTTGTGGGCGTCCAGGGGGTGCGCGCCGCCGACGTGCCACCCGCCGCTCGTCCGCTCGGCGTCGTAGAACCCCGACAGATCCAGCGTCTGCACGGTCTCCACCGCCGTCCCGTCCGCTGAATCGAGGATGCCGGAGAGGACCAGGGTCGCCCGGTCCCCCTCCCGGTGGACCACCCGCCCGAGGCCTGGGACGAGCGTTCCCGAGCTATCCTTTGACGCTTCCTCGATCCACGCCCGGGCATCGACCGGAAGGAGCTGCCACTCGCCCCCCGACCTCGCGCCGGTCGCGAAGACGTGGAGGAAGGCGTCGGCCAGGGCCTCCGGCGACGCGGCGACGGCTTCCGGCTCCTGCGCGGCCGCCGGCCGGGCCGCCGCTCCGAGGAGGAAAAACCCGAGCGCGATCGAGCGGGTGGCGTGAAGAGTCCGATGCCTCGCGGCGAGACGCATGACGCTCTCCCGGTTCCGGGGACGACCTCATGGGCAACTCGCTCGCGTTGGACGGCGCGGGACCGAAAAAGGTTGGACGGTGTCAGGCAGTGGTGGGCGGCACTGGACTCGAACCAGTGACCTCCTGCATGTCAAGCGCGGTCAGGGGAGCCAGGGTTCGGGATTCACCCGGAATCTCGCCGGGTGAATCGGGTTCCTACCGAATGCCCGCCGACCCATACGGGCAATTCCCGAACCCGACCCAGCACACATCCTGGCACACCAGAGTGGCCCCACGAGGGACCTCACCCCGCGGAACGATCCAGAGACATCTCCCCGAGGAAGGACCTCAATCGCCGCACCTATGTGCCCCCGAGCCACGAGCGTCCCGTAGAGATAGGGTCGGAGAAAAACGCCCCTGTACTCGCCGGAAAGCATGCCATCGAGGCGGTTGTCGTTCCTGCTTGCTACGCTCCCAGCCGCCGCAGTGCTGCCCGCGCCGCCCTGATCATGGGCTCGAACTCGGGGTCGGCGTTCTCCCAGAGCTCGAGGAATTCCCGGTAGTGGGCGACGGCGCCGTCCCGGTCTCCCGCCCGCTCCCGGATCTCAGCGCGGTGGAAGTGGCTCGGCGCCAGGAAGACGACCTCGAACGCGTTGTACGGAAAGCTCCCGTACCAGCCCTCGGCTTCCTCTCCTCTGCCGACCGCCTGAAGGGCCCGGGCGCGCAGGTAGGCCTGCTCGGCGGCCGGGAAATCCTTCTGCAGC
>CAZCZH010000163.1:0-6213 GCA_964502985.1 uncultured Gemmatimonadales bacterium
TCAGGCGCAGGCCGGCGGCGCCCTCGCTCCACGCCTGCCGTTCGTCGGGCGGCGTGCCGTCCCACGCCGCGACGAGCCGCGCGTAGATCGTCGGGACGGCCATGAACAAGGTCGTCGGCTCGGCCGCGAGGCGCCGCCAGACGGCCCCGGCGTCGAACCCGGACAGCATGTCGCACGTCGCGCCGGCCCACAAGGCGCACAACAGCCCGTTGACGATGCCGTGCGTGTGGTGCAGCGGCAGGACGTGCAGCAGACGGTCGTCCGCCGTCCAGCCCCACGCCCGGACGAGGGAGCGGACCTGGGCTTCGAGGTTGGCATGGGTCAGGACGACGCCCTTGGGGCGGCTCGTCGTGCCGCTCGTGTAGAGGAGGAGCGCGTCGCGAGCGGGCTCGACGCGAGGGAGCGCGCCCGGCTCTGCGTCCGGCTCGCCCGCGGGGTCGAGCGTCAGGAAGCGCGCCCCCGCCGCCTCGGCCAGGGGCGCCAGCCGCGTCGCGTGCGTGGCGTCGGCCAGGACGAGCGTCGCCTGCGCGTCGTCCAGCGCGAACGCCAGCTCGGGATCGGGATGCGTCAGGCAGAGGGGCACGGCCAGGCCGCCCGCGCGCCACGCCCCGAGGAGCCCCGCCGCGTAGTCCAACCCGGGCGCGGCCATCAGCGCGACCCGCGCCCCGGCCAGATCGTCGATCCCGGCCGCCGCTTGGAGCCGGGCCGCGACGCCCGCGGACGCCGCGTCCAGCGTGGCATGATCGTGGGTCCCAGCCTTGTCGACGATCGCCGGCCGGTCGCCGTGGGACGCGATGCGCGCGACGAGCGGGAGGCCGGGTCCGGACGCCGCCCTCATCCGCGCGCGAGGAGGACGTAGACGACGAACGACGTGATGCCGGCCGAGAACCACGCGCCGTCGAACAGGAACCGCAGGTCTGGATCGAGGAGTCCGATCAGCGCCATGCCGACGCCCGCCGCGAGGGCCGCGATCGCCCGCCCGTGGATCCCGTCGCCGTACGCGTACATCCCGTCCTCGCGGTACAGGTCGTCGACCGACAACTGCGTCCGGCGCACGACGAGGTAGTCGGCGAGGAGCACCCCGCCGACGGCGCCCAGGAGCCCCGAGTATCCCAGGAGCCACGCCTGGTACGCGTCGAGAAGCTTCCACGGCACGATGACGATGCCCAGGATCCCGGCGATCAGCCCGCCGGTCCGGAAGTCGATCCGCTCGGGGGCCAGGTTCGAGAACGTGTTGGCCGGGGCGACGACGTTTGCCGCGATGTTCGTGCTGAGGGTCGCCAGGACGATGGCGAACATCGCCAGCGCCCCGAGCCCCGGGTGGCTCGGCCCGGTGATCCGAGCCACGAGGTCGATCGGGTTCCAGATCGCCTCGCCGTACAACAGCAGCGTGGCCGACGTGACGGCGATCCCGATGAACGCGAACAGGGGCATCGTCGTCAGCAGGCCCACCGTCTGGCCGACGGCCTGGTCGCGCTGGCTGCGGGCGTAGCGGCTGAAGTCGGGGATGTTGAGAGCCAGGGTCGCCCAGAACCCGACCATCGCGGTGAGCCACGGCACGAACAGGGTCGCCAGGAAGCGCGCCGTCGACATCGGCGGGCGCGCCGCCTGGAGCCGGTCGGCGCCGGCCAGGATCGCGTGCACGCCGCCGACCTGCGACGCGACCCACGCCAGGAGCGCGATCCCCATCACGATGAGGAACGGGGCGGCCAGCGACTCGAGCCACTTGATCGACTCCGTCCCGGTCCACGCGAAGAACATGTTCGCCAGCCAGAACAGGAGGAACCCGAGGTACAGCGGCAGGCCGTATCCCATCAGCGACCACTGGCCGCCGAGGGCCTTCCAGCCCGGCCAGGCGAAGCCGATCAGGGCGCTCAGCGCGAGCCCGCCGATCCAGGTCTGGATGCCGAACCAGCCGCACGCCACGGCGGCCCGCGAGAGGGTCGCCACGTGCGCCCCGCGGACGCCGAACGAGGCCCGGGCGTAGACCGGGAAGGGGATCCCGTACTTCGCGCCGGCGTGGGCGTTGGCCAGCATCGGCACGAGGACGACGGCGTTGCCGAGGAACACGGCGGCCAGGCCCGCGCGCCAGCTCATGCCGGACTGGACCATGCTGGACGCCAGCATGTAGGTCGGGATGCAGACGCTCATCGCGACCCACAGCGCGGCGAAGTGGCCGGCCGTCCAGGTCCGCGCAGCGGGCGGGACGGGAGCCAGGTCGCGGTTCGTCAGCACGCGTTCCCGGGAAACTCCGCGGCGGCCGTCAGGGCGCGCCGGACGAGGACCTCGGCCAGGTGCCGGCGGTAGGTGGCCGAGGCGTGGAGGTCGGAGGCGGGGTCGATGTCCTCGCGCGCGGCGTGGTCGGCGGCGGCGGCGATCGCCTCGGCCGAGAGCGCGGCGCCGGAGAGCAGGTCCTCGGCGCCGCGCGCCCGGACCGGCCCGTCGCCCACCGACAACAGGACGATCCGCGCCGATCCGCAGCGCTCCGCGTCGTCCAGCTCGAGCGCCACGGCCACTCCGACCAGCGCGTAGTCGCCGTGGCGCCGGGCCAGCTCGCGGAACGCGAAGCGCGCGCCCGGCCGGGGCGCCGGGATCTCGATGGCGGTCAGGAGCTCGTCGGCCTCGAGCGCCGTCGAGAAGAGGCCCGGGAAGAAGTCGTCGGCCTCGATCACGCGCTCCCCGGCGCCGGCGCGCGCCACGCGGAAGCGCGCCTCCAGCGCCACCAGCACGGCCGGCAGCTCGGCTGCCGGGTCGGCGTGGGCGGCGCTGCCTCCGACCGTGCCGCGGTTCCGGATCTGGGGGTGAGCGATCCATGGCATCGTCTCGGCGAGGAGCGGCGCGCGCTTGGCGACGAGGGCGCTCCGCTCGGCCGTCCGCTGGCGCGTCATGGCCCCGATCTCGAGACCGCCGTCCCGCTCCCGGACGAACGCCAGGTCGGGGATCCGCGCCAGGTCGATCAGCATGCCCGGCGCGGCCAGGCGGAAGTTCATCGCCGGAACGAGGCTCTGGCCGCCGGCCAGGGGCTTGGCGTCCGCGCCGCGCTCGGCGAGGAGCGTCAGCGCCTCGGCGAGGGTTTCCGGCGCCCGGTACTCGAAGGCCGGCGGCTTCACGCCGGCGAGCCTTCGGTGCCGCCCGTCCCCGCTCCGCCCGAGCCGCCTTCCGCCAGCCGTCGCGCCAGCTCGCGGTCCAGCGCCTCCAGGCCCTTCTGCGTCAGGCCGCGCGCCACGTTGTCGATCAGCCGCTGGCCGACGGCCGCCACCTTGCCGCCGATCTGGAGGTCGGCGTCGTAGCGCATGCGCGTCCGCTCGGGGCCGTCCTCGGAGAGCGCGATCCGCGCCGTCCCCCGGGCGAACCCGAGCGCGCCGCGGCCGTCGATCCGCATTCCGTAGGACTCCGGCGGCACGGCGTCGACGATTGTGACGACGACGTCGTAGCGCCCGGCCGTCACGGGCCCCACGCCGATCTTCATCGTCCCCCGGTACTCGCCCTCTCCCGTCCGCTCCAAGGTCTCCGTTCCCGGCAGCGCCTTGGCCAGGACCGCCGGGTCGAGGAGGATCTCCCATACCACCTCCCGCGGGCCATCGAAGGTGAAGTCGCCCTCGACCTTCACGCCGTCCTCGTTCGCTCGAGCCGGGATCGGTCCCAGCCGCCCAGATCGGCGGCCACCGCATAGGTGTCCTCCAGGAACGCGAGGAGCGCGGCGTCCGGATCGTCCGCCGTGCGCACGGCCGCGTACGGAAGCACGTACTCGCGCAGGTCGGGATGATACCAGGCGTCGGGGGAGCGCAGCCGGGCCTCGGCGTAGCCTTCCGGCTCGGGGTACGCGTAGGCGTAGAACATGGCCTCGTCGACCGGGCCGCCGCCCGGCCAGAACCCGGCGCTCGCGCACTCGTGGCTGTACGCCTCGCGGGTGATCGAATCGGCCACGCCGGGGATTCCCGGGTGGGTCGGCGCGACGCGGCCGCTGAAGCGCGTGACGGCGAGGTCGAAGCTTCCCCAGAAGAAGTGCACCGGGCTCGACTTCCCGAGATAGCCGCCGCGAAACCGCAGGAACACGCGCTGGATCTCGACCAGAGCGCGCCAGTACCGCTCGGCCGCCTCGCGATCGTGCGCCGACCGCTCGTCCTCGGGAAACGGGATCGGGTCGGGCACCTCGACCGGCACCGGCCAGATGCGGACGTCTACCCCGAGCTCGGCCAGGGCCCCCAGGACGGATCGGTAGAAATCGGCCACCGACGTCGCCGGGACGAGCGGCACGTCGATCCGGCCGCCCGTCGCGCGGCGCGCGACGAGCGCGTCGTCGACGAAGTCGAAGTCGAGCGACACGCCGTCGTCCGCGTACGGCATCAAGGACGTCGTCAGCCCGCGCGAGGAGACGTACAGGGTCGCGTTCCACCAGTGGTTGACGAGGGGCGCCAGCGCGAGCCGGATCTTGCCCACGATCTGGGTCCGCATGTGGAGCGTGGCGCAGGTCTCGCTCCAGGCGCCGAACGGGATCTCGGGCCACGCGCTCACGGTGCGCCCTCCGGTCCCCGCGGCCCGGCGTCGCGTCCCGCTCGCGCAGCCTCGACCAGCTCCCACAGCCGGTTCGGCGACAGCGGGATCTCGCGGATCTCGAGCCCCGGCAGGTCGAGCGCGTCCTCGACGGCCTGGGCGAACGCCGCTCCGGTGGGGATCGCGCCCGCCTCGCCGACGCCCTTGACGCCCAGCGGATTGAGCGGCGACGGGGTCTCGATGTGGTCGGTCTCGATGGGCGGCACGTCAGTCGCCGTGGGCAGCAGGTAGTCCATGAACGAGGCGTTCAGGATCTGGCCGCTCTCGTTGCATGCCAGCGCTTCGTAGAACGCGTTTCCGATCCCCATCGCCACGCCGCCGTGGACCTGGCCCTCGACGATCAGCGGATTGATCATCCGGCCGCAATCGTGAACCACGAGGTAGCGCACGACCTCGACCATCAGGGTCTCGGGGTCGACCTCGACGACGCAGGCGTGGACGCCGCTCGCCGTCGATCCGCGGTCGGGGCCGAAGTACGCCGTCGCCTCCAGCCCCGGCTCGACGCCGGGCCTGACGGCGCCGCGCAACGGGTTGGCTCGCCGGGCCAGCTCGCCGAGCGGGATCGCCCGCTCCGGCTCGGCGCGGAGCCGCGCCGAGCCACCCGCCAGCTCGACGTCCTCCGGCGCGGCCTCGAGCGCGTCGGCGGCGAGCGCCAGCGCCTTGTCCCGCACGGCGAGCGCGGCCGCGTGGCACGCGTTGCCGGCGACGACGGCGCTCCGGCTGGCGAACGTCCCCGTTCCCCAGTGGAACTCGCGCGTGTCCCCCGTCGTCACGTGGACGTCCCCGGGCTCGACTCCCAGCGCCTCGCCGACGATCTGGGCGAAGGCCGTGAAGTGGCCCTGGCCCTGCGTCCCGACGCCCGTCGCCACGCGCACCCGCCCGTCCGGTTCGACGGTCACGCTGGCTCCCTCGTAGGGGCCGATGCCGGTTCCCTCGACGTACGACACGACGCCCATCCCGCGGAGTCGGCCCGTGGCTCCGCGGCGCGGCTCGTCCGAGTCGCGGAACATTTCGTAGCCCATGATCTCGACGGCCCGCTCGAGCGCCGGGCGGTAGTCGCCGCTGTCGTAGACCAGCGGCGCGAAGTCCTGGTAGATGATGTTGTTGTCGTGCGGGAACGAGTCCGGCGGCAGGTAGTTGCGGCGCCGGATCTCGACCCGGTCGATGCCCAGCTCGCGGGCCGCCAGGTCGAGCAGCCGCTCCATCACGAACACGCCGTGCTGGCGGCCCGCCCCGCGCACCGGGGTTACGATCGTGCGGTTGGTGAACACGGCGCGGAACTCGCTGTCGTAGGCCGGCACGTCGTACGGCCCGAGCAGCGTGCACTGGCTGTTGATCGGAACGGTCAGCCCGTACGGGTCGTACGCGCCGACGTCGTGGAGGAAGCGGTCCTTGACTCCCAGGATCCGGCCGTCGGCCTCGAGCGCGATCTCGGCGTCGTGGATCTGGCCGCGTTCCTGGCTCGTGGCGTAGAAGTTCTCCTGCCGGTCCTCGATCCACTTGATCGACCGCCCGAGGCGCATCGCGATCCACGGCACGACGATCTCCTCCGGGTAGAACATCATGATCTTGGGGCCGAAGCCGCCGCCGACGAACGGCGCCACGACGCGGATCTGGGACTCGCGCAGGCCGAGGATGGGAGCCAGGCCGTTGCGGATC
>CAZCZH010000164.1:0-6186 GCA_964502985.1 uncultured Gemmatimonadales bacterium
CCGCAGTTCTACTTCCGCACGACGGACGTGACGGGGACGGTCGAGCTTCCGGAGGGTGTGGAGATGGTGATGCCGGGAGACAACGTGACGATGACGATCCGGCTGATCACGCCGGTGGCCATGAGCGAGGGCCTGCGCTTCGCCATCCGCGAGGGTGGCCGCACGGTCGGCGCCGGCGTCGTCACCAAGGTCCTGAAGTAGGAGGCGGCCGTGCCCGCGATCCGCGACAAGATCATCCTCGCGTGCGAGAAGTGTAAGGAGCGCAACTATCACACGACCAAGAACAAGCGCAAGCATCCGGATCGTGTGGAGCATCGCAAGTACTGCCCGCGTTGCGGGACGCACACGACGCACAAGGAGACCAAGTAGGCCACGCGACGAGACACGCGTGCGCGTCGCCCGGGGGGACGTAGCCCAGGGGTGTAGCTCAGCTGGAAGAGCAGCGGACTCCAAATCCGCAGGTCGCAGGTTCGAATCCTGTCACCCCTGCCAGAAAGGACGGAACGACCGGGAGCATGATCGAGAAGCTGCGACGATTCCTCGCCGAAGTCCGCACCGAGATGGAGAAGGTGACGTGGCCCGGCCGACAGGAGGTCCAGGCGGCGACCGTCGTGATCATCGTCCTGGTCCTCCTGCTGGCCCTGTTCATCGGCGGGGTCGACTTCGTGGTGAGCCGAACCCTGGGCCTGTTCTTCCGACTGTGATCGACCGAGGTACCGAGTGACGGACGAGCGAACGACCGAAGAGAACGAGTCGGCCCAGGCGACGGAGCCGGAACAGGGCGCCGACGCCGCGCCGGACGGCGACTGGCAGTGGTACGCCCTCCAGGTGTACTCGGGGCACGAGAACAAGGTCCGGACCCTCCTCGAGCGACGGATCACCGAGAACGCCAATCCCGAGATCAAGGTCCGCCAGGTGCTGGTCCCGACGCAGGAAGTGATGGAGATCAAGAACGGCAAGAAGACCAAGGTGACCAAGAACCTGTATCCGGGATACATCCTGGTCGAAGCCGAGATGAACGACGAGACCCAGTACTTCATCAACTCGATCAACGGAATCATCAAGTTCCTCGGCGCGGGCGCCTCCCCGCAGGCCCTGCGGGAGCGGGAGGTCAACAAGATCCTGGGCCGGATCGAAGAGGTGAAGGAACCGGTCGAGATCCAGGAGATCCCGTTCGACGTCGGCGACGCGGTCGACGTCAAGGAGGGGCCGTTCAGCGACTTCAGCGGCGTGGTCGAGGAGGTCTATCCCGAGAAGGGCAAGGTCAAGGTGACCGTCAGTCTGTTCGGCCGTCCGACGGCCGTCGAGCTCGACTACCTGCAGCTGAAGAAGACGTCCTGAAGCGAGGAAGAAAGTGGCCAAGAAGATCGTCGCCCAGATCAAGCTCCAGATCCCGGCCGGGCAGGCCAATCCGGCTCCCCCGGTAGGGCCGGCGCTGGGGCAGCACAGCGTCAACATCATGGAATTCTGCAAGGCGTTCAATGCGCGCACGGCACAGCAGGCCGGGCTCATCATCCCGGTCGTGATCACGGTTTTCGGAGACCGTTCATTCACGTTCGTGACGAAGACCCCGCCGGCGGCCGTCCTGCTCAAGAAGGCGGCCGGTCTGGAGAAGGGATCGGCCGAGCCGAATCGCGAGAAAGTCGGCCAGGTGACCCGTGAGCAGTGCCGCGAGATCGCCCGCACCAAGCTCGCCGACTTGAACGCCACCGACGTCGAGGCGGCGGCCAACATGATCGCCGGGACGGCACGCTCGATGGGACTGGAGGTGATCGGCTGATGAGCCCGCAGGTGGCCAGTCACGGCAAGCGCTACGACCAGGCGGTCGAGGAGATCGACCGCGAGCGGCGTTACGACATCGCCGAAGCGGTGCGGGTCCTGCTGGCGATGCCGGCCGCCAGGTTCGAAGAGACGATCGACCTGGCGATCCGCCTGGGCGTCGACCCGCGCCACGCGGACCAGATCGTGCGCGGGACGGTGGTGCTGCCCCACGGCACCGGCAAGAAGGTCCACGTCACGGTCATCGCACAGAGCGAGAAGCAGCGCGAAGCCGAGGAGGCCGGGGCGGACGTCGTGGGTGGCAAGGACGTCGTGGAGCGAATCCAGGAGGGGTGGTTGGACACGGATGTCATCGTCGCCACGCCGGATATGATGGGCGACGTCGGGAAGTTGGGTCGGATCCTCGGCCCGCGCGGCCTGATGCCCAACCCGAAGAGCGGCACGGTCACGTTCGACGTGACGAAGGCGGTGGCCGACGTCAAAGCGGGGAAGATCGAGTTCCGCACTGACAAGACGGGCAACATCCACGCCCCCGTCGGCCGGCGCTCGTTCAGCGCCGAGCAGCTCACGGCGAACGTTCGGGCGTTCATGGATACGATCGTCCGCGCGCGACCGTCGGCGGCGAAGGGCCAATACGTGCGGAGCGTGGCCATCAGCTCGACGATGAGCCCGAGCGTCAAGATCGATCCGAACCTGTTCCGCGCCGGCTGAGGCGCGGTCGGGCAGAACCAGCAGCGAGCGGGGACCATTCATGCAGATCGCCGAGAAGCAGCGCGTGGTCGAGGATCTCGGGGCCCGGATCGAAGGGGCTAAGTGCCTGTACCTGACGGATTTCACCGGTCTCGACGTGGCGCAGATGACCGAATTGCGGCGGCAGCTCACCCAAGCGGGCGTCGAATACGTCGTCGTCAAGAACACGCTCGCCCGGCGCGCGCTCGCCGACGGACCATACTCCGGTCTGAGCGAGCACCTGGAGGGGCCAAACGCGTTCGCCATGTCGACGGCGGACGTGGTGAGCGCGGCCAAGGTCCTGACCGAGTTCGCCAAGCAGGCCGAGCGGCCGCGCATCAAGGCCGGGGCCATCGAGGGGCGCATCGTCTCGCTCGACGAGATTCGCCGCCTCGCCGAGCTCCCGCCGCGCGAGGAGCTGTTGGCGCAGGTCGTGGGCTACGCCCGGGCGCCGATCGCCGGGCTGGTCTACACCCTGAACGGGCTGCTGGCCAAGTTCGTCCGCACGCTCGAGGCGGTGCGGGTCCAGAAGGAAGCCGGCGCGGGTCCGGCCCCTGACGGGGAGGTCGCCGGGGCGACCCCCGAGGAGACCGAAGCCCCGGCGGAAGAATGAGCCGCTCCGGCGAATCGGGAACCTCAGATCCTGTTTGACCGTAACCAGTAAGGAGAGAGCACGCGATGGCGACCCTGACGAAGGACGAGATCCTCGAGGCGATCGGCAACCTGTCGGTCCTCGAGCTGGCCGACATGGTCAAGGACATGGAGGAGAAGTTCGGTGTGACCGCCGCGGCGCCGATGATGGCCGCGCCGCAGGCGGGAGGCGCCGCCGCCGGTCCCGCCGCCGAGGAGGAGAAGGACGAGTTCGACGTCGTTCTGCAAGCAGCCGGCGACAAGAAGATCCAGGTCATCAAGGTCGTCCGCGAGATCACCTCGCTCGGCCTCAAGGAAGCCAAGGACCTGGTCGACGGTGCGCCAAAGCCGGTCAAGGAAGCGACCACGAAAGCGGACGCCGAAGAGATCAAGAAGAAGCTCGAAGAGGCCGGCGCCACGGTCGAAATCAAGTAGTTCCGCGCCGCGGGGCGGTCACGCCCGTCCCCGCGCATCCGGCACGCAGGCACCCGGCGGTCCACGCGCCGATCCGGGGCGTCCGCGCGTCGGTCCAGGTCGGGTCCGCCGGACCCGGTTCGCGAGAGCGTCGGCAGTCGAACGACAAGGAGTAGGCATTGAGCCCAAAGACCGCACACAAGATGAAGCGCCACTCGTTCGCCAAGCTGGGCGACTCCATGGAGATGCCCGATTTGCTGGCGGTCCAGAAGGAATCCTTCGCCCAGCTGTTACAGCTGGACACCGACGCCGATGAGCGGGTCAACGACGGCCTGCAGGCCGTTTTCCAGGACATCTTCCCGATCACCGACGTCAAGGAGAACTACTCGCTGGAGTTCGTGAAGTACTCGATCGGCGAGCCGAAGTACACGGTCGAGGAGTGCCAGGAGCGCGACATGACCTACGCCGCTCCGCTCAAGGCGACCTTGCGGCTCGTCATCAAGGAGGAGGTCGAGGGCGAAAAGAAGATCAAGGCCGTCACGGAGAAGGAGGTTTTCCTCGGGGAGATCCCGCTGCTGACGGACCTCGGAACGTTCGTCGTCAACGGCGCCGAGCGGGTCATCGTGAGCCAGCTCCACCGCTCGCCGGGCGTCGTCTTCGAGGAGAGCATCCATCCGAACGGGCAGAAGCTGTTCAGCGCGCGGATCATCCCGTTCCGCGGCTCGTGGGTCGAGTTCACCGTCGACATCCACGACGTGATCTACGTGCACATCGACAAGAAGAAGAAGTTCCC
Source organism: uncultured Gemmatimonadales bacterium (assembly GCA_964502985.1). GTDB lineage: Bacteria > Gemmatimonadota > Gemmatimonadetes > JACCXV01 > JAHWKZ01 > CAZCZH01. The sequence continues at coordinate 4,346 of CAZCZH010000164.1, forward strand.
GGTCACGGCCCTGTTGCGGGCATTCGGCTACGACAGCGACGAGGAGATCCTGCAGCTGTTCTACGAGAAGCGGACGCTCGACCTGACCGAGACGAAGGATCGCGAGGTGCGCCGCGATCTGTACGGGGCCCCGCTGGCTCAGGACGTCGTCGACGAGGAGACCGGCGAGATCCTGTTCGAGAAGAACACGGAGATCACGGCCGAGGTCTACAAGAAGCTGCGCAAGAAGGGCGTCGAGGAGCTGACGATCTTCGCCAGCGGGCTGGATCTGCCGCGGGCCGAGGCGCACCTCGTCGCCAACACGATTCGCAAGGACCCGACCAAGGACCAGAACGACGCGCTGCAGAAGATCTACAGTCTGATGCGCTCGGGCGAGGCGCCCAACCTGACCATCGCACGCGAGCACCTGGAGCGGTTGTTCTTCGATCCCAAGCGCTACGACCTGGGTCGCGTGGGACGCTACAAGCTGAACCAGCGCCTCGACCTGGATGCGCCGGCGGACGCGACCGTCCTGCGAAAGGAGGACTTCGCCGAGATCATCAAGTACCTGATCAAGCTGCGCAACGGAGTCGGATACGTCGACGACATCGACCACCTCGGAAATCGTCGCGTGCGCTCGATCGGCGAGCTGATCTCGAACCAGTTCTCGCTCGGCCTGTCGCGTATGGCACGCCTGGTCCGGGAGCGGATGACGACCCAGGACCCCGAGAAGATGTCCCTCGACGACCTGGTCAACGCGCGCACGATCAGCGCCGTGATCAACGCGTTCTTCGGTTCCAGCCAGCTGTCGCAGTTCATGGATCAGACGAATCCGCTGGCCGAGATGACGCACAAGCGGCGCCTGTCGGCCCTCGGCCCGGGCGGCCTGACGCGCGAGCGCGCGGGGTTCGAGGTGCGCGACGTGCACTACTCGCACTATGGACGCATGTGCCCGATCGAGACCCCCGAGGGTCCCAACATCGGGCTCATCACGAGCCTCTCGACGTACGCCCGGATCAACCCCCTGGGCTTCATCGAGACTCCGTACCGCAAGGTCGTCAAGGAGCGCGTGACCGACGAGGTCCACTACCTGTCGGCCAGCGAAGAGGACCAGTACGTCATCGCGCAGGCCAGCGCGCCGATCGACGACAAGGGTCGCTTCCAGAACGAGTACGTGCTGTGCCGCCGGCGCGGCGACTTCCCCCTCATGCGGCCCGACGAGATCGACTACATGGACGTCTCTCCGGAGCAGCTGGTCTCGATCGCCGCGGCGCTGATCCCGTTCCTCGACCACGACGACGCGAATCGCGCTCTGATGGGCTCGAACATGCAGCGCCAGGCCGTGCCGCTGCTGATGCCGCAGGCGCCGCTCGTCGGCACCGGCCTCGAGGACCGCGTGGCGATCGACTCGGGGGCCGTCGTGACGGCCCGCCGGGACGGCGTGGTCGAGAGCGTCAACGCCGACCGGATCATCGTCCGTGTGAAGGGCAAGTCGAGCGACAACGGCAAGATCGACTTCGCCAACGCGGACGTCTACGAGCTGCGGAAGTTCCGCCGCACCAACCAGGACACGGCGATCAACCAGCGGCCGATCGTGCGGCGCGGGGACAAGGTCAAGGCCGGCGAGGTGCTGGCCGACGGTGCGGCCACGGAGGAGGGGCGCCTGGCGCTCGGAGTGAACGCCCTGGTGGCGTTCATGCCGTGGTACGGCTCCAACTTCGAGGACGCGATCATCGTCAGCGAGCGGCTGGTCAAGGAGGATACGCTGACGTCGGTCCACATCCAGGAGCTCGAGCTCCACGTGCGCGACACGAAGCGCGGCCAGGAGGAGATCACCCGCGAGATCCCCAACGTGGCCGAAG
>CAZCZH010000165.1:0-6162 GCA_964502985.1 uncultured Gemmatimonadales bacterium
CGGCCCGCTCAGCGCGACCAGCGCCCGCGCCACGTCCTCGGGCCGCGTCAGCCGCCCGTGCGGGTTGCGCCGCGTGGCCGACTCGATCATCTCGTCGCTGCCCGGGATCTTGCGCAGGGCGGGCGTGTCGGTGACCCCGGCCCGGATCGCGTTGACGGCGATCCCGAAGGGAGCCAGCTCGAGCGCGAGCTGCCGCGTGTGCGCCTCGAGCGCCGCCTTGGCGGCCGACACCGCGCCATACGAGTGCCAGGCGTGGAAGTCGCCCGTCGAGGTCATCGAGAAGATCCGGCCGCCCTCGCCCATCACGCCCGCCGCGACCAGCGCCTGGGACCAGTAGACGAGCGAGTTGGCCATCACGTCGAGGGTCATCTCGAGCTCCTTCTGCGACAGACCCGGTTGGCCCTGTTTGCCGATGAACGGCTTGAGCGTGCCGAACGCCAGCGAGTGGAGCAGGACGCGCACCCGCTCGCCGGTCCCTTCCAGCCGACCGGCGATGTGTCCGACGACCTCCTCGCGCTTGCCCGGATCGGCGGCGTTGAGGTTGAAGAACTCGATCTCGCGGTCCGTCCCGCGCAGGTCGGCGACGATCTCCTCGACGTGCGGCAAGGTCGATTTCCGATCGAGGTGGACGCCGTACACGTTCAGCCCGGCCTCGGCGAAAGCCCGCGCCGCCGCCTCGCCGAACCCGCTCGACGCCCCCAGGATCAGGGCCCAGTCCGCCACCGCGCCTCCCATGTGAAGTCTACGAGGATCGATCCGTCGTGGGCGGCACAAGGTATCCGAGCGGCCCGTCCGGGTCGAGGATCGACGCCAGCGTGGACCACGGGATCGTCACCTCGACGCGCCCGTCGGCGTACGGCGCCACCTGATACGGGTCGAACAGGACCCGCAGCCCGTCCACCTCGGGCGTCCACGCCGTGTAGTTGCCGCGATCGGCCCCCGCGCCGCGCTCGATCCAGTCGTCCTCGAACGACTCGCCGCCCAGCCCCTCGTGGAGCCGCGCCCGGGCGTACTCGGAGACGATCTCGATCCACGGCGAGCCGGGGCGGAACAGGTCCTCGAGGGCCAGCTCGCGGCCCGCGTCCAGGTCCCAGGCGATGGTCCGCGTGGCGGTGTAGCCGTGGGCCCCGCCGGTGTAGGTCGAGATCCTGAGCTCGACGGACAGGAGCCGGGCGTCGGCGCGCGCCACCCGGTACCACGCCTCGTAGGTCCACGGGCCGGGGACCCACGCCTCCGAGTCCGGCTCGAAGTCGTCAGCGAACAACTGCTCGCGATCGGCGGCGAACAGGGAGTCGACGACCCGGTCGAACGCCGCGTACGCCGGCCGCTCCTCGGTCCCGGCCGGGGCCTCGATGACCGGCTTCTCGGCGTAGAACGTCCACCCCTGGTCCTCGCCCCCGGCGCGGACGTCGACCGGACGGATCGTCGCCCCGCCCGGCAGCTCGACGCGGCGCTCGGTCAGAACGACGTCGAGCGATGCCCCGCCATCGGGGGCCGCGTAGCTCCCGGCCAGCCGCCAGCCGGCCGCGGTCGCCGTGGCAAGGGCGCCGGACAGGGTCCCGTCCCGCCAGCTGTCGTCCTCCGGGCCGCTGATCGGCGGCTCGGCCCTCAGCTCGAGCGTGACGTCGCCGGTCGATCCGAGGCTCCCCCAGGCGTACCCCTGACGGGCCGCGGCCCCGATCACCCGATAGGCGCCGCCGGCCGTCGTGTCCGCGATCCGCAGGTCGAGCTCGAGCGTGTCGCGGCCCAGGGCTCCGGCCAGCGTGCGGTGCGTGACGGGCCACGCGGCGCTCTGGGCGCGGGCCGCGCGCCCGGCCCCGGTCCCCGCGAGGAGCGCCAGGATCAGCCCCGCCAGGCGTGCCGCGCGGGTCGCGCGCGCTAGGTTGGGAGCGGGTCGTCCCATGCGGGAAGGAATTTAATGTCCTCGAATCCGGTCCGCGCGCGGCTCGCCAGGCTGCGGCTGCGTCTCGCGACGAACGACGTCACGACGGGGGAGAGCGCCGCCTACCCGGACCTCCAGCCGCTCGATTCGGAGCTCCCGCCGCGCCCGGCGTACGTCGCCGCGCTCGCCGCCGCGCGCGCCATGCCGGGCTGGAGCGTGGTCGAGGAGTCGGGCGCCGAGCGGCGCCTCCGCGCCGAGGCCACGACACCGGTCCTGCGGTTCGTCGACGACGTGTGGATCGAGGTCCGGCCGGGCCCCGACGGGGGGAGCCGGGTGGTCGTCCGCTCGGCCTCGCGCATCGGCAGGACGGACTTCGGCACGAACGCCCGGCGGGCGCGATCGTACCTGGAGCGCCTGGCGGCCAGCCTGCCGGGCTGACCTGGCGGCGGGCGGCGCCGCGATTCGACCCTACTCCTCGCGTCGCACCCGGATCCGCGGATCCCCGGCCTGGTCCCACTCCACGTGCACGGCGAACTCGTGACAGCACTCCGGGCATTCCTCGACGAACTCCTGGGTCGCGAGCGAGCCGCCGGGTTCGAGGAACAGATCCTGCGGCGCGCCGCAGTACGGGCACAGGGGCTGGCCGTCGTCGACCGTCATGCGCATCACTCCTCGGCGTCAGGTTGTCCGCCGGCGACGCCGCGGAGTATCTTCTCCGTCCGCCATCATCCGGCGTTCCCCGGTAGCTCAGTTGGTAGAGCAGGTGGCTGTTAACCACCGTGTCGCTGGTTCGAGTCCGGCCCGGGGAGCCAGCTTCGTGACGGGCCGTCGGCGCTCCCGGCGGCCCGTCCCCCATCAGGATGCGGCATCGCGACCGCCCCGCGCTGTCATCCGCCGCACAACGGAGGCTCATGCCCGCGCCCCTCTTGGCGGCCGTCCTGGCGATGGTCGCGTGCCTGTTCCTCGTCCCGCTCGGCTTCCCGGGCGCGTGGGTCATGATCGGGATCCTGACGATCGCCTCGGCCTACGAGGAGGTCGCCTGGCCGGTGCTCGCCGTGCTGGTCGTCGTGGCCGGCCTGGGCGAGGTCGCCGAGTTCCTCGCCGTGCGCTGGTCGAGCGCGCGATACGGCGGGTCGCGGCGCGCGTTCTGGGGCGCCGTCGTGGGCGGCGGGCTCGGCGTCCTCGTCGGGCTGCCGGTTCCCGTCCCGCTGCTCGGGAGCCTGCTGGGCGGGATCCTGGGAACGTTCCTCGGCGCGGGCCTCGTGGCGTACCGCGAGACGCGCCGCGTCCGGCACGCCGGCCGGGTGGCGTGGGGGGCGGTCCTGGGCCGCGCCCTGGCGGCCGTCGCCAAGACCGCGTCCGCGCTCGTCGTCCTCGTCGTCGGCGCGGCGGCGCTCCTCGTGCGCTAGCCCGATGGAATGCGCCGCTCCCGCTGGTGCTCGAGCCCCCGACAGGCGATTTTCTTCGATTCCATGCGATTCGACGCGGTGATCTTCGATCTGGACGGGACGCTGGCCGACACGCTGGACGACATCGCAGACGCGATGAACCACGCGCTCCGCCTCCAGGACCTGCCCGCGCGCCCGCGCGACGACTATCGCGAGCTCGTCGGCGAGGGCGTGGCCCGGCTCGTCGAGCGCGCGCTGCCGCCCGAGCGGCAGGACGCGCGCGAGGCCGTGCTGGAGAGCCTGCGCGACTACTACGTGGCTCACATGCTGGACAAGAGCGAGCCGTACCCCGGCGTGCCGGACCTGCTGGACCGGCTCGCCGAGCGCCGGTTTCCGATGGCGGTCCTGAGCAACAAGCCGCAGGAGGCGACGCGCTGGATGGTCGAGCGGCTGTTCGGCCGCTGGGCGTTCGCCGCCGTCCTCGGAGAGAGCCCGGACGTGCCGCGCAAGCCCGATCCGGCCGGCGCCGTCGACATCGCGCGCGCGATCGGCGCGCCGCCCGAGCGCTGCCTGTACCTCGGCGACACGCGCACCGACATGCAGACCGCCGTCGCCGCCGGCATGTACCCGGTCGGCGCCCTGTGGGGCTTCCGCGATCGTGACGAGCTCGTCGGGCACGGCGCGCGGGCCGTGATCGCCGAGCCCCTCGAGCTTCTCGACGTGCTCGAGGACGGCGCGTGAACGCCGGGCCGGCCCGCCTGGCGATCCTGCGCTGGCGCCGGATCGGGCTCACGCCCGACGAGGATTGGCTGACGTCCAACGCCGTCGCGGAGGACGTGTTCCGCGACCAGCTGATGGAGCTCCGGCGGCTGAAGTGGGAGCCGCTCGACGTCGCGCGCCTGCTGGCCGGTATCGACCGGCCGGCGAGCCTGCCGACACGGGGCGTCGTCCTGACGTTCGACGGGGCGTACGCGACGTTCCTCTCCGCCGCCCTTCCCGTCCTGAGAACGTTCCGCTTCCCGACCGTCCTGTTCGTGGCCACCGACTTCGTGGGTCACCACGCCTCGCTCGAGCTGACGCACGACGTTCCGCTGCCGATGCTCGGGTGGGAGGACCTCTCGATGCTCCAGTCGCAGGGCGTCTCGATCCAGTCGATGGGGGCCGCGCACCGGCGGTTCTACGGCCTTGCCCCGGAGGAGCAGGCGGACGAGGCGCAGCGCTCCAAGGCGGCGCTGGAGAAGCGCCTCGGGCGGCCGGTCGAGCTGTTCGCCTTCCCGCACGGCGATCCGGGAGCCGATCCCGGCGCGGCGCGGCGCATGCTCGACGGGGCCGGCTATCGCGCGGCAGTCCTGCGGACCGGGGGCGTCAACCCGGTGCCGGTCGACGATCGCTTCGCGCTGTCCCGCCTGACGGTCGGCCCCGACACCGATCTGTCCCGCCACCTGGGCTAGGAGGAATCTCATGTCGCTTCGTGTGCCGTGGTCCCTGGCCCTGGCCGTGGCATGCGTCGGGTGCGCCGCGCACCGCCCGCCGTCCGGCGAGGCGGGCGCCATGCGCGTCCGCGTCCGCGCCGACACTACGGCGTCCGGGTCGCGTTCCCCCGCGCGGCCGGTCCCCGCGCCGGTCGACGTCCCGTCTTCGTACGAGGCGGCGGTCGCCGCCGGGACGCGCGCCCCCGACGGCGCCCCGGGTCCCGCCTACTGGCAGCAGTCGGCCGACTACTCGCTCGACGTACGGCTCGACACCGAGAAGAGGCGACTCTCCGGCACGACTCGCGTCCGCTACCACAACGCCTCGCCCGACACGCTCCACCAGCTGTACCTGCAGCTGATCCAGAACGTCCACGCCCCCGGCGCGGTGCGGAACGCGCCGCTCGCGGTCACCAGGGGTGTCGAGCTGTCGCGCGTCGCCGTCGGCGGCCAGGAGATCGAGACGGGTCGTGACACGGGCCCGCGCTACGTCGTCGGGGGGACGGTCCTGGGGATCCTGCCGCCGTCGCCGGTGCCGCCCGGCGGGAGCGTCGAGCTGGCGCTGGACTACGCGTTCGACATCCCGCAGCGGGGCGCCGAAGGGCGCATGGGCTGGAGCCGCGACGACCTGTTCTTCCTGGGCTACTTCTATCCGCAGATGGCGGTCTACGACGACGTCGCGGGGTGGGACCTCGACCCGTTCCGCGGGCGGGCGGAGTTCCACGCCGACTTCGGCCACTACGACGTGACGATCGACGCGCCCGCCGGGTGGCTCGTGGACGGGACCGGCACGCTCCAGAACCCGGACGAGACGTTGACCGGGCCCGCTCTGCGCCGGCTGCGGGCAGGCGCGGCGAGCGACTCCGTGGTCCACGTCCTGACCGCCGCCGACTCGGGGGCCGGCCACATGACCCGCGCCGGCCGGGACGGCCGCCTGACGTGGCACTTCGTCGCCGACTCGGTCCACGACGTAGCGTACAGCGTGACCCGCCGCTCGAACTGGGACGTGACCCGGACCCCGGTCGGCGACCGCGACGGCGACGGTGCGGTGGACTACGCGCGGATCGGCGCCATCTGGCGCGACGCGGCCCCGCTGTGGAGGAACGCCGCGCGCTACGCGGCGCACGCCATCCGGCACCACTCCGCGTTCACCGGGCTGTCCTACGCATGGCCCCACATGACGGCCGTCGAGGGGGCGGGCATAATCGAGGGCGGCATGGAGTATCCCATGATGACGGTGATCGGCGACTACAACGCGCGCGGCGACAGCGCGCTGTACGCCGTCGTGGCCCACGAACTGGCGCACGAGTGGGTGCCGATGATGGTCGCCACCAACGAGCGGCGCTACGGCTGGATGGACGAGGGCACGACGACGTTCAACGAGAACCAGGCCAAGAAGGACTTCTTCCCCGGCACGGACTGG
>CAZCZH010000166.1:0-6055 GCA_964502985.1 uncultured Gemmatimonadales bacterium
TTGACGGGCTGGCGCTCGACGATGCCCGGCGCGTGCCACTCGAGCGGACGAAACGCGGCGGTCTGGACGGGCCCTTTGCCGTCCAGCGGCTGGCCGAGCGGGTTGACGACCCGGCCCAATAGCGCCGCACCGACGGGCACGACAAGAACGCGGCCCGTCCGGCGCACCTCGTCGCCCTCCCGGATGGCGACGTCGTCGCCCATGACGACGGCCCCGATGACGTCCTCCTCGAGATTCAGCGCCAGCCCGTACAGGTCGTCGCCGAAGTCGAGCATCTCGCCGGCCATGGCCTTCGACAGCCCGTAGATCCGGGCGATGCCGTCGCCGACCTCGAGAACGGTGCCGACCTCCTCGACGTCCAGCTCGGCCTGGTACCCCTCGAGCTCCTTCATCAGGACGCTGGTGATCTCTTCCGGACGGATCTTCATGTCGAGCCTCCGATCGAGGATGTGGCGAGCCGGCGACGGAGCGTGGCGAGCCGGGTCCTCAGGCTGCCGTCGATCACCGTGTCCCCGGTCCTGATCACGATCCCGCCCAGCAATGTGGGATCGACGTCTTCTGCGAGCACGATCGTCTTGCCGGTCACCGTCTCGAGCGCCTGCCGGACGCGGGACAGAATCCCTTCGTCGGCCGGTACGGCGCTCGTGACGGTCGCCGACTGGCGGCCGGCGCGCTCGTCGAGAAGCGCCTCGAACGCGGCCGCCATCTCGCCGAGCAGGTCTTCGCGGCGCTTGCCGACGACGAGCGCCAGGAAGCGGAGCACGACCGGATGCACGCGGCCGCCGAGCGCGGCGTCGAGCACGCGGCGCTTGTCGTCCGCGGCGATTTGCGGCGCCTCGACGAACCGCGCGAAGCGCTCGTTCGCCTGGAGCAGGGCGCCGATCGTGCGCATTCCCTCGGCGATCTCGTCCACGGCTCCGTCACGGCTAGCCAGCCGGAGCAGGGTCTCGGCGTAGACCCGGGCCACGATCCGCGCGCGCACCGGCTCAGCCGCCCTTCTCGACGAGCTCGGCCACGGCGCGGTCGGCGAGGCGCCGGTGGTCGGCGTCGTCCAGCGAGCGCTCGAGGACCTTCCCGGCCGCCCTGAGGGCCAGGTCGACGGCCTTTTCGCGGACCGTCTGGAGCGCCTGGTCCGTCTCGAGCTCGATCTGCCGGCGGGCCCGCTCGACGGCCAGATCGGCCTCGTGGCGCGCCTTCTCCAGGATCTCGGCGCGCACGCGCTCGCCGGCCTGGCGGGACTCCTCGACGATGCGAGTGCCCTCCTCGCGCGCCTCGGCCAGCCGGGCCTTGTGCTCCTCCAGGAGCCGGCGCGCCTCGGCCTGCAGAGCCTCGGCGTCGTCGATCGTCCGCTGGATCGCCTTCTCGCGCGCCTCGAGCGCGCCGAGAATCGGGTTCCAGGCGAACTTCCACAGCACGCCCAGCAAGAGCAGGAACGTGACCGTGGTCCAGAAGATCAGGCCCGGCTCGGCGTTCAGCAGCTCCATCAGGCGCCTGGCGCCTTCAACGCCATCAGGATGCAGATGACGAGGGCGAACAGCGCGATGCCCTCGATCAGGGCGGCGGCGATGATCATCGTCAGGCGGATCTCGCCGCTCGCCTCGGGCTGGCGGGCGATCCCCTCCATGGCGGGGCCGGCGAGGCGTCCGATGCCGAGGCCCGCGCCGATCAGGGCGAGGCCCGCGCCGAGGCCGGCACCGAGCCAGCCGAGTCCGAAGGAAACTTCAGGCATGGGTCGACTTCCTTTCTAGTGGGGGTGGCGGGCGAGTTGGATGAACACGGCGGTCAGCACGGCGAAGATGTAGGCCTGGATGAACGCGATCAGGATCTCGAGCAGGAAGATGAACAGGGTGAACCCGAGCGAGACGGGCACGATGAACCACGCCTTGAGCAGGAAGATCAGCCCGAGCATGCTGAGGATCACGACGTGCCCGGCCGTCATGTTGGCGAACAGACGGATCATCAACGCGAACGGCTTGGCGAAGTGGCCGATGATCTCGATCGGGATCATGACCGGCGCCAGGTACATCGGGACGCCCTCGGGGACGAGGCTCCTGGCGTACTTGACGGGCCCGTTGGCGACGAAGCCCGAGATCTCGATGGCGATCATCGAGAACACGGCCAGGACCCCCGTCACGGCCAGGTTGCCGGTGGCCGTCGCGCCGTACGGCAGGAGCCCCATCAGGTTCATGAACAGGATGAAGAAGAACAGAGTCGCCACGAACGGGACGTAGGGCCGGCCCTCCTCGCGTCCCAGGTTGGCGTACACGATCTCGTCGCGGACGTACACGACGAGCGCCTCGAACAGGTTGAAGATCCCCGTATACACCCGGCCGCGGCGGCGCGCCATGGGCAGGAAGATGACCAGCATGAGCGCGGCCGCGACCCACATGTAGACGACGTACTTCGTGATCGACACGTCGAGGCCGAGGACATGCCACTGCGGGAGGTGGATCTCGGCGAACGGCGCCAGGTCGAGGACGTGCGCGTCGGCGATGTGCTTGACGACGTCCAGGTTCCCCTCGGCGGGCTCCGCCGAGCCGACCGCCTGTCCGAGCGAGTCGGCCGCGGCCATGGCATGCTGAATCATTCGAGTGCGCCCGTCCTCTGGAGGTATACGACGTCGACGATGCCGAACACGATGTGCGCCGCGACGACGGTCAGGAGCGCGACGACGAGGTCGAGCCCCGTGCCGTACGCCAGGCCGAGCGCGAACGCCGCCAAAGCCAGGACGCGCGCCGCCGTGCCGCCCAGGACGGCGGCCAGAAACGGGCGCTCGCCGCGCGCGGCTCCGCGCCGCACGGCGTGGTGGCCGAGGCCCAGGCTGGCGAACGAGAACGCCAGCCCGGCCGCCAGGCCGCCCGGCCCTCCGGGGACGTCCGTCACCCAGCGCCAGCCGAGCGCCGCGCCGCCGGCCAGGCCGGCGGCGAGGAGCGCGAGGAAGCGCACGTCGATCACGGCTCCGCCTCCTCGCGCTCGGCGGCCTCCGCCGCGCTCGTCAGCCCGCGCACCAGGCTGACGAACCCGCCGGCCGCGCCGACGAACGCCCCGGCCACGGTCAGCCAGGGCAGGGTCCCGAGCTTGCCGTCCAGCCAGTAGCCGATGAGGAGGAACAACAGGACCGACAGCGCCCACGCCAGGCCGAAGCCCGTGTACCGGCCGACCTCGCGGGTGACCCGCCTGCGGTCGGTGCCCTTTTCCGGCGTCGTCATGCCGGCCTCCCCGCGCGCAGAGAAGACGTCTCCGCGATCGCTTGTGAAAAAAGTAACAAGCGCTTTCGGCGACGTCAACGGGACGGCCCGGAAGCAGCGCCCGGGGCCGCAATGTATCGGTTCCGGCGGGGCGCCGCATCCGCGCGGCGGGCGCCCGGGGATCGGCCTATCTTGCGCGGCATGGAGCCCTCCCTCGACGCCCCCGCGATCGTCGACGCCCTGGACCTGCGGCCGCACCCCGAGGGCGGCTGGTTCCGCGAGACGTGGCGCGGGCCTTCGGGGCCGGACGGTCGGGCTGCGGGGACCGCGATCTACTTCCTGGTCAGCGCGGCGTCGAGCTCGGCCTGGCACCGGCTGGACGCCCCCGAGGTGTGGGCCTGGCACGCCGGCGCCCCGCTCGAGCTGCGGCTGTCCGTGGACGGCGCCCCGGTCGAGTCGCGGCGCCTGGGCGGCGGGCCGGCGGCCGGCGGCCCGCCCCAGGCCGTCGTGCCGGCCGGCGCCTGGCAGAGCGCGCGGACGCTCGGCGCGTGGACCCTCGTGGGGTGCTTCATGGCGCCCGGCTTCGACCCGGCCGGGTTCGAGCTGGCGCCGGAGGGCTGGGCGCCGCCGGCCTGACGGCGCCGGGATGCGCGGCCGGGGACGACCCTGCCGGTCCCCCCTTTCCTGTTTCTATGCATAGAAACACGATGCGTCGCGCGCGACGAGAGCGGCCGGAGGGACGCCGATTCCCTTCAGCGCGCTTGGGCGCGGGTGAACGAGATCCCGATCGGGCACGTGCCGACGGGGATCTCGCGGGCAACCATGCCCGCCGCGTCCAGGCGGTAGGCGGTCGCCGGGCCCTGGCAGTCGGGCCCGAGGGCGTACAGCCGGCCCTCGGCGTCGGCGCCCAGGCCGGCCGTCGACGGGACGCCGCCCGGGGCCAGCGCGGCGGTCGGCGGGTGGACGAAGGCGCCGCTCGCCGGGTCCCACTCGGCGATCCCGTAGGCGAACGACGAGACGAACACGTGGCCCGCCGGGCCGACGGCGATCGCCGCGGGGAACTCGCCGAAGCCCGGGTGGTGCTCGACTTCGGCCAGCGTCGCCGTCGAGACGACCGACAGCGAGCCATCCCCCTGGCCGAACGATCCCGACTCGACGACGTACAGCCGGCCGTCGGGCCCGAGCGCCGCGCCGCCCGGGTTGAACCCGGACAGGTCGACGTGCCCCACGACGGTCAGGGTCGCGCCGTCGACGACCGTCACCGTTCCCGTCCGCGCGGGCAGAAAGTCGAGCCCCAGCTCAGCGTCGAGGACGAACGCCCGGCCGCCGGCCACGACGATCGCCTGGGGGAAGCCGCCCGTCGGGATCTCGGGGCCCGTCGTGCCGCGCAGGACGTTGACCGGCGTCACCGAGTCGAGCTGCGGGTTCCCGACGAGGGCGATCGAGTCGTCGACGAACGCGGCGCCCGTCGCGCCGGAGCCCTCGGGCAGGGCCACGGTCCGGACGACGGCGCCGGCGTCCAGGTCGACGACGGCCACGGCCGGCACGAGCCCCAGCGGGACGACGGCCAGCGAGCCGCGCGCCGCGGCGGCCACCGGCGAGCCGTCGGGGCCGAGCCCGATCGTCCGCGACGCGGCGGGGTCGTCGGTCGGGAACACGGTCAGCGTGCGGTCGACGCTGTTGACGACGAGCGCCAGCTCGACGCCCTCCGGTGTCGCCGGAGCCGCGGGGCCGCCGTCGTCGCAGGCGGCGAGGGCGAGGAGCGGGACGAGGAGCAGGGCGACGAGCGCGGAGCGGTTCATCGGCGGGGGCCTTCCTCTCGGGATCGGGGGTCGGGGATCGGGCGGGCGACGACGCGCACGGACAGGGTGCGCCCGGGCTCGGGGTAGCCGAAGATGAACGAGTCGGTCGCGTCGAGGGCCCGGTCGACGTCGAGCCCCAGGTCGAGCGACCAGCCGGACACGTCGACGCGCCGGCCGAAGGACAGGTCGAGCGTCCAGAAGGCGGGCAGGACGTTCTGAGTCGTGGGGGCGGTCGTGCGGGCGCCCGTGCGGCGCGCCCCCGCCCCAAGCGTCCACCCCCCCGGCGTCCACGAGACCGCCGCGCGGCTCGCGTTCCGCGGGCGATAGACGAGCTGCACGCGCTCCGGTCGGACGGCCGGGTCGTAGATCGCGTAGGCGTAGGAGTGGGACGCGGAGAGATGCAGGTCGGGGGCGGGCGCGAGGTCGAGCCACGCCTCGCCCCCGCGGCGGACGACGTCGACGTTGGTCGGGCTCCACACGAAGCGGAAGTCGGGGGCCCACACGATGCGGTCGCGGACGTCGCCGGTCCACGCCCGGACGCCGGCCTCGAGGCGCCGCGCGGCGAGGCGCAGGCCGAGCTCGACCTCGGACGGGACGCGCTCGCCTCGCAGGTCGGGGTTCGGCTCGACGGCCACGCCCTCGCGAAAGAACAGGTCGCCGAGGGACGGCGGGGTGAACGCGCTCCGCTGGGCGAGGTCGAAGCCGAGCAGGCCGGCGTCGCCGACGAGCGCGACCTCTTGGGTCAGGCGCCACGCGCCGCCCACGGCGTCGTGGTCGACGCGTGCCCGGGCGGCGAGCGACAGCCGGGCGGGGCCCTCGAGAAGCGCGCACTCGACGCCGATCCCGAGGCCGAGGTCGGTGCGCGTGGCCGCGCCCTCCGGCCCGAGCGCGTCGGCGTCGACGCGCCGCGTCTCCGTCTCGGCGACGATCCCGAGCGTCGTGCGCTCGCCGAGGGCGCGGCGCGCCTCGACCCGCGCCCCGCCCCCGGCGAGGCGCGTCGTGTCGTCGTACGGCAGCCCCAGGGGCGGCGCCGGGTCGTGGTGGCGAACGGACTCGGCCGTCGCG
>CAZCZH010000167.1:0-6049 GCA_964502985.1 uncultured Gemmatimonadales bacterium
GAGCTGTGCGGGCTCGACGGAACCCTCGCTCCGGCCGAGGCGTAGAACTCGACACGATGGACTTCCTCGCCCGAACCATGCCCAGTCGCCGCGCCGCGCGAACCCTTCCGCTGGCGGCGCTCCTCGTCCTGGGCGCGACGCTCCCGGCCCCCGTCCGTCCCGGGTCCGGCCGGCCGGGGGACGACGAGGCGGTCGAGATCGCGCGCCGGATGCTCGACGCGATGGACGCCGGGTGGAACCTGGCGGCGTACGACCGGGCCGACCGGGTGCGCGCGTCGATCAACCTGCGCGGTGCCGGCTCCGGGGGAGCGTCCCTGGCGCTGACGGCGAACCTTGCGCTCGACCGTGGCGGTCGGCGCTGGCGCCTGGACACGGCGGGGGACGTCGGCCCCCTGACGCTGGCCGTGACGCCCCAGCGCGCGGTCCTGTACGTCCCGGCCCTGGCGCAATACGCGACGCGTCCGCCGGGCGAGCTGGCGCTCGATCCGCGGACGACGCGCGGGCTGGCGAGCCAGACCGGCGAGATGCGCCGACGCCTGGACGAGGGCTACGACGCGCTCCAGTACCTCGGGCAGGAGACCGTCGACGGCGCCGCGACCGACCGGATCCGGGATACTCCGGAGCCCGGCCTGACGGCCACGTACTGGATCGACCGGCGGACGAGCCTGCCGCGGCGGGTCGTTCTTTCGCGCGGCGCGGGGCGCGAGACGCGGATCGAGCTGCGCTACGGCTCGGGACCCCGACCGACGCGCGTCGAGGCGACTCTGCCCGGCTCGGCGCCGACCCGCGTCACGCTCCTGCCGACGTACGATTCCGAAGGTCGCGTGGCGCACGTGGCGGTCGACGTCCGGCCGCCGGGAGGAAATGCCCTGCAGGCGGACGTCAACCTGCGCTGGTCGCCCCGGCTGACGGCCGAGTTCTTCCGCTTCACGCCTCCCGACGGGACCGACGAGGTGCCGTTCGGGCAGCTCCTCCAGGGGGTCGTCTTCTCCGCCGCGGGCAAGCTCGGCGGTCTGGTCCAGCTGTTCGCGGGGGCCGGCTGAAGCGAGCCGCCCGGCGCGCCATCCTCGTCGGGCTGGCCGGGCTGGCCTGGGCTCCGGTCCCGGCCCGTGGCCAGGGCGGGGCGAGCCCCGCGCTGCGCGATTCGGTCGAGCGGGCCATCTCGCGGGCGGCCACGCTCCGCGCCGACGGCGAGTTCGACCAGGCCCTGGCCGTGCTGCACCAGGTCCAGGGCCGCCTCGGGCTGGCGTTCGTCTACGACGCGGACGCCCCCCTCGACCTGTATGACGACAGCGCGGAGCTGTACCGGGCCCTCGCCGAGACGTACCTCGCGGCGGACGATCCGTACTCGGCCGCCGTCGAGGCGGCGCGCGGCGTCGACCTGGCGGGCGACGATCCCGACCTGTGGCTCCTGCTGGACCGGGCGCGCTACCGACTGGCCGACGTAGACGGTGCCGCGACGGCGCTTGGCCGCGCGGCCGGGGCGGCCGACCAGGCGACCGTCGCGTGGCAACGGGCGCTCCTGGCCGTGGCCGGGAACCGGCTGACCGAGGCCCGCGCCGCGGGCCAGCGCGCCCTGGACCTGCGGCCGGATCCGGACCGCGCGCTGACCCTCGCCGGATGGGCCGCGGTGGACGGGGACTTCGGCGCGGCGGCGGACGCCATCCAGCGCTTCCTGGCCCTCTCGACGGACGACCCACAGGCCGCCGGCTACCGCGACCTGGCGGAATTCTACCGCATCGTGTCGCGCGCCCCCGCCATGCGCATCGACGACCGCGTCACGCGGGTCCAGGTCAATTTCGACCTCAAGCGCGGCGACGAGATCCCCTACGTCCCGATGCGCTTCGACGGCCGCGAGCCGGCCTACGTCCTGTTCGACACGGGGGCCGAGCACAACGTCATCGACCGGGCCTACGCGCGTTCCATCGGCGTCGGCCCGATCTTCCCGGGCGGGCCGCTCCACGGGGCGTATCGCGCCACCTCGCCCGGCGGGTGGGCCGTCGTCGACAGCCTGCAGATCGGAAGTCTGCGGCTCGAGCGGGTCCCGTTCGCCGTGGCCGACTTCGCCGCCCTCAACCTGCGCGGACAGGGCTCGTACTACATCGCGGCGGTGATCAACCCGGCACTGCTGTTCCGGGATTTCGTCGTCGTGCTGGACTACGAGCACCGGCGGATCGAGCTCATCCGCAACCGGCCCGACGACCCGACCTACGTGACGCTCCAGCCGCGCATCAGGCGCACGACGGGGCCGTTCGTGTTCGACTCGAACGGCGTGTGGCCCGTGCTCGAGGTGACGCTGGATGGGGCGCGAGGACTGCCGTTCTTGGCCGACACGGGGGCCAGCGACATCCTGCTCGACGCTCGCACGGCGGGCGCGCTGCGGGTCGACCCGCAGGCGTTCGAAGCCGCGGCGGCCGGTCACGCGCGCGACGAGCTGGTCGCGCAACTGCTGCCCGGACCGGTGGCCGGTCCCGGCGGGATCGACCTGCACGGCATTCTGGGGTTTCCGTTCTTCCGCGACATGCGGGTCGCCTTCGACTACCGGGCGATGCAGGTGGTGATCGAGAACTAGTGTAACGGCTCCGAAGCCCGAGCGAGGCGGGTTGAGTGGGCGGCGAGATTCGGGTATATTGGGCGCGATCCCACCGCGGGCGCCCGAGCGTCCGGGTCGGGAGTTCGGTTTTTCTCGAGGCGCTCCCCACGAAGGCCGGATATCGGTCGTGCGGACGCCGGACACAGTTCGATTGGTGGTCGAGGCGCGCGATTCGCGCCATCGACCAGGGATACTCAACGTTGAGCCCTTACGATCTTCCACCCAGCGACTCGGCACGGGGCGACTTCGTCGTTTCGCGCCGGGCTCCCGCGAGCCTTCCCGACCGCGCGACCCGCGCCCGTCTCGTTCTCCGCGACGAACCCATCCCGTCCGGCGTCCCCGCCGGCGGTCGCGACGTCGTACGAGGCCGGCCCTCCGTCGCCGCGCCACCCGGCGCGTACGAGGTCGTGGAGGAACGAGCGCGGCCCGCCGGCGAAGCGTGACGGCTCGCGTCGCGGCTCGTCCGCGGCGCCAGACCGAAGGACTTCACGATGTCCAGTCTACCGCGCGAGCGGAGAGGACTCCGCTCATGAAGCGCGAGATCCTCGTCAACGTCACCCCCAAGGAAACGCGCGTCGCCATCCTCGAGGACGAGCAGCTCGTCGAGCTCCTCGTCGACCGCGAGGAGGAGGAGCGCCATGTCGGCGACATCTACAAGGGGCTGGTGACCGCCGTCCTGCCGGGCATGCAGTCGGCGTTCGTCGACATCGGGATGGAGAAGAGCGGCTTCCTGCACGTCTCCGACCTGGCCAGCTCGGACTACCTCGGCGACGACGACGATGACGACGACGACGGCAACGGCCGCGGTGGCGGCCGGCGCGGTCGCGGCCGACGGCGGGGCGGCAACGGACCGGCCATCCAACAGGTGCTCAAGCGTGGTCAGGAGATCATCGTCCAGGTGACCAAGGAGGCCATCTCGACCAAGGGACCGCGGCTGACGGGCCAGGTCTCGCTGCCGGGCCGATTCTTGGTGTTCATGCCGGGGGTCGACCACGTCGGAGTGAGCCGCAAGATCGACGATCGCTCCGAACGCAGCCGGCTGCGGCAGATCCTCAAGGAGGTCAAGCCCTCCGAGGGCGGAGTGATCGTCCGCACGGCGGGCGAGGAGACGAACCGCGACGAGTTCGAGCGCGAGGTGCGCCGGCTGGTCGAAACGTGGCGCAAGGTCCAGAACAAGGCCGATCGCAGCAAGGCGCCGGCCCTGCTGCACCAGGAGGAGGAGCTCACCAGCGGGCTCATCCGCGACATCTTCAGCGACAAGGTCGACCGGCTGGTCATCGACGACCGGGGCTTGTGCGCCCAGATCCGCAAGTACCTCAAGAAGGTCAGCCCGGAGCTCGTCGAACGGGTCCACCTTCACACCGACCGCATTCCCCTGTTCGACGCGCTGGGGATCGAGCCCGAGATCGAGCTCGCCATGCATCGCGAGGTGCGGCTGAAATCCGGCGGATCGATCGTCATCGAGCCGACCGAGGCCCTGACCTCGATCGACGTCAACACGGGGCGCTACACGGGGAAGAAGGACCCGGAGGCGACGATCCTGCGCACCAACATCGAGGCCTCGCGCGAGATCGCGCGCCAGTTGCGGCTACGGGACATCGGTGGGATCATCGTATGCGACTTCATCGACATGGAGCTGCCCGCCAACCGCAAGAAGGTGCTCCACGAGCTGAAGTCGTGGCTCGGCCGCGACCGGGCCAAGACGAAGGCTTTCGAGGTCAGCGAGCTGGGGCTCATCGAGATGACGCGCCAGCGCCGCCGGCCAAGCCTGTACCAGACGGCCACCGAGCGCTGCGAGGAGTGCGGTGGGACGGGCCGCGTCATGACCCATTCGGCGATCGCCCGCAAGATCGAGCGCCAGATGCGACGTGTCGGGCTGGAGGGCAAGGAGAAGAAGGTCCAGTTGCGCGCGCACCCGGCGGTCGCGCTGTACCTGATCGAGAACGAGCGCGAGACGTTCGAGCGCGTCAAGCGCGAGTACGGGCTGGCCGTTGAGGTCCGCGACGACCCGCTGCTGCATCGCGACGACTTCAACTTCGTCGCCCTGCCGTCTCAACGTGTCCTGAAGCTCGACCTGAGCGCCTAGGGAGGAGCCGCTCGCCAGGCCCGCGGCGGTGCGGGAAACGCTTGACACGTCGCGCCCGGCGCGGGTAGCTTCGGCCCCTTTCGCGACGCACTTTTTCGTCATTTCCTGCAGAGAGACCATGCGTGCCATCATCGAATCGGGCGGCAAGCAGTTCCGGGTCGCCCCCGACAAGACGATTCGCGTCCCGTCCCTGTCCGGCGAGCCGGGGGACGAGGTGACGTTCGATCGCGTGCTGTACGCCGCCGGCGAGGACGTCGTCCACGTCGGCGACCCGATGGTCGCCGGGGCGACGGTCACCGCGGAGATCGTCAAGCATGGCCGCGGGAAGAAGATCACGGTGTTCAAATACAAGCGGCGCAAGCGCTATCGCCGCAAGCAGGGGCATCGACAGGGATTCACCGAACTGCGCGTCACCGGGATCGCTGTGGACTCGAAGGCGGACGGCGCGACGCTCGTCTGCGACGAGTGCGGCAAGGAATACAAGACCGAGCGCGGTCTGGAGGCGCACCGGACCAAGGCGCACGGCGCATCAGCGGAAGAGGAGTAGGCCATGGCGCACAAGAAGGGACAGGGCTCGAGCCGCAACGGACGCGACTCTCCGGGTCAGCGGCTGGGCGTCAAGAAGTTCGGCGGCGAGCGGGTCCGCGCGGGGCACATCATCGTGCGCCAGCGCGGGACGCGATTCCACCCCGGCGTCAACGTCGGCCGCGGCAAGGACGACACGCTGTTCGCCCTGGCGGACGGGGTGGTCCGGTTCGAGCGCAAGGACCGGCGCCGCAAGCAGGTGTCCATCGTCGCCGAAGGGTAGCCCGTTGGGCCGCGTCAAGCTGACCGTCGTGGGCGCCGGCAACGTCGGCGCCACCACCGCCCAACGCCTCGCCGAGAGCGGCTTCGCCAACGAAGTGGTCCTGCTCGACATCGTCGAGGGGATGCCCAAGGGGAAGGCTCTCGACCTGTGGGAGGCGGCGCCCGTCGTGGGCACGGACACGCGGCTGACGGGGGGCACCGACTACGGCCTCGCCGAGGGCTCCGACCTGGTCGTCGTGACGGCCGGGCTGCCGCGCAAGCCCGGCATGAGTCGTGACGACCTGCTCAAGAAGAACGCCGAGATCGTGGGCGGCGTCGCGGAGGAGATCCGCGACCGCTGCCCCGAGGCGATCGTCATCGTCGTGTCGAACCCGCTCGACGTGATGGCCTACGTCGCCCTCAAGACGACCGGCTTCGACCGACGCCGGATCATCGGCATGGCGGGGGTCCTCGACGCGGCCCGCTTCCGCTCGTTCATCGCGCTCGAGCTGGACGTCTCGGTGCGCGACGTGTCGGCGTTCGTCCTGGGCGGGCACGGGGACTCGATGGTCCCGTTGCCGCGC
>CAZCZH010000168.1:0-6013 GCA_964502985.1 uncultured Gemmatimonadales bacterium
CGGGGGTCTTGCCGGCGGCCTCGGCCGGGTCTGCGGGCGGCACGTAGAACATCGCGTCGATGTCCCACAGGAACGTGGTGTAGTCGTGGTTCGGCATGGTGCCGGCGTCGATCACGGTCTCGGTGCTCCCGTACTTGATGACCCACTCGTACTGTACCGGGCCCGCCTCGTCGAAGTCCTGGACGCGGCCCTTGAGCGAGTGGCTCGAGGTGGCGTTGAAGGCCAGGCCGTCGCGCGGCCGAACGATTGCCACGTGCGGGCCCACGTTCTGCGGGGGATTCACCACCTGGATGCCCACGGTGTCCGACACGGTCGTGGTCGTCCCGGGCTTGGTGGCCTGGAGCGTCACGCTGTAGTAGCCGGTCTGGTCGATGGTGTTCTCGGCCGCGCAGCCGTTCTCCGGCGTGCTGCCGGGGGGCAGCGTCCAGTCGAGGTAGGCGCAGTCGAGCGGACCGAAGTGGTCCGGGTCGAAGGACGTGCCCTCGTAGAGGTAGGTCGCGCCCTTCCAGAGCTGCGCGCCCTCGAGCGGCTCGAGGATGGTCACGGTCGGCGTCGAGGTGCCGCCGGTGAGCCAGATGGACGCCTTGGTCTCGTCACCCTTGCTGTCGCGCGCGGTGGCCACGATCTTCTGGGCGATGCCGCCGGTCAGCGTGAACGTGTCGACGACCCAGGGCTGGCTCACCTGGGTCGTGCCGAGGTAGCCGCCGGCGCTCGTCGTCCACGAGACCTCGCAGGTCGGACAGCCGAAGCCGTCCTCGAGATCCATGAAGAAGGCCTTGAAGGTCGTCGGCACGAACGCGCCCACGACCGAGTCGCCGTCGTCCGGATCGAGAAGGTCGATCGACGGCGGCTCGTTGCCGGCCGTCAGCACGAGCGAGTAGATCGGCGCCAACTCGTACTGGATCTGGTGCATCGGGCTGAACTTCGCCGACTGGGTGTTCGAGCCCCAGTGCAGGCCGAGGATCTCGACGTCGGTGCCCGACAGGATGCGGAAGACCGGGCTGCCGCTGTCGCCGGGGGCCGACGCGTAGTCCGCCTCGTCCTGGCACAGGCGGATGATCCCGTCGGTGGACGTCTCGTCGACGCAGGTGGCCACGACCATGCCGGTGGTCTCGAACGTGGTGCGGCCGCTCTTGTGGACCTGCTCACCCACCCACGAGAAGTACGCCTCCTGGACGATCTCGTAGTAGCCGCCGCCGTTGTAGCGGGTGATGCGGCCGCGCGCGCCCTGCACGCCCGGGTCGAGCTTCGCGAAGGTCACGTCCGCGTGGAGGCACTGCGAGTTCATCGGGCAGAAGGGGTCGTTCGCGCTCGTGACGATCGACGCCTCCGCCGTCTCGGTCCCCAGGCTTCCCTGGTAGGTGTCGACGTAGCTGCTCTCGGGCGTGCCGATCACGGCGCCGCAGTGGGCGTTGGTGACGAACCCGAGCTCGGTGGCCTGGCGGGCGACGAACCCCATGGTGCAGGCGTGCCAGTCGCCGTTGCCGTGGTCGCTGAAGATCTCCTCGCCGCCCCAGGCGCCCTCGGGCGTGGTCGGCGTGTCCGCCACGATCGACACCATCGCGAGGTCGACGCCCTGCCCGGAGAGCTGGGCCTCCACCTGCGGCGCGAGGCTCATGTCGGAGAGGCCGATGACGACGAGGTTCTGGACCTCGTCCACGTCCACGGAGGCCATCCCCGGGATCGGGAGCAGAGTCCGCGCGATCTCGCGCGCCGACTGGAGCGCGGCGAAGCCGAAGCGGCCGTCCACGGCCTCGAAGACGTCGGAGGGGAGCGCCTCGACGCCGAAGACGTCGATCATCGCGTTCACGGCGTCGTCGAAGCGGTCCGCGGCGTTCAGCACGACCTGCACGCTCCCGTTGGCGCCGACGTAGGCACCGCCGAACTCGGGGACGAGCGCGGCGACCTCGCCGAACTGGTCGTCGAGGCTCGGCGGCCGCGGTGGCAGCATGTCCTCGGGGGCGGGGCGCACCGCGCCGGTGTCGTCGCCGATGTTGGCGCCGCCGTGGCAGTCGGACGGCGTGGGGCGCCCGAGGGCCATGGCCTTCGCGGCGAGCCAGAGCCGCTCGTAGTCGCCCTGGTCCACGTAGCCGGCGCACGGCTCGGCGACGTCGGAGAGGTAGGCGGGCTGCGCGGGGACCCCGGCGGCGTCGAGGGCGTCGCGGACGTAGATGGCGTCGTCGGCGTCGAAGCCGCCGTCGCCGTTGGCGTCGCCGATCACGGAGACGTTCTGCGGCGGGGCGGGCGCGGAGGGCTGGGAGAGGTTGCACTCGCTGGCGCCGGTTCCCAGCCAGAGGATGGCGAACAGGCCGAGCCACGAATGGAAGCGTCGGATCGGATGGGTCACGGTGTGTCCTCCCGATTGCATGTCGGAAGGATCGGGGAGCCGCGGCCCTGCACCTATGAAGCGCTTCACAGGGCGGTGTCTCCGGGGCGGTCCCCGCGGGCCCGGGCCCTGGAGCCCGCCTGGGAGGCCCTGGAGCGCTATCCGCAGCGGAGATCCGGAGCGAGCGCCCGCTGGACCAGGGCGGCCAGCTCGGCGTCCGGGTGCGTGTACGGGTGCCGCTCGCGGTGGCGCTTGATCCGCTGGAGGACGCACCCGGCGAAGCGCTCCGTCTGGTCGGGCAGCCAGCTCTCGCGCGGAGCGCCGGCCGCGAGGACGGCGTTCGTGTCGACCTGGCGGTTCAGGAACTCGATCGCCTCCTCCGACCGCCCGGATTCCAGCAGCTCGAGCACGTGCAGGTCGTCCGCGGTGTGCACGAGCGCTCCGCGGAAGAGCTCGTTCTCGCCCGTGAGGCGCCAGGTGACGAGCGAGGAGAGCGCCACGAGGAAGACGGTTGCCCCGGTGGCGAGGAGGAAGCCGGCGAAGCGCTTCATGGAGGACCTCTCCGCAAAACAGGAGGGATCGGCCGATCGCGGAAGGGGATTGAGATCCCCCGGTCCGGCCCTCGCGTATGATGAGCCGATGCGCACCCCCCGCCTCCGCGCACGCGCCGCGGGGCTCCTCCCCGCGCTGGTCGTCGCGGGCGCGGGGCCCGCCGCGGCGTTCCCGGAGGAGGCCCCCGCCCTCGTGGGCGACCACGCCGGCCTCCTCGCGATCGAGAAGGCGAGCGGCTCCTCGTACGCCGCGGACAGCGGCGCCACCCAGTCCCTCGCCACGCAGATGGCCTTCGGGCCCGGCCCCGACCCGGGTCGGACGTACCTCTACGTCGCGAGCGACGCGCACCCCGTGCGCCGCTTCGACTACGACCCGGACAGCGGAGCCCTGACGAACCGGGTGGATGCCCTGGCCCTCCACGCCGGCGGGATCGCCTTCCACGCCGACGCGCAGGGTCGTCCGGAGCTCTACCTGACCAACACGTACACGAGCGCCAACGATCCGAACGCCCCGCTGTCGCGCCTGATCCGGTACGTGGACGGCGATGGCGACGGCGTCTTCGGCGGCGCCGGCGACTCGAGCGCGGCGATCGTCCACGGCGTTCCGAGCGACGTCCACTGGCTCGACCAGATCCAGATCCGCGGGGACACGCTCTTCGTCGGGAGCGGCGTCCGCACCCGCAACGGAGCCCTCCAGTCGTCCACCGGCGACGCCTTCGGCGAGTCGGCCTACGGGGGCGCGATCCTCGTGATCGACGATCTCACCCAGGTGCCCACGGCCGCGAACGCCGCCGGGTTCGCCGCGTTCCCGTCCGACCCGACCAGCGCACAGTACCAGGACGCCATCGACGGCACGACGCCGGGCGCCGAGGCTCCCTACACCTCGACGGCTCCCGACAAGCTGCGCGTCCACTCCTGCGGGACGCGCAACCCCTTCGGCCTGGCGCTCGACGACTCCGGCGCGCTCTGGTTCACGAACAACTTCCACCGCGTGAACAACGACGTCTACGACCGGAGCGCGACGGGGTCGACCGCCGACCCCGACGCCTGGCAGGGACCGTCGAACGACGACGTGCACGACCAGATGTTCCGCGCGGTGGCCGGCGCCGACTACGGCTTTCGCAACGGCAACTGGCAGGGGAATGCGGCGGCGGAGGGCGCGGGCTTCTTCGCGGGGATCGGCGACCCCACCCAGCTGGCGCTGTCGGTCACCTTCGACAATCTCGATCAGGACGGACCGGGGGGGCCGGACCTCGACTCGCTGCACGCCGCGTTCGACCAGCTCCACGACCCGGCGAACCCGATCGGGCTGGGCCCGCACGCCGGCGTGACCGGGCTCGCGTTCAACGGGACCGCGTTCCAGCCGCGCTATCACCACCGCGCCTTCGTGGCCAGGTGGAGCGGCCAGTTCCCCGTCGTCGACGGGCTCGACTACCGCGACGTGGTGCTGGTCGACCCGGCCTCGGGCGCGGTGGAGCGGGTCGTGTCCGGGCTCAACGCGCCGACGGACGTGCTCGCCGACGCGCGCGGCAACCTCCTGGTCGCGAGCTACTACGGGAGCATCTGGCGCATCACGTCGACCCGGCTGGTCCCCGCGGCCCCGCCCGCGGCCGCGCCGGCGATCGCCGCGCTCCTGCTCGCAGCCGGCCTCGCCGCCCTCGGCCGATCGGCAAGGGCCCGAGCCCCGGAGCCGCCGGCGAGGCCCTAGGCGGGGTCGGGAGCGCGCCTCGGCCGCGGGATCCAGCGGGGCACGCGCCGGCAGTACGCCTCGTACGCCTCGCCGAAGCGCGAGCGCAGCACCGGCTCCTCCACCCGCACGACGACCCAGTGGGCAAAGGCGGTCATGAGCACGGCGTAGCCGGCGAGTCCCACGCTGGCGAACCACAGCGCCTCGCCCCAGATGACCAGGATCTCCCCCGCGATGATGGGATTGCGGATGACGCCGTGGAGGCCGTCGACGACCAGGTGCCGGGGGGCGTCCATCGGGGACGGCGTGCCGCGGCCCCGCCGGCTGAAGGCGTCGAGGCAGGGGATCCACACGGCCACGCCGAGCGCGATGAGCGCCCCGCCCACCCAGGTCCGGAGCACCGGCGGCAGCGGGAGCGGCGCCGGGAAGAGGTGATGCGCCACCCACGGAAGGGCGGCCATGAAGACGGCGAAGAACAGGACCCCGTTCATCATGGACTTGGCCCAGAGCGCCACCCCGCTCTGCGTCGTGCTCGGACGGCCGCGCATCAGGCGCATGAATCGACTCACGGCGGATCCTCCTCGGCCAGTGCCACGCGAGTGTGACGGGCCGCGGCGGCGGATTCCCTCGCTCGGATGTCTCGTTGGCAGATGGTTGACGCGCTGACGCGCCTACTCCGCCGCCTCGGGCAGGGCGAAGGCCACCAGCGTGTCGCTGAGCGAGTCGCCCAGCTCGTGGAATCCCCAGTGGCCGCCGGCGGCCACGACCACGAACTGTCGCGCGCCGCCGTCCTCGCCGCGCACCTCGTAGGTCATGGGCGTGGCGTTGGCCCCGGCGGGGAGGGCGCCCCGCCAGATCTCGTCGCCGGTGTCGGTGTCGAAGGCGCGCAGGATGTGGCCGGGGGCGGCGCCGATGAAGATCACGCCGCCGCCGGTCACGAGCGGCCCGCCCAGGCTGGGAAAGCCCACGCCGACGTCGAGCGGGATCGGCGTGAGGTCGCGGAGCTTTCCGAGGGGCACCTTCCAGCGGATCTCGCCGGCCTCGAGGTCGACGGACACGAGGAAGCCCCAGGGCGGCGGGCTGCACGGCGCCAGCACCTCGATCCACGGCCCGCGCTCCATGGCGAACGGCGTGCCGAGCTGGGGCCCGACGTCGACCGAGTCGTATCCCTCCTCCTTGTGCGCGTCGTACTCGGCGCGCGGGATGAGCCGGATCTCCATGGGGATGTTTCCGACGTTGGTGACGAGGTAGCGGGTCTCCGGGTCGACGGCGACGCCGCCCCAGTTGATCCCGCCCGTGGGCGCCGGGTAGGTGATGCTCCAGTCGGTGCCGGGCGGGGTGTAGTAGCCCTCGAAGCGCATGTGCTCGAAGGCCTTCTCGCAGCGGCCGCGGTCGTAGAACGTGAATCCCCAGGGCTCGAAGCCGAGCGGCAGCAGCGGGGGCGGCTTC
>CAZCZH010000169.1:0-6009 GCA_964502985.1 uncultured Gemmatimonadales bacterium
ACTTCGCGCGGAACTTCTCGACCCGTCCGGCAGTGTCGATGAGCTTCTGCTTTCCGGTGAAGAACGGGTGGCAGCTGGAGCAGATCTCGACGTGGATCTCGGGCACGGTGGAGCGCGTCTCGATGATGTTCCCGCAGGCGCAGACGATGCGCGCGTCCACGTATTCGGGATGGATGTCGTTCTTCATGGATTCTCCCGGGAAAATCGATCGTGGTGCGTCATTTCGAACACTAAAAGATACCGGCGGCGCTCGACCGGGACAAGCGACGCTCCCGACGCCCCGTCCGACGGCCCGATCCGATCACGCAAAGCACGACCCACGCCACGAGCGCCGCCAGTGGGACCCAGTCCCCCCACCGGGAGTACGGGGTTTCGATCCCCGTGATCGGCAGGTCGCCGACGACGACGGCCTCGGTATAGAGAGCGGTCCGGTCGTGGTACCGGCCCAGCGGATCGACCCATCCGGAGATGCCCGTGTTCGCGGCGCGCAGCGCCGGGATCCGGTTCTCCACGGCGCGCAGGGCGAGGTGACTGGCGTGCTGGTACGGCGCCGCGGTCGGACCGAACCACGCGTCGTTGGTGATGTTCAGAAGGACCTCGGCCCCGTTCCGCACCAAGGCCCGGGTGGCCGCGGGAAACGTCGACTCGTAGCAGATCAGGGCCCCGAAACCGACCCCGTCGACGGTCCATGTCGTCCATTCCTCCCCGGGCGCGAATTGCCCCGTCCAGGAAGAAAGCCTCTCGAAAAAGCCGGTCGCGACCTGCGGCACGAATGGAACGCGCTCGGCCACCGGGACCAGACGATGCTTGGCGTACCGCCGCGGCTCGATCATGCCCGGGCGGACGAGAAAGGCGGCGTTGTACACGACGTAGTCGCCGGGCAGTCCCCCGCCCCGGCCGGGCAGCGTGTCGGCGTCGGTCGTTCCGGTGAAGATCGGGGATCCAATGCGCTGCGCGAGCGCCAGTACCAAGGCCCGGCTGGTGGGGTCGTAGCGCAGGTAGCTCGGCAGGGCGGACTCGGGCCACACGACGAGGTTCGGCCGGGCTCGGGCCGCGCGCAGGCTCAGCTCGACCAGCCGGCGCTGGGTCTCGCGTTCGAACGCGGCGTCCCACTTGCGATCCTGCGGGATGTCGGGCTGGATCGCCGCCCCGCGAAACGTTCGCCACGCGGGAGCTCGCCGCTCGAGCGCCGTCATGCGCAAGGCGCCGTACGCCGGCACGGCCGCGGCCAGCGCCACGGCCAGCGCCGCGATCCACCGGCGCGGCGTGCCCGCGCGGGGGAACGCCAGTCGGTACAGCGTTGCCGAGAGCGCGGTCAGCCACAGCGACAGCAGATATGCCCCGCCGAGCTCGGCGGGCTGGATGAGCAGCGGGTAGGAAGCGAGGGTGTCTCCGGCCATGGCCCAGGTGAACCCCAGATCGCCGAACGAGCGCAGCCACTCGACGGCCGTCCAGGCCAGCGGGAACGACACCACGAGAGGCAGCCCCCGCCGACGTCCCAGCCACACGGCCAGGGCCACGATCCCCCCGTTGAGGGCCATCACGCAGACCGACGCCACGTACGCCGGCACGGCCATCGCGCTGAACCCGGTCAGGCCGGCGATCCAGTACAGGATCGCGCCGAAGAACGTCAGGCCGAAGGCGTAGCCGCCGGCGAAGGCCCGACTCCAGCGGCGATCCGCCTCGCGATCGAGAAACGCAAGGAACGGCCACAGGCCGACGACGGCGAGGGGCAGCAGGTTCAGCGGGGGGTAGGCCAGCGCGAACAGCGGGCCGCCGAGCACGGCCCACCACCAGTGGCGCGCCACCGGCTCGCGCGCGCCCGCCCCCCTCACTCCCCGATCCGGACCTCGCGCTCCTCGCGCGCCGAGCGCTGAATCGCCTCGATGACCCATGCCAGCACGAGCTGCTCGTCGAGAGGCGGGGCCTCCGCCCGGCCGGAGACGACCTCGGCGAAGAAGGCGATCTCGCGTTCGTAGGACTCCATGTAGATGTTGCCCATCCGGCGCTGGGCCTGCGGCGTGACGTTCACCAGGTTGCCGTGCATGTGCTGGAAGATGCGGATCGGATTCAACAGGCCCGAGCCCGTCGAGCCGAACAGGTTCACGAAGTGGTGATCTCTGTCCAGAAGGAAGTGCCACGACGTCTCGAGGGTGATCGTCAACCGGTCGGCGCAGTGCAGGGTCACGACGGCCGAGTCCTCGACCTCGATGTCCGGCATGTGGCTGTAGAACGAAGCGTCGACGCGGTGCGGATCGGGATAGCCGCACAGCCACAGGACGAGATCCAGGAGCTGGATCCCGAGATCCATGAGGACGCCGCCGCCCGAGCGCTGGAACTGGTACTGCCATTCACCGGGCCGAATGCGGTCTCGACGCTTCAACCAGCCGGCCCGAGCGTAGAAGATCTCTCCCAGCGCGCCGTCCTCGATGAACTGCTTGAGCAGGATCGAGTCGTCGCGATAACGGTTGTTCATCCCCACGACGACGACCCGATCGCCCCCCGATCGAGCGTCGATGACGGCCTTGATGTCGTCAGGGCCGAGGCCGAGGGGCTTCTCGCACAGGACGTGCTTCCCGGCCGCCAGGCAGCGCAGGACGGCGTCCCGATGCAGGTCGCTCGGCAGGCAGATGTCGATGGCGTCGAGCTCGTCGATCGCCAGCAGGTCGTCCAGCGTGGCGACCGAATGCCGGACCCTGGCCCGCTCGGCCAGCGCCCGCCGTTTGAGCCCGTCGCTGTCCGCGATGGCCACCAGATCGGCGCCGCGCACGCGCTGGTAGGCCGGCATGTGGGCAACCTGGGCCACCGCCCCGCACCCCAGAAGCCCGACCCGGATCGGCGCTTCCTGATCCGTCATCGATCCGCCGGGCGGCCCGTCAGAGCTCGCTCTCGATCTTCTCGATCAAGGCGTCGACGAGCTCTTCCTCGGGTATCGTGTGCTCCTTCTGGCCCTTGAGATACAACAGACCCTTGTGCACGCCCCCAGCGATTCCGATGTCCGCCTCGCGCGATTCGCCCGGCCCGTTCACCGCGCATCCCATGACCGCGATGGTGATGTTCTTGTCGAGGTGGGCGGTGCGCTGCTCGACCTCGGAGGCCAGCCGGTGCACGTCGACGTCGGCCCGGCCGCACGACGGGCAGGCGATGACGTTGACTCCGCTCGGGCGGAGCTCCAGCACCTGCAGGAGCTTCTTCGCCACGCGCGTCTCCACCAGCGGGTCGTCGGCCAGCGAGATGCGGATCGTGTCCCCGATGCCCTCCATGAGGAGCGTCCCCAGCCCGGCGCAGGACTTGACCGTTCCGGCCTCCACCGGTCCGGCCTCCGTCACGCCGAGGTGGAGTGGATAGTCGCGCTCGTCGGCAAACCGGCGATACGCCTCGATCATGCGCGGGACGTGCGACGACTTGAGCGATACGACGATGTCCCGGAACTCCATGCGCTCGAGGATCTCACAGTGTCGCAGGGCGGACTCGACCATCCCCCGGGCGGTGGGCTCGCCGTACTTCTCCAGGATGTCCTGCTCGAGCGATCCGCTGTTGACACCGATGCGCATCGGCACGCCCCTCTGCTTGGCCTTCTCGACCACCGCCTGGACGCGCTTCTCTCCGCCGATGTTGCCCGGGTTGATGCGCAGCTTGTCGACGCCAGCGTCGAGTGCCAGCAGCGCCACCCGGTAATTGAAGTGGATGTCGGCCACGAGAGGGATGGAGATCCCGGCCTTGATCTCGGGCAGCGCCTCGGCGCTCTTCTCGTCGGGCACCGTGACGCGCACGATGTCGCAACCGGCCACCTCCAGATTCCGGATCTGGTTGAGGGTCGAGTAGATGTCCGTCGTCTTGGTGGTGGTCATCGACTGTACGGTGACCGGTGCGTCACCGCCGATCGTGACTCCTCCCACCTTGACCGGACGGGTCTTGCGCCTCTCGATCATCGGGCTCGGGCCTTCCTCCTGAATCTCGGTCCCTCGGTGCTCGCCGCGGGGGACTCGGCGAGTCGAGAAGTTACGCCGCCGAGCGGCACGATCAAGCTCGCCCGCCTCCCGGCGCTACCCCGGGCGCCGCGCTTCCCGGGTCGCCTCACAGGACGTCGACGACGAATGCCGCCCCGGCGACACAGTTCTCGGTCGTCACCGAGCGCAGGGCCAGCGCCCGTTCGACGCGCGAGTCTCGCGCCAGATAGACGATCCCGTACCAACGTCCGGGCTGGAGCGGCCCGCCGGCCGCCAGATCCAGGGCGAACGACGCGTCCGTCCGGTGCCACTCGATGCTCCACGGTGGAACGAGAGCCGTCTCCTCGCTCCCGTCCTGGTACGCTCCTCCCGGGGGATCTCCTCCGGACCACGGAACATCGTCCGGCTCGCGCGACAAACTGACGACCAGGGGCCGCAGGCCGGCCGCGAGCACCCTCCCGCGGAGCGGTATCGACGAGCCGCGCCAGGCCCGCCCCGTGACCTCCACGCTGACGTGCCGGGACACGAAGTCCTGCACGACGTACACCGCGTCACCGACCGGGTCCGAGGCGATGCCCAGGCCGACGCCGGTGGCCCACGGGTCGACGATCGCGTCTCGATGGCCGGACGAGCGCATCAGCCAGCGCTGGGCGTCGTCGACGTCGAACTGCGCCCAGGGATCGCCCGGAGCGGTCACGGCCAGGCGCCGCGACCAGCGAAACACGTTCTCGCGCACGTGGGCCCGCGAGCCGGTCTCGGCGAGGCGGTCGTAGGGCGCCCGCCCGTCGCGCCCGTAGTGACTGAAGAAGCGCTCCGCGGCCATCGCGTCGGCATGCTCCTGGGCGGCGACAGTGGCCAGCGAATCGAGCGCCAGGGCGGGCGCCCCTGCGCCGCGCCGGTCGGCGTTGATCGCGTCCAGCAGGGACAGCCGGGCACGCGCGTAGCGATCCCGCACGGGGATCGACACGCCCGTCACGGGCCGGCTTCCGCGCGCCGCCCCGTCCGCCCCGGGCCCTCCGTCCGCGCCCGCCGAGTACACCCCCCCGCAGCCGGCCGGAGCCAGCGCGATGACGGCCGCGATCGCGACGCCCGCCCCAGCCTTCAATACAGCGCACGGACGGTCGTGCCGGGATAGTAGGCCGCCAGGATCTGGCGGTAGCCCTGGCCGCCCCGGGCCCGGCCCATGGCCCCCACCTGGCACAGTCCGACTCCGTGCCCCCAGCCGCCCCCCGTCAGCGTCAGCTGGCGGATCGTCGATCCGTCGCGAAGCGGGCGAAACAGGAACAGCGTGGAGCGCAAGAGCTGCCCGTCGGCGTCGGCGAACAGGCTCCGAATGGCGTTCTTGGCGACGACGTACGTTCCCGTCGAGGTTCTCACCCGCACGGCCAGCGCGCGCCCCTCGGGACTCGATTGCAGTAGCTCCAGGTCGCGCAGACGGCCCGGCCCGTCGACGGGCAGTGGGACGACGCGCGGCAGGTTGCGGGCGATCGTCGCCTGCAGTTCGTCGGCGTCCCAGTGCGCGGACCAGCGGAAATACCGCGATCCCTGGCACCAGTATCCGCGGCCGTCGGGACGCTCGTCGCTGACCGCGGTCAGGTAAGGCGCCGGCGGATCGTCGAACGCCTCCTCGACGCGCGCCGTCTGTCCACCGCAGGTGGAATGATAGAAGGCGTCGATCAGGTAGCCGTTGTACAGCAGGGCCTCGCCGCGTGTCGCCCGGACGGCCAGCACGGCCAGCGAGTCGGCGGCCTCCGGCGCCCCGCCGTAGTCCTGATCCTCGACCGAGCCGTACACGTCGAACCCCAGCGCCGGTCGCGTTCCGATATGCTTGAGGGCGTACGTACGGGCGGCGACGGCCTGCGCACGGAGGGCCTCCGCCGCAGCCTCTCCGGGGCGCCCCATCTCGCGCGCCACGACACCCTCCAGATACGCCTCGAGCGGCGCCACGTTGACGGCCGTGACCCCCATCCGGGGCTCGAAACGGACCTCGAGTGTTCCGGGATACGGGCGATCCGACAGCCGGATCGGGTCCGCCGCCAGTGGCGCCACTTCCAGCGGG
>CAZCZH010000170.1:0-5900 GCA_964502985.1 uncultured Gemmatimonadales bacterium
CGACGTCGAGCGTATAGGATGGGTTCGTCTTGCCGATGCCGACCTGCGGCGTGCCGGAATTATAGTAAATATCGTCGCCCGCGCCGACCGTCCACAGCCCCCCCGCGCCGGTATTGACCGGCGTCCAGACCGAGCACGTTCCGCGCGTACTCGACGACCGCGTACTGGAACCCGCCGCAGGTGCCGAGGAACGGGGTCCCGGACTCACGCGCCCAGCGGATCGAGGCGAACACGCCCGCGTCCGACGCGTACGGGCTGTTGGGGACGACCCAGATCCCGTCGAACGTGCCCACCCGCGGGGCCGGGTCTGCCGGGTCGATCGAGTCGGTGGCGACCCACGTCGCCTCGATCGGGAAGCCGACCACTTCGGCGACCCGCTCCACGACGAGCGGGTTGGCGCGATGGGCCACGACAGCCGGGTCGTGGTCACCGACGACGCCGATCCGAGCCGCGGGCTCGCCGCTCACAAGTCTCCTCCTCACGTCGACGGCCTACGCGCCCTGGGGCGACGCCTCGCGAACCGAGAAATGCCCGTACAGGCTCTCGAAGATCTCCCCTCCTCGACGGATACGCTCCAGGTCGTCATCGGACGAGCTGGCGATACCGTGAATCAACGACGCCACACCCGCGGCTTCTTTCCGGCTGAAGCGATCCTCCTTGAGATCGACGTCGTGAACGACCTCGGAGATCGCCCGCAGCGCGGGGTTCCCGGTCAGGCCGAACCTGTCGAGCAAGACCTCGAACGTACAACGCTCCCCCTGGTGAGTGAACTCGCCTCCGAACATGTCGAAGCGTAGCTCGCCCTCCATCGGAGAGTACCCCGTGGGGTCGACGAACTTCCAGGTCGCCTCGGCATCGATGAAGCGGCGGATCAGCCACGCGCTGGCGATGCGATCGACGCGGACGCCGCGGCGCGTGACCCATGTCCGGGCCCGGACGTCTTCGAGCTTCCGTTCTGCTTTCACCCTGGCGTCCTCCTCGTAGCGTTCGGAAAGTTCCATCTTCAGCAGCGAGATCGCTTCCCGTGCCTCTTCACGCCCCGGGGCGTCGAAGAAGTCGCTCTCGACCCCCTCCTTCAAACGCCGCTCGAGATCGGCCAGCGTCCCGCGGGCCTCGATTCTGATCCTTTCGCGGTCGCGTTCGTCCGCCAGCCGCGAGCGAACGCGCTCGGCTTCCTCCTGGATTTCCGCGTAGATCCCGGTGCGCTCAGCATCGAACGCCCGGCGCAGGCGGGGCCCGGTCTCCTCGTCGATGAACACGGCCCGGCACAGGGTGGCCTCGCCGCCCCCCTCGAGGATCTCCCGGACGAGCCACTCGAAATCCTCACGCGTGGAATCGTCGGCCGGAAGCGCGTAGACCGAGTTCTTGACCGGCACCGCCCCGATCGCGGACAGCCGGCGTCGGATGCGGACGCGGAAGTAGGCCGGCTCCGGCGGGAGCTGATGGATCAGCATGAGCCACTCGCCGGCGGGCTCCGGCCGCTCTTGACACCGCCGAGCGTTCGGTGATACAACTGTATCTTGCATTGATTCAATTGTATCACAAGCCGATACGCTAAGCAACCCCGGAGAGGTTCCATGAGGATCGATGCGACGCCGACACGCGTCCGGCCGAGCGAGGCCCTGCGGTTCTGGGCGATCCTCGGCTGGATCTCCTTCGGGGGGCCGGCGGGCCAGATCGCGATCCTGCACCAGGAGATGGTCGAGCGCCGCAAGTGGATCGGAGAGGAGCGCTTCCTCCATGCCCTGAAGTTCTGCATGCTGCTCCCGGGCCCGGAGGCCCAGCAGCTGGCCACGTATGCGGGATGGGCGCTCCATGGCACGGCGGGTGGGGTCGTCGCCGGGCTGCTGTTCGTCCTGCCCTCGATCCTCGTGTTGCTCGTCCTGTCGACGGTCTACGCCGTCTACGGAGACGTGGCGGCCGTCGCCGGCGTCCTCGACGGGATCCGGCCGGTGGTCGTGGCAATCGTCGTGCACGCCGCCATCCGGATCGGACGCCGGACGCTCGCCCGGCCGGCCCACGTCGCGCTGGCCAGTGTCGCGTTCGTGGGGATGCTCGTCCTCGGGATCCCCTTTCCGGCGATCGTCCTCGCAGCGGGGCTCGTCGGGATGGCCGGCGCGCGTCTGTGGCCGGGCGCGTTCGCGCCGCGGGTGGGGGGCGAGTCAACGTCCCGGGAGCCGGCTTCGACTCCCGCGCGGGGGCGCACGCTGAGGCTGATCGCCATCGGCGTCGCGTTGTGGCTCGTTCCCTACGTGGCGCTCGTCGCGTGGCGCGGAGCCGAAAGCGTACACGCCGCGGAGTATCGCTTCTTCAGCAAGGCCGCCCTGGTCACCTTCGGCGGAGCGTATGCCGTCCTGGGGTACGTCGCCCAGGCGGCCAGCGGCTCGCTGGGCTGGCTGACCCACGCGCAGACCGTCGACGGGCTGGCGCTGGCCGAGACGACTCCCGGTCCCCTGATCATGGTCGTCCAGTTCGTCGCCTTCCAGGCCTCCTGGACCCATCCCGAGGGTCTGAATCCTTTCGTCAGCGCCGTCGCCGGCGCCCTGCTCACGACCTATGTCACGTTCCTGCCCAGTTTCGTGCTGGTTCTCATCGGCGCGCCGTACGTCGAGAAGCTGCGCGACAATCGCGCGCTGGCCGGCGCCCTGTCCGGAGTGACTGCAGCCGTCGTGGGGGTGATCCTCTTCCTGGCCACGATCCTCGGCCGTGTGACGCTCTGGCCGAGGGGAAGCGGCGCTCCCGACCCGTTCGGCCTCGCGCTCCTCTGCCTGACCCTCGTCGCTCTGCAGCGGGGCAGGGTGAGCGTGCCGGCGCTCGTCGCGGCGGGCGGGGTGGCCGGACTCCTGCGGGTCGCGTGGCCCGGCTGAGCGACGTCTCATGGCGCTCGGCACTGGCGCTCGAGCGCGACGTGGTGTCCGCCGCGGGCGCCGTCTTCCTCCTCGGCCTGGGCGAGGAGACATGGAAGAGATTTCTCCCCAAGTACCTTGAGGCGCTGGGGGCGGGGCCGCTGGCGATCGGCCTGTTCGGGACGACCGAGGACTTCTGCGACGCCGCCTACCAGTATCCGGGCGGGGCGCTCGCTGACCGGCTGGGACACCGCAACGCCTTCGCGTTGTTCGTCACGATCGCCACGGCGGGATATGTGGTCTACCTCGTGGCCCCTTCTTGGCCATGGCTCTTCGTCGGCCTGGCCCTGGCCATGGCCTGGCACAGCATGGGGAGCCCGGCCACGTTCTCCGTAATGGGGTCCGCGCTGCCGCCCGACCGGCGGGCGATGGGGTTCACCGTGCAGGCGATCCTGCGGCGCGTCCCGATGCTCGTCTCACCGATCCTCGGCGGGGCGCTGGTGACGGCGCTCGGCGTGGTGGGCGGGCTGCGGGTCGGCTTCGCCGCGACCATCGCCCTGGCGGGGGTCACGATCCTCGTCGTGCGGCGCATGTCGCTCCCGCTGGCGGCCCCGTCCCGTATCGGACTGCTGGGTGTCTGGCGCTCCTTCGCCGCGCCGCTCCGGCGGCTCCTCCTTTCCGACATCGTGATCCGGGCGTGCGAGGGGATGGCCGGCGTGTTCGTCGTGCTGTACGTGACGAGCGTGCGCGGGGTGTCCGTACAGGCCTTCGGGTTCCTCGTGGCGCTCCAGGTAGCGACGTCGATCACCGTCTACCTGCCGGCCGCTCGGATCGCCGACCGCGTCGGACGCAAGCCGTTCGTCACGGCCACGTTCCTGGCGTTCGCCCTGTACCCGGTCTGCGTGGCCGTGGCGCGTGGACCCGTGGCGCTGGGACTGGCGTTCGTCGTCGGTGGGCTGCGCGAGATCGGTGAGCCGTCCCGCAAGGCGATGATCGTCGACTCGGCCGCGTCCGGGATCCGCGGCCGGACGGTGGGACTGTACTATCTCGTGCGGAGCCTCTCCGTAACGCCCGCCGCCTTCCTGGGCGGCCTGTTGTGGCGCGTTTCCCCGGCGACACCCTTCCTCGTCGCCGGCGCGATCGGCCTCGTCGGCTCGACGCTGTTCGTCCTCGGCGTCGAGGAGCAGCATGCGGCCTGATCCCGGGTCCACGCTGCTCCTGACGGGTGCGGACGTCGCCGAGCTGGTGGATCTCGCCGATTGCATCGTCGAGGTCGAGCGCGCGTTCCGGCTCCACGCCAAGGGAGCGGTGGCCGCCCCGGGCCTCCTCGGTCACGCCGTCCGCGGTGGTGGCTTCCACGTCAAAGCGGCCGGGCTACCGGAGCCTGGAGCGTGCTACGCGGTCAAGTCGAACGCCAACTTCCCGGCCAACCCCCAGGCCCGCGGCCTGCCGACGATCCAGGGAACGATCACGCTGTTCCACGGCGCCAGCGGATTTCCTCTGGCCGTCATGGACTCGGTCGAGGTGACGATCCTCCGGACGGCGGCCGCCACGGCCGTCGCGGCCCGCCACCTGGCCCGCGAGGATGCGGGCTCGCTCACGATCTGCGGCTGCGGTGCCCAGGCTCGGTCGCAGATCGCCGCGCTGGCCCTCGTGCGGCCGCTGGCGCGCGTGTTCGCCGTCGACCGTTTGGCCTGTCGTGCCCAACGGCTGGCAGACGACGTGCGCCGCGCGGGGATCGAGGCGCACGCCGTCGACGATCTCGCCTGGGCCCTTTCGCGAAGCGACCTGTGCGTGACGTGCACACCGTCGCGCAAGCCGCTCGTGCGGCGCGGCAGCGTCCAGCCGGGAACCTTCGTGGCGGCAGTCGGCGCCGACGATGAGGACAAGCGGGAGCTGGAGGTCGAGCTCGTCGCATCGAGCGCTTTGATCGTCGACCTCCTGGAACAGTGTGTGCGGATCGGCGAGCTGCACCACGCCCTGGAGGCCGGCGCCATGACCCGCGGCGACGTTCGGGCCGAGCTCGGCGAGGTGATCGCCGGCCTTCGACCAGGACGCCTCGCGCCGGAGGAGGTCGTAGTCTTCGACTCGACAGGGACAGCTCTCCAGGACGTCGCGGTCGCGCGCCTGGTCTACGAGAGGGCAGAAGCCCGCGGAACGGCAGCACGGTTCGAATTCCGGGCCCGACATCCGTCGAACGGAGCCCGCACCTAGCTCGACGCCTCCAGCACCCGGCGACGCAATGCGGGATCCGTGTCGCCCTCGGTGACGATCACGAGGACGCGCGCCTCGGGACCCAGGCCCGCCGCGGCACGGACGGGTTCCAGATCGTCGTCCTCGAGGATCGCCAGCAGACCACCCAGCCCGGCCGCGCCCGAGGGTCCTGCGACGACCTCGGGATCCGCGCCCCGTCCTCGACCCAACCGGCGCATCGCCTCCAGCGCCCGCTCGTCGAGGATCGCCACGAACGCATCGACGAGGTCCTGCAGGGCGGGCCAGGCGGCGAGCGAGACAGCGCCCGTCCACAAGCCCGCCAGCGCGGTCTCGGGCTCGCGGTCCAGCATCGTCGGCAGGCCGACGCGCGCCGAAGCCAGGGCCGGCGCCGCGCCCGCCGGCTCGACTGCGATCACGAACGGGCGCTCCGCGCCGCCGAGCCAGGCGAACCGGCTGGCCACGGCCGCGGCAAGGGCTCCGCGGGACCGTCGTGTAGCCTGGCCACGACGTGTCGCTGACGACGGTCGCCCGGACGGACGACAGATCGCGCGCCGCCTCGCGCACCGCGTCGTCGTAGGTTCCCTCGACGACGACGACCGTGGCGTCCTCGGACTCGATGGCCTCGATCCGTGCGGGCACCGTTCCGCGCGGCACGTAGATCCGGCACGGATGGCCCGCCCGGGCTGCGGCCCGCGCCACGGCGCGACCGTGATTGCCCGTGCTCGCCGCGACGACCAGGCCGTCGCCATTCCCCTGGAACGCCTCCAGCGCATAGGTCACGCCGAGGATCTTGAACGAGTTGAGCCCGAAGCGTCGCGACTCGTCCTTGACGCGGAGGCT
>CAZCZH010000171.1:0-5875 GCA_964502985.1 uncultured Gemmatimonadales bacterium
CCCATCCGATGGCCCCCCGCGTGTTGATCGCCAATGCCAACCTCGTGCCCCGCTGGGCCACGATCGACGAGTTCCGGCGCCTCGAAGGCCTCGGCCTCACGATGTACGGTCAGATGACGGCCGGGTCGTGGATCTACATCGGGACGCAGGGCATTCTCCAGGGAACCTACGAGACGTTCGCCGCCGTGGGCCGGACCCACTTCGGCGGCTCCCTCTCAGGGCGCTGGATCCTGACCGGCGGCTGCGGCGGGATGGGCGGCGCCCAGCCGCTTGCGGCCACGATGAACGGCGCGGCCTGCCTCGTCGTCGAAATCGACCCGGAGCGTCTCGAACGGCGCCTGACTACGCGCTACCTGGACGAGACGACCGACGACCTCGACGCGGCGCTCGAACGGATCGCGCAGGCCACCCGCGCCGGAGAGGCTCGCTCGGTGGGTCTCGTCGGCAACTGCGCCGAGATCCTGCCCGAGCTCGTCCGGCGCGACGTCGTCCCCGACGTCGTCACCGACCAGACGAGCGCCCACGACGCGCTGAACGGCTACGTGCCGGCCGGACTGTCGCTGGACGAGGCGACCGCTCTGCGGCGCGACGACCCGGACGACTACGTAGCCCGGGCCATGGCCTCGATGGCCGTCCATTGTGGTGCGATGCGCGGGATGCAGGATCGGGGCGCGGTGGCCTTCGACTATGGCAACAACCTGCGCGGCCAGGCCCGCGACGCGGGCCTCGAGGACGCGTTCGAGATCCCCGGATTCGTCCCGGCCTACATCCGGCCCTTGTTCTGCGAGGGCAAGGGCCCCTTCCGATGGGCCGCCCTGAGTGGCGACCCGGCCGACATCGCGGCCATCGATGGGGCCATCGGCGAGCTGTTTCCCGACGACGAGCCGCTCCAGCGCTGGATTCGCCTGGCGTCGGAGCGGGTCGCCTTCCAGGGCCTGCCGGCGCGCATCTGCTGGCTGGGCTACGGCGACCGCTGGCGGCTGGGCGAGCGGATCCACGCGCTCGTCGCCGACGGCTCGTTGCGGGCCCCCGTGGTGATCGGTCGCGACCACCTCGACACGGGCTCCGTAGCCTCGCCGTACCGCGAGACGGAGGCCATGCGGGACGGCTCGGACGCCATCGCCGACTGGCCCGTGCTCAACGCGCTCCTCAATACTGCCAGCGGGGCGTCGTGGGTCTCGTTCCACCACGGGGGAGGGGTCGGGATCGGGCTCTCGCTCCACGCCGGGCAGGTCACCGTGGCCGACGGCACGGCGGACGGCTCGGAGCGCCTCGAGCGGGTTCTGACCAACGATCCCGGGCTGGGTGTCGCCCGGCATGCCGACGCCGGCTACGACGAGGCGCGGCGAACGGCGCGCGAGCGGGGAATCCGACTGCCGATGTGCGACGCCGGGTGACGCCCGGGCCTGTCGACCCGGGGCACGAGCCGCTGGTCGGCGGCGATCTCCTGATCGAGTCGATCGGCCGCCTGGTCGATCCCGGAGCGGGTCGGCCCGGCGACCGGCTGAATGCGGTCGGCGACGCGTTCGTGTGGATCCGGGACGGAAGGATCGTGGATCGGGGGCCGATGTCCGGGCTTCCCCCGGAGGCGGCCGGAGGCCCGCGGCTCGACGCGGCCGGCGCGGTGGCGCTCCCAGGGCTGGTCGATTCCCACACGCACGCCGTGTTCGGCGCCGACCGGGTGGCCGAGTTCGAGCGCCGTCTGGCGGGGACCTCGTACCAGGAGATCGCCGCGGCCGGCGGCGGCATCGCGGCCAGCGTGCGCGATTTTCGCGCCCGCTCCGAGGACGAGCTGGTGGAGCGGACCCGGGCGCGATTGCGGGTCTTCGCCCGGCACGGCGTGACGACCGTCGAAGTCAAATCTGGCTACGGGCTGACCACCGCCGAGGAGCTCAAGGCGCTGCGCGTCGTGCGACGGTTGTCGACGGATCCCCGCCTGCCGCGGCTCGTGCCGACGTATCTCGGAGCGCACGCCGTCCCGCCTGGAGCCGATCGCGAGGGGTACGTCCGGGAGGTGGTCGAGGAGGGCCTGCCCGCAGTTCGCGAGGCGGGCCTGGCCGCGTTCTGTGACGTGTTCTGCGACGCGGGCGCGTTCACCCTCGCCGAGAGCGAAACCGTCCTGGAGCGGGCCGCGGAGCTCGGGTTCGGACTCAAGATCCACGCCGAGGAGTTCGCCGCGCTGGGTGGGGCGGAGCTCGCGGCGCGCCTGGGGGCGGCGAGCGCGGACCACCTGGTGTCGATCGACGAGCGCGGAATCGCGGCCCTGGCCGGCGCGGGGACGGTCGCCACGCTCCTCCCCGGCACGTCGTTCTTCCTGCGGCTCGGGCGGCACGCTCCGGCCCGCGCGCTGGTCGACGCGGGCGCGACGGTCGCCCTGGCCACCGACTTCAACCCCGGTTCTTCGATGACCCAGAACCTGGGCTTGATGATCGCCTTCGCATGCTGCGACCTCGGGCTCACGATCGACGAGTCCCTGCGCGCCGTGACGCGCGGCGGGGCGCGGGCGCTGGGGGACCCGTCGCGCGGGACGCTGGGCCGGGGCGCCCCGGGCGACGTGGCCCTGTTCGACGTGCCGGACGAGCGTCACCTGGCCTACCACTACGGCGTCAACCACGCGCGAGCGACGATCCGCGCCGGACGGGTCGTCTGGTCGCGCGCCGAGGACGATAGCGCGACGGGGCGGCGTTGAATCGAGGGACTCGAAGGGCGACATTCCTCCCATGACGTCGTTCTGGAAGAAGTCACGCCGGGAGCCGACGCGCCACGACGACCCGGACCTGGCGATCGAGCGCTACCAGGCCGAGATCGAGGCCGCCGAGCGGGCCGGCACGGGTCCCCCGCCGGCCGCCCTCAACGCCATCGGCGACGCGTTCCTGGACAAGGGGGACCCGGTCGCCGCGGCCGAGCGATTCCGGCGGGCCGCCGAGGCCTACGCCGGACAGGGCCTGCACGCCAACGCCATCGCCTGTGCGCGCAAGGTGCGCCGCTATCTCCCCGAGGACGTCGGTGCCGGCCTCCTCCTGGGAAGGCTCTACGCGGCGAAGGGCCTGAAGGCGGACGCCCGGGCCGAGCTCGCGCGATACGCCGAGCGTCAACGCGCCCTCGGCAAGCGGGACGCGGCCCTCGTCGCCCTGCAAGAGATCGTCCAGCTGGCGCCCGAGGACGGAGAGGGGTGCGAGCGCCTGGCGGACGCGCTGCGGGAGGACGGCCGGCGCGAGCCGGCGATCGACGCCTATCGCCAGGCGCTCGAGGCGCATCGGTCGGCGCGGGACGAGGCGGCCGCCAAGCGCGTCCGCCGGATCCTCGGCGAGCTGGTCGCCGAACCCGAGGCGATGCCCTCCGATGGGCCGGTCGCCGAGCCCGACGGTCCTGCCGCCGGCGAGGAAAACCACGCGGACGAGCGCGATGGGGAGTCGTGCGTGAGGGACGTGGAGACCGCGGAGGAGGCCGACGCCTCGGTTGGGGCTCGACCGTCATCCGGCTCCGCCCAGCCTCCCGCCACGCTGGAGCTCGAGCCGACCAGCTACGCGGCGCAGGCCGCCCCCCGGGAGTCCGAGCCGGAGGCTGCCCCGGAGCCGCTTCCCGAGGATATCCAGCACCTCGAGGAGGAGCTTCGGCAACGCCCGCGGGCGTACGGCGTCATGCTGGACCTGGCGCGGATGTACGCTCAGCGAGGCGTCACCGACCGGGCCGGGAGCTACATCGGCATCGCCACCGAGGGAATGCGTCGGGAGGGGCGGTTCGCCGAGGCCGCCGCGGCGTACCGCGAGCGTGCCCGGCTCGATCTCATGGAAGGGAACGATTTCGCCGAGTGGATCGACGTCGCTCGCGAGGCCGGCGAGTCGCGTCTCCTGCTGGAGGCGCTCGGGCTCGCCGCTCGCTGGCGCCTGGGCCGAGGCGACCCAAGCGCCGCCCGTGAGGCGGCCGAGGAGATGCTCCTCGTCGATCCCGACAACCCGATCGCGACCGAGGTCCTGGCGCGGCTCGGCACGCATCTTCCGGACGGCCCTACCGAGGAGACGTCGTGATCGCCCCGCGACCGGGATGAGCCAGCAGACGGCCTCTCCGACGCGTCGCGCGACCGAGTTTCGCGAGCGCATCCGAACCTCGGTCCTGGTCGCCGACGGAGCGATGGGCACCATGCTGTACCGGCGTGGTGCGTTCATCAATCAGAGCTTCGACGCGCTCAGCCTCACCCGGCCCGAGATCGTGTCCGAGATCCATCGCGAGTACGTCGCAGCGGGAGCCGACCTGCTGGAGACGAACACCTTCGGCGCCAATCGCGTGCGCCTGCTGGGTCACGGCCTCGAGGACCGCCTCGTCGAGATCAACCGGACGGCCGCGCGGCTCGCCCGCGAGGCCGCGAACGGTGGTCCCTTCGTGGCCGGCTCGATCGGCCCGGTCGGGCTGCGCGGTCAGGTGGCGGGCCAGTTCACGCCCGCGGACCTGAGCGCGATCTTCCGCGAACAGGCGGAGGCGCTCGTCGAGGGCGGCGTCGACGTGATCGTGCTCGAGACGATGACCACGCTCGTCGAGATGGAAGCCGCGCTGAGCGGCGTGCAGGCCGTCGATCCCGACCTTCCCGTGGTGGCCCTGATGACGTTCAACGAGGACGGAGAGACCCAATCGGGCGACCGTCCCGAGACGGTGGTCGAGAGGCTGGTCGCAATGGGCGCCGAGATCGTGGGCGCGAACTGCTCGGTCGGCCCGAAGCCGATGCTCGACGCGATCCTGCGGATGGGCGCCAGCGAGCGCGCGATCCTGGCCGCCATGCCGAACGCCGGCCTACCGCAGTCGGTCGAGGGGCGTCTGATCTACATGGCCGCCCCCGAGTACTTCGGCAAGTACGCCAAGCGCTTCGTCCAGGCGGGGGTGCGCTTGCTCGGAGGATGTTGCGGAACGACGCCCGACCACGTGCGCGCGATGAAGCACGCGGTGGCCGGGTTCGTGCCCGAGCGCGATACCTCGACGGCGGTCACCTCCGCAGACCGGCCCGCGCGGCGGGTCGACGTCGTCCACCCGGTCACGAACCTGACGGGACTGGCGCGGGCCCTCGCTGGCGGCGAATTCGTCGTATCGGTGGAGCTGACGCCACCCAAGAGCGCCGACCTGCAGGAGCTGCTGGAGGACGTGGGCCGGCTGCACGCGGCCGGGGTCCATGCCGTGAACATCCCCGAGTACGCGCGCATCTCGCCGCGGCCGACGCCGCTGGCCATCGCCCGGGCGATTCAGGACGAGATCCCGATCGAAACCATCATCCATTACTGCTGCCGGGACCGCAACCTGTACGGCATGCAGGCCGACCTCCTGTCGGCGCACGCTCTGGGGGTGCGCAACGTCCTGATCATCACGGGAGATCCACCGAAGGCGGGGGAGTACGCCGTCCCGACAGCCGTCTTCGACGTCGACTCGATCGGCCTGACGGCCGTCGCCAGCGGACTCAAGCGCGGCGTGGACGCGGCCGGTAAGACGACCGGCGTGCCGCTCGACCTGCACGTCGGAGTGGGAGTCAATCCGGGAGCCGTGGACCTCGAGCGCGAAGTCGAGCGATTCCGGCGCAAGGTAGCCGCGGGCGCCGAGTTCGCGCTGACCCAACCCGTGTTCGAACCACGTCGCCTGGAGGAGTTCCTGACCGCCGTGGGGGATCCGCCGATCCCGCTGCTGGTGGGGATCCTTCCGCTGCATTCGTACCGCAACGCCGAGTTCCTGCACAACGAGGTCCCCGGCATGCAGGTGCCCGACGCCGTTCGTGAGCGGATGCGCCTCACGGCGAGCAAGGAGGCCGCGCGTTCCGAGGGCGTGGCGATCGCCCGCGAGGCGCTGGACGGGGTGCGCCACATGGCCGGCGTGGTCGGAGTGTACGTGATGCCTCCGT
>CAZCZH010000172.1:0-5805 GCA_964502985.1 uncultured Gemmatimonadales bacterium
GCGGCCACGTCGACGACCCGTCGTACGAGGAGGTTTCCGCGGGCGGCACGGGCCACGTCGAGGCCGTCGAGGTGTTCTACGATCCCGACCGGGTGAGCTACGAGACCCTGCTCACCGTGTTCTGGCACAACGTCGACCCCACCGACGCCGAGGGACAGTTCTGCGACCGCGGGCCGCAATACACGAGCCGGATCTTCGTCCGCGACGCCGAGCAGAAGCGCCTCGCCGAGGCGTCCAGGCTGGAGATCGAGCGCACGAAGGCGTTCGATGCGTCGATC
The DNA here is from genome assembly GCA_964502985.1 of uncultured Gemmatimonadales bacterium. GTDB lineage: Bacteria > Gemmatimonadota > Gemmatimonadetes > JACCXV01 > JAHWKZ01 > CAZCZH01. The sequence goes on from CAZCZH010000172.1 coordinate 279, forward strand.
GTCACGCGGATCGTCCCCGCGACGACGTTCTGGCGCGCCGAGGAATACCACCAGGACTTCTACCTGAACAACCCCGCGCGCTACAAGTTCTACCGCTGGTCGTGCGGCCGGGACGCCCGGCTCCACGAGCTGTGGGGCGACGCGGCGGGCCACTGAGCCTGGTTCCGAACCGGCCCCCGGCCCGGCCCCCGTGCAGCTGATCGACGCCGGCATGGTCGCGTTCGCCGCCTGGCACGCGCTCAAGGGGCGGATCGACTGGCCGCTGACGTTCCAGGTCCCGCGCATGCTGCGCCCGATGATCGACGAGGCGCGGGAGGGCTACATCCTGTTCTGGAACGCCGACCGGCTGTGGAAGCGCGAGCGGTTCACGCCGTACCGCGACCGCCCCGAGATCTGGGACCACGCCGGACGGCGCGACTTCGAGACCATGCTCCAGGTCCTGACCGCCCTGGGCGCCGTCCAGTACCGCGTGCCCGAGCTCGAGGCGGACGAGATGCTGGCCGCGATCGCCCATCGGCTCTCCGCCGAAGGCGAGGAGCTCGTCCTGCGCTCCGACGACAAGGACTTCTTCCAGCTCCTGTCGGGCTCGACCCGCATGCGGGGCCGTGTGCGCGGTGAGGTGCGCTTCTCCGATGTCCGCGACCTGCTCGGGGTGACGCCGGCGTACGTCGTCGACTTCCTGGCCCTGGCCGGCGACCAGGCCGACGGCCTGCCGCGGATCGTTACGCCGAAGAAGGCCATCGAGCTGATCGAGTCGCGCGGACACGTCGCCGACTGGATCGATCGCGACTTGCGGGTCGACGAGGGACTCAAGCGCCGGATCGAGCAGGGACGCGACCAGCTCCGGCTGAACCTCGAGCTGGTCGACCTGTCGCCGGCGGCGGTCGGCCCGCGAACCGAAGGTGCCCGGCCGCTCCTCGACGGCTGGGGCGACCTCGACCGGGCCCGCGCGCTCGGCGAGGAGGCCGGAATCGGCTGGCTGACGGCCGGTGACGTGAGCGACTCGTTCGCCGTCCTGCGCGAGTTCGGCGAGGCGACCCGGCGGCGTCTCGGATCGAAATGACCACGCTTGCGCTCGCCCGGACGGCGTGCTTGATTGGGGCGTGGTCCTGCCCCTCGGCGACGACGATTCGGACGTCCGCATCCTGCCGGCGGTCACCTACGGCCTGATCCTGGTCAACGTCGTCGTGTTCCTGTTCGAGCTGACCCAGGGGAACGTCGAGGGGTTCTTCATGAAGTGGTCGGTCGTGCCGCTGGAGTACGGCCTGGGCACGGACATCCCTCCGACCCACCCCGGTCCGTACTGGATCACCACCCTGACGTCGATGTTCATGCACGGCGGCTGGATGCACCTGATCGGCAACATGCTGTTCCTGTGGATCTTCGGCGACAACGTCGAACAGGCGATGGGAGGCGTCCGGTTCCTCGTGTTCTATCTGGTGTGCGGATTCTCCGCCGACTTCGCGCAGATCGCCCTCGACCGGACGAGCGACATCCCGAGTCTCGGAGCGAGCGGGGCCATCGCCGGCGTCCTCGGCGCGTACCTGTGTCTGTTCCCCGGGCGCCACGTGCGGGTTCTCGTGGTGCGCATGGTGACGCAGATGCCGGCCTACCTCGTCATCGGGGGCTGGATCCTGCTCCAGTTCGTCAATGGTTTCGGACAGCTGGCCCGGACCGAGCAGACGGGGGGCGTGGCCTACGCGGCTCACGTCGGCGGCTTCCTGGCGGGAGTCGTCCTGGTGTGGGTGTTCCGCCGCCCGGAGCGCCCCGCGCTCTAGGTATCGGTCGGCTCGTACTCCTGGATGTCCCAGTCGGCCAGCAGGTCGCGGAACCGGCCGAGGCCCTCCAGCGCGCGCGCGCCGAGGCGGTATTCGAAGTGCTCGAGGTACGCGCGCAGGTCGCCCTCCTCACCCAGCGCTCCGGCGTGCGCTTCGGCGATCTCGTCGAGGTGCTCGATACCGACGGCGAGCGAGCCCACGAGAAACCCGGCGAAGCGCTCCCGCTCGCGGCGCGGCAGCGAGGAGCGCACGGCCCACACGGCGAACACGAACGGCAGCCCCTGCCAGCTCGTCCATTCGGTCGCCAGGTCGGTGACGCGCTTCCAGCCGGCACGGTCGGGCGAGGCCATCGCGCGCAGCGCGGGGTCGCCGATCAGGAGCATCGCGTCCAACGAACGCGCGGGGTCGCCTTCGATCGCCTCCTCCTCGACCCACTCGACGTCCTCGAGCTCCCATCGGGCTCGCGCCAGCAGGTCCAGCAGCCGGCGTGACGTCGCGCTTTGTCCGGTCAGGCCGATGCGCTTGCCCGACAGGCGCCGCGGCGAGCGCTGGCTGAACAGCATCACGCTCCGCACGTGGCGCTCGGCGGCGATGCCCATCGGCGGCGACACGACGTCGAACGCGGCGTCGACGCTGAACCAGTCGGCGACCGCCATCAGGCCCGCGTCGATCACTCCCGCGCGCGCGGCCTCGCCCAGCTCGCGCGGCACCATGTCGACGATTTCGAACGGGGGCTCGGCGCCCCAGCCGCGATAGTACGGCTCGGAGTTCAGGTATGGGATCCGGGCGACTTTCAGTCGTAGACCTTGATCTCGCGATACAGGGCGTCGCGCTCGACGGGCACCTTCCCGGCCGCGCGGATCATGCGCGCGAGCTGGTCGCGGGTGTGGCCGGCGCGGCTCTCGGCGAGAGCGTAGTGGGCGATCTTCTCGTGCCCGATCGTCCCGTCGAGATCCGTGGCCCCGAAGTTGAGCCCGATCTCGGCCGTCTGCTCCCCGAGCATGACCCAGTACGCCTTGACGTGCGGCACGTTGTCGAACACGAGCCGGCTCATGGCGATCGTCCGCAGGTCCTCGATGGCCGAGGCCGGACGCTCGACGAGCTTCGTCGTGCCGAGCTGGTACTCGAGCGGGATGAACGCCTGGAAGCCGCCCGTCCGATCCTGCTGGTCGCGCAGCTTGAGGACGTGGTCGACGCGCTCCTCGTGCGTCTCGATGTGGCCGTAGAGCAGCGTGCAGTTGGTGGGGATCCCCATGCGGTGGGCCGCGTCGTGGACGGCGAACCACTCACGCTCGCCGATCTTGTGCTTGAACAGGGCTTCGCGCACACGCTCGCTGAACACCTCCGCGCCCCCGCCCGGCAGGGCGTCCAGGCCGGCCTCGACCATGTCCTCCAGGACCTGCTCGATCGAGCGCTTGCCGATCTTGGCGAAGAAGTCGATCTCGACGGCCGTCCACGCCTTGATCGTCAGCTCCGGCGCCTTGTCGCGGATCCGGCGCACGATCTCGACATAGCGCTCGTAGCGCCACTCGTGGTGCAGCCCGCCGACGATGTGGATCTCCGTGATCTCGGGCGTCACGTGGGCCAGGATCTCGTCCCAGTCCATGGCGTAGCCCTTGGGGTCGTTCCTGGGCCGCGCGGCGAAGTCGCAGAACGCGCAGTCCAGCACACAGATGTTGGTCGGATTGAGCTGGCGGTTGAGGACGAAGTACACGCGGTCGCCGTGGAGCCGCCGCGCGGCGTGGTCGGCCATCCGGCCAAGCGCCGCCACGTCCCACGTGGCGAGACACGCCAGCCCGTCCTCGCGGTCCAGCCGCTCGCCGGCGGCGACCTTGTCCCAGGCCCGCGCCAGCGCCGGGTCGCGGAACGCGATCTCCGGCGTCTCGACGGCGGCGGGATCGAGCGTCGTCGCGGGACGCGGCTCGGCGGTGGCCAGAGAGGGGCTCACGGAACGGGCAAGTTCGCCGCGGAAGCGCGGCCGCGCAACGCTCGAGCGCTCACTCGACCATCATCCCGCCGGCCTCATCGGGCGATCCCGGTCGCAGGAAGAACACCAGCGGGAAGGACGCCAGGAAGACGAGCACGACGAGGAAGAACACGTGGTTGTAGGCCAGCACGCTGGCCTGGCGGCCGAGCTCCTGGCCCATGGCGGCCAACGAGCGCTGGCGCGCGACGCCCGGCGGCGCGCCGCGCTCGGCGAAGTATCGCGTCCCGCGCGCGATCCATTGCGTGGCGGTCGTGCCGTACCTCCCGACCCGCGAGCCGAGGATCGCCGCGTAGCGCGTAGTGCTCGATGTGAGCTGGGTGGCGGCGATGGCGATCCCGACGCTCCCCGCGACCTGCCGCACGACGTTGTACAGCCCGCTGGCGGCCGTCATCCGGGGCTTCTCGATCGTCGCCAGCGCGGCCGTGCTCAACGCCACGAAGATCAGGCCGAACCCGACCCCCTGCCACACCTGGGGCCACACCAGGTCCCACGGTCCGACGTCCAGCGACAGCCGCGACAGGGCCCAGAACGAATACGCGCTGACGAGGAGCCCCGAGCCGACGAGGACGCGCGGTCCAAGCCGGTTGTAGAACCGCCCCGCGATCGGCATCACGACGAACATCGCCAGCGAGCGCGGCATGAGGGTGAGCCCCGACTCGAACGCGGAGTAGCCCAGCAGGCTCTGCAGGAACAAGGGCAGCAGGAACAGGCTGCCGTACAACCCGAGTCCCAGGATCCCGCCGATCGACGTCGCCGAGGCGAACGAAACGTTCTTGAACAGGCGCAGGTCGACGGCCGGCCGGTCGGCGACCAGCTCGCGCCACACGAACAGCGCCATCCCGGCGGCCCCGACCACGGCCAGAGAGGTGATGAACGTCGACGCCCACCAGTCGTTGCGCGGGCCCTCCTCGAGCATGATCTGGATCGCGCCCAGGCCGATCCCGAGGAGCGCCAGGCCCGGCACGTCGATCCGCCCACGATGCCGCTCGAGGTAGTGCGGGTCGTGGATGAAGCGCGTCACGAGGAGCACGTTGACGACGCCGATCGGGACGTTGATGTAGAAGATCCACGGCCACGAGTAGTGGTCGGTCAACCAGCCGCCGAGGGTCGGGCCGAAGGCCGGCGCGAGGACGACCCCCATCCCGTACAGCCCCATCGCGAGGCCCTGCTCCTCGTGCGGAAACGCCTCGCGCAGGATGGCCTGGCTGACGGTGATGATCGCTCCGCCGCCGATCCCCTGCGCCACGCGGAACGCGATCATCGTCCCCAGCGAGCGGGCGATCCCGCACAGCATCGACGTCGTGGTGAACAGGACGACCATCGCCAGAAGGAAGTTCTTTCTGCCGAAGCGCTCGCTGAGGAGCCCGGTGATCGGCATCACGATGACGCTCGACAGGATGTAGCCCGTCGCGACCCACGCGATCTGCTCGACGGTCGCGTTCAGCGTGCCCCGCATGTGGGGCAGCGCCACATTGACGATCGACGTGTCGAGGACCGCCATGATCGTCCCCGTCAGGACGCTCACGGTGATCAGCCACTTGTTGGTCTCAGTCACCGGTGTCGACGTGCGGCTCGGCGGAGAGGCCGGGATAGAGGGGACGTCGCGGGTCGTGCTCGTCGAAGGCGATCCTGACCGGGACGCGCTGGACGACCTTGACGAAGTTGCCGGTCGCGTTCTGCGCCGGGAACAGGCTGAACGCCGAGCCCGTTCCCGGCTGGAAGCTCTCGACGTGGCCGCGGAACGTGACGCCCGGGTAGGCGT
>CAZCZH010000173.1:0-5777 GCA_964502985.1 uncultured Gemmatimonadales bacterium
GGACGCTGGCCGCGATCGGCACGGGGTACGTGATCTACATGTCCCTGCCCGTCATCCTGGCGAGCCGGGCCGACGCCACGACGCTCCTCGACGATCCGCTCGTCATGCGGCGGATCGCCCTGTGGGGCGACGCCATCCTGATCGGCGTGTGGGGCGCGACCCTGTCGAGCGCGGTGGGCTCGATCCTCGGGGCGCCGCGCGTTCTCCAGGCGCTGGCCCGGGACGGCGTCCTGCCGCGCTGGCTGCGCTGGCTGGGGCGCGGGAGCGGCCCGGAGGACGCCCCGCGCGCCGGGACGGCGGTGACCCTCGCCCTGGCGCTGGTCGCCGTGTGGTTCGGCAACCTGAACGCCATCGCCCCCGTCCTGACGATGTTCTTCCTGACGACGTACGGCGTGCTCAACGTGGCGGCCGGCGTCGAGCGGTTCCTCGGCAGCCCGTCGTACCGCCCCAAGTTCCACGTCCACTGGTCGCTGTCGCTGGCCGGAGCCGTGGGATGCGTCGCGGTCATGTTCCTCATCAACGCCGCGGCGACGGTCGTGGCCGCCGTGTTCGTGATCGCCGTGTTCGTGTGGCTCGAGCGGCGCGGGTTGCAGGCCGCGTGGGGCGACGTGCGGCACGGGATCTGGATGGCGCTGACGCGTTCAGGGCTGCTGCGCCTGCGCGGCGAGTCGCCAGGGGCCAAGAACTGGCGCCCGCACATCCTCGTGCTGTCCGGCGCGCCGACCCGGCGCTGGCACCTCATCGACCTCGCCGGGGCCATCACGCACAACCGGGCCCTCCTGTCGGTGGCCACCGTCCTGCCGACCGAGGCCGGCGGCGAGGAGCGCCGCCAGACCCTGACGGCCAGCCTGTACGACTTCCTCGCGCGGCGCGGCGTGCAGGCGCTCGTGCGGGTGATCGAGGCGCCCGACCCGTATGTCGGCGCTGAGCGGCTGGTGGCGGCCTACGGCCTGGGCGACCTGGTGCCCAATACGGTCCTGCTTGGAACCAGCGAGGAGCCCGGGCAGATCGAGCGCTACTGCGCCATGGTGGCCCGCGTCCACGCCGCGCGGCGGAACGTCCTGATCGTCGCCGATCCGGGCTCACGCGGGTTCGGGCAGCGGCGCCGGATCGACGTGTGGTGGGGCGGGCTGAAGGGCAACGGCGGGCTGATGATGATCCTGGCGTACCTGCTTCAGACGAGCCTGCCGTGGCGCGACGCCGAGGTCCGGATCCGGATGATCGTCGCCAGCGAGGCCGCCGCCCGCGACGCGAGCGTCAACCTGCGGGGCGTCGTGTCCCGCATGCGGACCGGGGCCGTGCCCGAGGTGCTGGTCGACGACGGTCGCCCGTTCGACGACGTGCTGCGCGAGCAGTCGTCCGGGGCCGACCTCGTGTTCCTCGGGATGCGCGAGCCCGAGGACCTGCGCAACCCCGACGAGTCGTTCGCCGACTACTATCGCCGGCTCCTGGCGCGTGCCGAGGGCCTCCCGCCGTGCACCTTCGTCCTGGCCGCCGAGCCGATCCCGTTCGGCGAGGTGTTGCGCTAGCCATCGGGGCCGCTAGCGTCTCCCGTTGTCGACCGATACCCATCTCCAAGGAGACGATCCATGCGCATGATCATGCACCTCGACTTCCCGGGCGAGCCGTTCAACTCGGCGGTTCGCGACGGCACGGCCGGCAAGACGATGGAGAAGATCCTCAAGGCGCTCAAGCCCGAGGCCGCCTGGTTCACCGAGCAGGACGGCCATCGCGGCGGCATCCTCGTGGTCGACGTCAAGAAGCCGTCCGACATCCCCGGGCTCGCCGAGCCGTGGTTCCTCGCGTTCGACGCCGAGGTCCGCTTCCGGATCGCGATGACGGCCGACGACCTGGGCAAGGCCGGGCTGGAGAAGCTCGGGAAGGAGTGGGGCTAGAACTCGCGCGCCCCTCGCGGGACAGAAAGGAGTAAAGGAGGGGCCGGAGGATTCGCGGAGCGGCGGGGCGAGCCCGGCGGGGGCGAGCCGTCCGGCCCGCCCCACTCGGGCCCGTCGGGCCTACTGGCCCTTGACGGCCGCCAGCAATGCGGACACGGACATCGGTCCGGCGACGTACGTGTCGGTGTGGGAGTTGATGTACTTGCGGAACTCGACGCTGGCGGGCGGACCCGTCGGCATCCCCTTCTGCTTGGCCAGCGCCGCGACCTTGGCGTCCTGTTCGTCGGTCGTCACGGGACCGATCGACAGGTAGTCCCAGCTGTCGCCGTCCATGTGGGCGTACCACTGGGTCGCCGTGAGGCCGGCCTCCTCGGAGACGGCCTCCTGCTTGGCCATCCACTCGAGGAACGCGACGTGCTGTCCGGGCGCGACGTGGTAGATGCCGATGATGGCCTGCGGACCTTGCGAGGCCTGGGCGAACGCGGATGGCGCCTGCCACGCGGCGAACAGCAGCGACGCGGCGGCGAGGACGAGGCAACGCCTCATCATGGACCTCCATTGTGTAGTGGGTTGGGGGAAGCGTGACCCGCTTCGATACCACTCCTATCGTAGCACCCGCCACGGGGCCGGGTCAATCGAGCCCGTCTACATTGCCCGTCATGCTCCTCGCGACGCTCCCTCTGGACGCCCTGTCCCGCGGCTGCGCGGCGGGCCGCTGAGCCGGTCCGAGCCCCCCGGCGCCGACGAGGCGCGGCTCCTCGAGCGCGGGGTCGAGGCGGCGCTCGCGCGGCTCGTCCGGTGGCACCGCGAGACGACGGCCGGCGAGGGAAAGGTCACGAACCTCGTCCCGATCGACGACCTCGAGCGGGCTCTCGGCCTCGACCGCTGGATCGCCCGCGGCGGGATGGACCTGGAGTCGCTCGACGGCTTCCTCGCCACCTACCTCGACGCCTCGACGCGGCTCCCCAGCCCGCGCTACATGGCGCACCAGGTGACGACGTCACATCCCGGCGCGGCGATCGCCGACCTGGTGCACGGCGTGACCGACAACCCGATGGCGATCTACGAGATGGGGCCCGCCGGCGGAGCGGCCGAGCGGGCCGTCGTGCGGTGGATGCTGGGGAAGGCCGGATGGCCAGAGGGGTGCGGGGTCCTGACCCACGGCGGGTCGCTGGCCAACCTGACCGCGCTCCTGGCGGCGCGCGCGGCCGCCGCGCCCGAGGCGTGGGACGAGGGAACCCCGGACGACCTGGTGCTCCTCGCCGCGCCGACCGCGCACTACTCGGTGGCGCGCGCGGCGTCGATCCTCGGGCTCGGGTCGCGCGCCGTGCGCCCGCTGCCGGTCGACGCGCGGGGAGTCGTCGTGGGCGGCGAGGTGGCGGACGCGCTCCGCGGCGCGGCGGACGAAGGCCGGCGCGTGATGGCGGTCGTGGCGGACGCCTGCGCGACGGCGACCGGGCTCCACGATCCTTTGGAGGCGATGGCCGACGCGTGCCGCGCGGCCGGCGTCTGGCTCCACGTCGACGGCGCGCACGGCGCGACGGCCCTCGTCTCCGAGCACCTCCGGCCGCTCCTGTCCGGCGTCGAGCGCGCCGACTCGCTGGTGTGGGACGCCCACAAGATGATGCGCGTGTCGACCGTCTGCACCGGCGTCCTGTGCCGCGATCCGGTGGCCCTCGACCGCGCCTTCCGCCAGGAGGCGAGCTACCTCCAGCCGGACGCCCCGGCGGGCGCCGCTCCGGGCCCCGATGTCATGATGCGTGCCGTCGAGTGCACCAAGTCCGAGCTCGGCCTCAAGGCGTTCCTCGTCCTGGCGCACCTCGGCGAGGCGGGCGTGGCGGCGTACGTCGAGGGCCGCTACGACGCGACCCGGCGATTCTGGGACATGATCCGCGCCCGGCCGGGCTTCGAGTGCCCCTACGAGCCCGAGTCGAACATCCTGTGCTTCCGCTGGGTCGGGGACGGTTCGCACGACGGCGCGGACCTCGACGCGCTCCAGCGCGCGATCCGCCGCGCGCTCATGGCGGAGGGCTCGTACCACCTGAGCTCGGCCACGATCGGCGAGCGGAGATATCTCCGCATGGCCGTCATGAGCCCGCACACCGACGAGACGACGATCGCCGGGCTCCTCGACGCGATCGAGCGCGTCGCACGCGAGAGTGAACGATGACCCCGCGGCGCGCGTCCATCGATTGATGTCCTTCCCGCGTTCCGTCCTGCCGATCCTGCTCCTCGCCTTCGCCGCTCCCCTCCACGCCCAGTCCGCCGGCGAGACCCCGCCGATCCTGAGCCACGAGTGCGAGGTCGACCTCGCGCTGTCCGCGGCGCCCGCGCACCTGCGCGAGGGCGCGGGCGTGTGGGCTTTCGGCGAGCACGGCTACGAGGAGGCGCGCCCGAGCGAGAACGGCTTCACCTGCATCGTCAACCGCGACTGGCCGCTGAGCCTCAAGCCCGTGTGCTACGACGCCGCGGGCGGCGAGGCGATCCTGCCCAAGGTCGTCCTGTGGGGCCGGCTCCTCGCGGCGGGCCTCCCCGTGCCCACGATCACCGACTCCGTCGCGGCCGCGTTCGACCGCGCCCAGCTCCATCCGCCGAAGCGGGCGGGCGTGGCCTACATGCTCTCGTCGTACAACCGCCCGTTCGGCCCGCGCCGCCAGGCCCTCGGCTGGTTCCCGCCGCACGTCATGTTCTACGCGCCCGACCTGACCAACGCGGACATCGGTTCCCCGCCCCAGCCGATGCGAGCCTCGCCGCCGCTGCCGTTCGTCGCCTACCAGGGCCCGCAGGGGTTCATGATCCTCGTCGACTCGCAGGCTTTCACCGACGACCCCGTCGAGGTGCCCGCCTGCACCTCCGAGCTCGGCCCGCCGGGACCGCCGAAGGACGACCCGCGCTACCGGAAGGCCCCCTAGCCGCCCGGCGCCGCGTCCCTCACCGGGGCGGGGCTCCTCATCGGGCATCCACTGTTCCATTGCAATGGAATAGTGGCTAGCTATCCACCATGCATGGGGAGCCACGCGTCGATGATCGAGCGGGCGCGGGCCGCGTCGCGCTGGTGCGCGAGGTGGGCGCCGCGATCGCGGAGGGTGAGCGGACGCACGTGGAGCGCGTCCCGATCGACGTCGAGCGGGCCCGCGCGCAGCACGCCGCGTACGTCGCGACGCTGGCGGAACTGGGCTGCGAGGTCGTGCGGCTGCCGGCGGCGGCGGAGTGGCCCGACGCCGTGTTCGTCGAGGACACGGTCGTCGTGCTGGACGAGGTGGCCGTCGCCGCGCGGCCGGGCGCCCCGTCCCGCCGCGCCGAAGTCCCGTCCGTCGTCGAGGCCGTGCGCGCCGATCGCCCGGTCATGGAGATCGCCGCGCCCGGGACGCTCGACGGGGGCGACGTCCTCGTCGCCGGCCGGACCCTGTTCGTGGGGCGCTCCGGGCGCACGAACGACGAGGGGGTCGAGCAGATGGAGCGGATCGGGCGGGCCCACGGATACGAGGTGCGGCCGGTGGACTTCCGCGGGTGCCTGCACCTCAAGAGCGCGGCAACGTGCCTGGACGACCAGACGCTCCTCGTCCACCGCCCGTGGGTCGACGTCGAGGCGCTCTCGGGGCTCGAGCTGATCGACGTCGACCCGGCCGAGCCCGGGGCGGCCAACGCGCTGGCGGTCGGCGGGGTCGTGCTCGTCGCCGAGCGTTTCCCGCGCACCGCCGAGCGGCTCGCCGGGACAGGCTACGAGGTCCGCACGCTCGCCGCCGACGAGCTCGCACGGGCCGAGGGCGGCCTCACCTGCTGCAGCGTGATCTACCGCCGGTAGCGGCTCAGCCGGCGGAGCCCTTCTCCGCCGCGTCGAGGGCGGAGCGCGCGTTCGCCAGCGCCTCGTCGAAGCGCGCC
>CAZCZH010000174.1:0-5718 GCA_964502985.1 uncultured Gemmatimonadales bacterium
CAACCCGCTCAGAACGCACGGGATGAACCACAGGCTGGAGCGCACGTTGTCCCAGGTGACCTTCAGTCCCTCCACGGGACCTCTCCCCAGCGCGTGGCGAGGACCCGTCCCGTCGCGGCGTCGACGTCGAAGTGGAGGGCGAACGGCGACCACGACTCGACGGTCGGGGCGATCGAGCGCGAGTAGCGCAGGTCGCGCAGCGTCACCGTGGCAGTATCGTCCGTCCGCCGGACCGTCGCCACCGGGACCTGGGCCCACCACAGGTAGTCCTGACCCTGGCGGGTCGCGAGCACCGCCCGGACCAGGGGGTCGTCGAAGCCGGCGTCCAGCCGGGCCGCGAAGCGCAACGCGGGTGGAAGGCCACGGGCGACGTACAGGGCGATTCGCGGCTCCGGTGAGGAGCCGGGCGCGACGGCGATCGCCGTCCAGCGCAGGGGGGCCCCGAAGCGCGGCGAGGCGAACGCCCGGGCCACGGGTCGGCCCGCGGTGTCTTCGGCGACGCGGACGCGAGCCGTCAGGCGAGCGTGGACGACTCCGGCGCCGGTGCCGTACAGGCCGAGGAGCGCGAGCCACCCGACGGTAAGCGCCCGCCGGCGCGCTGGTCGCCAGCGGGACAGCAGCAGGACGATCACCGGCAGGGCCCAGGTCACGGGATCGATGATGAACAGCCAGTCCAGCGCGAAGCGATCGAGCGAGAACGGGTACAGCAGCATCGTGCCCCACGGGGTCACGACGTCGTACAGGTCGTGCAGCGCCACCCCCGCCACGCACAGCAGCAGGAACCAGCCGAAGCGGGTCCGTCGGCCGTAGCCCCACCACAGCCCGGCGGCGAGGATCGCCGGGAACACGGCGAGCCCGAGGAGCGAGTGGGTGAGGGCGCGATGGAACAGGAGGTACGTCGGCTCGTCGCGCAGGCGCAGGACGATGTCGATGTCGGGCAGGTTGCTGGCGAGGATCAGCGCCAGGGTCGTCCCGGCCGGCGCCGGGCGGCGGGTCCCGCGCGACAGCGCCCAGCCGGCCAGCGAGTGGCTGACGTTGTCCACGCTTCAGCCGATAGGCGGACCGGTGCGGCCCGCGACGCGACTCACCCGGCGATCGTGGTCGGCTGTCCGGCCCGCTCCCAGGCCGACATCCCGCCGGTCACGTTGCGCACGTCGCGGAACCCGTTCCGCTTGAGGACGCTCGCAGCGACCGTCGAGCGATAGCCCGTGCCGCACACGACGGCCAGCGGGCGATCTCCGTCGGGAACCTCGTCGAGTCGCTCGGCCAAAAAGCCGCCCATGACGTGCGTCGCGCCCGCGACGTGGCCGCCTTGCCACTCGGCGTCGCTGCGCACGTCGAGGAGGGCCGGGGGATCGTCGGAGGCGAGCTCCCGCGCCAGCTCGGGAATCGACATCTGGGGCACCGTCTCCAGCTCGAAGCCGCGCCCACGCCAGGCCGGCATTCCGCCATCCAGCCAGCCGCGGACGTCGTCCAGGCCGACCCGCACCAGGGCCCGCACCGCCTCCTCGACGCGGGCCGGCTCCTCGGCGACGAGCAGGATCGGGGCGTCGTACGGGACGACCCACGCGGCCCACGTCGAGAGGCTGCCGTCGACCCCGATCCCGAACGCCCCCGGCACGTGGCCCCCGCCGAAGGCGAGCTGGTCGCGCAGGTCGACGACGACGTGGTCGGCGGCAGCGAGCCCGCGGAACTCGTCCGGCTCGATCGGATCGAGGCCCGGCAGGCCACCGAGGATCGGCGGGCCGGCCGCGTTCAGCTCCTTCATGCGCCGGTAGTACGGAGGGAACGGCGGCGAAGCGGCGAGGATCCTCTCGACGAAGGCCGCCACGTCGAGCGCCGGGTCGAGGTACGGGTTGGCCGCGCGCTCGAACCCCAGCGTCGACAGCGGACGGGCGCTCATCCCGGCGCCGCACATCGATCCCGCCCCGTGGCCCGGATGCACCTCGAGGCCATCGGGCAGATCGCGAAGCTGGTCGCGGACGCTGGAGAACAGCCGTCCAGCTAGCTCGCGCTTGGCGTCCTCGCCCAGGAGGTCGGGTCGACCCAACGAGCCGACGAACAGGAAGTCACCCGACAGGAGGATCTCGGGCACGTCCGCCGAGCGCTTCGTGTCGTACACCAGGAACGACAGGTGCTCCGGCGTGTGGCCCGGAGTGTGGCGGGCCACGAGGCGCACCGAGCCGATGCGGATCTCCGCGCCGTCCTCGAGCTCGACGTGGAGGAACGAGACCTCGTAGCGCTCGCCGGCGTCGTACGCCGACAGGCGCAGCGCGGCGCCGGTCCGCTCGGCGAGCTCGCGCGCTCCGGAGGCGAAGTCGGCGTGGACGTGAGTCTCCAGCACGTGGGCGATCGCCAGCCCGCGCTCGGCGGCGAAGTCGAGGTAGACGTCCACGTCGCGCCGCGGGTCGACGACGGCCATCTCGCCCGCCGCCGGGCAACCCACGGCGTAGGAGAACTGCGACAGTCCGGAATCCTCGAAACGCTCGAACAGCATCGATCGTCCTCCAGTGGGGGTCGACCAAAGGATAGTCGCCGCCGACCGGACCGACGAGACGGTGGCCGTCGAGCACCTGCAGAAGGCGGCTCATGCAATCGCCCTGTGGCGCTACCGCGCCTTCGGCCTCGAGATCGAGTCGATCTTCGAGCCTGATGAAACGACCGGGCTAGCTGACGGTACGCTCCGGCGAGCACGAGTTGCTGGCTACGGAGGGGAACGCCTGGACGGCGATCACCCGCGGCTGGCCCAGCGTCACCGTTGTGTGCGTGGTCCTCGGATACGACAGGGCGAGCAGGGCAAACAGGGCCACGGAATAGACGGCGGCGGCGAAGATCGAGATCGTGGTGCGCATCGGAGTGTCCTCTCTGCGGGTCAGGGTATCGAACTCGTCCTGCCCTACGAGACGTCGGACGCGCGGGTTTCGTTGGAATCGGGATTTCGGGAGCGGGCCCGGAACAACGCGGCCACGGCGTCGGCCCGCAACTCACGCACGGACTCCCCACTCGAGGCGAGGGCCGCCGCGCCGAGGAGCCACAGCGGGATGGTCAACAGCGCGAAGCCGATCACCGAGAACCCCGCCGCGGTCGCGCGGTCGACTCCCACGAGGCCCAGCCCGAGGACGGCGAACAGCTGCCAGCTCCCGATGTTGCCCGGGGCGTTGGGGAGCGCCGTGCCGAGCAGTACCACGAGGAGCGCCGCGGCGGCCGCCGGGAACGCGACCTCGATGCCGTAGGCCCGCAGCATGAGCCAGAAGCCGAGCATCTGGAACCCCGGCACGCCGGCCGAGACGGCGAATGCGGCCGCCAGCCGCGCCCCGGCCCGGGGCCGACGCGGCCGGCGCCAGGCGAGGAGCGCCAGGGCGGCCCCGGCGGCGAGGACGACGACGGCCAGCACGTCGGCTACCCGCTCGAGTTCCGCCGGCAGCGGGACGAACGGGGCCACGGCCCCGGTCGCGACGAGAAGCCACGCGCCGTCGAGCAGCCGCTCCACGGCGACCGTGCCGAGGATCGGGAGGAGTCCCGTCCCGAGCCGGCGGGCGACGAGCCACGCGCGGCCCACCTCTCCGACCCGCAGCGGCAGGACCTCGTTGGCGAACAGGCCGGCGTAGACGGCGCGCGTCGTGTCGAAGACCGAGATCGGGGCCTGGCCGGCGAGCAGGATCCGCCAGCGCCAGCCCTGGCAGACGTAGGCCAGGAGGTCCGCCCCGACGGCCGCCGCCACGAGCGACCAGCGCATTCCGACGAGCGCCGCGAGGAGCGTCTCCCGGTCGAGCTCGCGGCCGACCCACGCCAGGCCGGCCCCGGCGATCGTCCAGCCCAGCAGCCGGCCCCAGGCGCTGCGGCTCACGCGGGGATCTCCGACACGCGGCGCAGGGCCAGCGCCAACCGCGGCAGGTCCAGCCGGCGGCCGTAGATCAGGTACACTGGCTCCCACGACGTGGCGAACTTGGCCTTGTAGCGCCGGAGGCCCTCGAAGCTGAACACGAAGTTCAGATGTCGCAGGAAGGCGTGGATGGCGCGCTCCTCGGGCCCCGCCACTTCGCCCTCCTGGAACCCGGCCATGGGGGCCATGCCGAGGTTGAAGCGCACGAAGCCGGCCCGGCGCATGGCCTGGAAATGCCGGACGAACAGGCAGTCCATCGTCCCGTTGGGAGCGTCGGGCCGGTGCCGCATGAGGTCGACCGTCGTCTCGCCGGGGCGATAGGAGCGGATCACGTTGACGAACGCCAGCACGTCGCCGTCGGCGGCGGTCAGCGCCGAGACGGGGCACGAACGCACGTAGTTCCGCTCGAAACGGCCCAGCGAGAAGCGCCGCTCGCGCCGGCCGGGGATCGACAGCCAGGCGCGCGAAGTGACCTCCAGGCGATCGAGCAGCTCGTCGTCCAGCGGGGGCTCCCAGTGGCGGAACGCGACCCCGTCCCGCTCCAGCCGGCTCAGCCGGTTGCGCAAGTCCTTCCAGGGCCGCCCGTCGAGCGAGAACGCCGCCAGGTCCACGATCGCCTCGTCGCCGATCTTCAGCCGGCGCAGTCCGAAGCGCCGGTAGACGGGGAGGTACCGCGGGCCCGTCTGGTAGAAGGCCGGCTCCCAGTCGTTGGCGTCGCACAGCGCCAGATAGTCGCGGATGGCGTCCTCGATGGCCGCGTCGGGTCCGACCGGATCGCCCAGCGCGACGGCCACCGACGCCGCCACGCGGTATGCCACGAATGCGTCCCCGCGGGAGGAGAAGAACAGCGACTTGTCGGGCGACGTCTTGAAGAAATCGGTCGCCGCGCCGCCATGCGCCAGGACGATGGAGCGCGCCCGCTCGCGCTGCCGGGGAGCCGTCCGCAGGCTGTACACGACCGGTCGGAACAGGGCCAGGCCGGCGTAGCAGAAGGCGGCCCACGTCAGCAGCGACAGCGAGTCGAGAAACCACCGTGCGTGGCGCGTGTGGGGAGCCACCCCCGGGTCGCCGACGATGCTCAGGACGAGGAGCGTCCGGCGCAGCGCGTCGGCCAGGTGGAAGTCCACGCCGAAGTCGCGCCGGTCGAGAAGCCAGAACCCCGCCGCGCCGTACGCCAGCGCGGCCAGAAACGCCGTCCCGACACGCGCCGCGATCGCCGCCCATTCGGGCGGCCCGCTGCCGACCGTGAAGCGGCCCCTCGAGAGCCACATCATCGCCACGAGGAGGGTCGTGGTGGCGGCGCTCGGCAGGTGGGTGCCGCGAGCCAGGTCCACGGCCACGGTGACCACGCCCAGCCCGAGCACGAGCCAGAACGCGCGCCGCTTCCGGCGATACACGTGGAGCGAGGCGACGACGAGCGTGAAGCCGATCAGGAGCGTCGCGTAGTGCGACACGTCGAGGAACGTCAGCGGGGCGTCGGGCTCCATGCGGCGCAGACCGCCGGGCATCGCGCGCCCCAGCGCGGAGAACAGGTCGAGCAGCCCGCTGACGAGCGTGACCAGCGCCAGCCCTACGACGACGGGGGAAGACCGCGGAAATGGACGGGCGCGGCGCATGCGCGGCGCAGGCTCAGCCGGAGAGGAAGCGCTCGAGCGGTGGACCGAAGGCGTCCGGATGGATGAGGAACGAGTCGTGCCCCGTGTCGAGATCCAGGACGAGCGTCTCGGCGGGCTGTCCGACGGCCTCGAACGCGGCCGACAGCTCCTCGATCTCGAACGGGGGGATCAGGACGTCGGTGGTGACGCCGATCAACAGCGCCCGGGCGCGGATCCGAC
>CAZCZH010000175.1:0-5694 GCA_964502985.1 uncultured Gemmatimonadales bacterium
GGCCAAGAAGGACTCCTTCCCGGGCCACGATTGGGACGTCGACGACCGCGACGACTACCTGGAGTTCGCCGGCAGCCCCGACGAAGGGCCGATGATGCGCTGGTCGGACTTCCAGTACTCGCGGCAGGCGTACACGATCGCTTCGTACGCCAAGCCGGCCACCGTGCTGGCGACGCTGCGCGCGCTTCTCGGCGAGGAGAGGTTTCTCGCCACGTACCGCGCGTTCTTCGACCGGTGGGCCTTCCGGCACCCCTACCCGTGGGACCTGTTCCACACCTTCGACGACGTCTCGGGCCGTGACCTGGGATGGTTCTGGCGCGCCTGGTACGACGAGACGTGGATTCTCGATCAGGCCGTCGCGGGGGTCGAGCGACACGACGACGGGAGCGCGGCCGTGACGATCGCCGACGTGGGCTCGGCGCCGATGCCCGTCCGTTTGACGATCACACGCTCCGACGGCTCGACGAGCCGGCGCGAGGTCCCGGTCGACGTGTGGCTCTCGGGCGCCGACCGGACGACCGTCGAGCTGGGACCCGGTCCCGCCGTGACGAAGGTCGAGATCGACGCCGACCGCGCGTTCCCCGATATCGATCGCTCGAACGATACCTGGACCGCGCCGTGAGACGGCCCGCGACGCGCGGCGCGGCCCGGTGAGCCGTCCGCTGGCCCTGGTCACCGGGGCGTCCAGCGGGATCGGCCTCGAGCTGGCGCGGCTCCTGGCCGCCGACGGTCACGACCTGATGCTCGTGGCGCGCCGCGGAGACGTCCTGCGCGCCGTCGCCGACGAGCTGACCGAGCGCCACGGCGCGGCGTGCGCGGTCGTCCCCGCCGACCTGTCGGAGCCCACCGGCCCGGGTCGCGTCGTCGGCGCGCTCGAGGACGACGGGCGCCCCCTCGAAGTCCTCGTGAACAATGCCGGGTTTGCGGTCTACGGGAGGTTCCTGGAGACCGATTGGGACGCCGAGCGCGCCATGATCCAGCTCAACGTCACGGCGCTGACGGAGCTGACCAAGCGCCTGGCGCCCGGGATGGCGCGGCGCGGCCGGGGGCGGATCCTCAACGTGGCCTCGACGGCGGCCTTCCAGCCCGGGCCGCTGATGGCCGTCTACTACGCGACCAAGGCCTACGTGCTCCATCTGTCGGTCGCCCTGTCCGTCGAGCTCGAGGGGAGCGGGGTCAGCGTGACGACCCTCTGCCCGGGACCCACGCGCACCGGGTTCTCCGACGCCGCCGGGATGGGCGATTCCAGGCTGTTCGCCGGCGGCCGCGGGATGGACGCCGCGACCGTCGCCCGGCAGGGCTACGACGCCATGTGGAGGGGCCGGCCGCTGGTCGTGCCGGGCGCTTGGAACCGCGTCCTGGCGCTCGCCTCGCGCTGCGTGCCGCGGGCCTTCGCGGCGCGCCTCGCCCTGCGCGTCCAGGCGCCGGTGGACGGCCGCACCTGAAGGGATTGACAAGGTCGCGCCATCCATGCTACGGTGGGGTCCTGGCGTCATCCCCCTTCGCCGGCATGTTTCGACCGAACAGGCCACGAACCGTTCAGGAGAGCCGACCATGCGCCGGATCGTGCCGCTCGCCCTCGCCGCGCTTCTAGCCGCCTGCTCCAGCGAAGCCCCCGCCCCCGCCGGCCCCGCCGGACCGTCGGCCGGTCTCCAGCCCGCCGCACGGGGTGACGACATCGCCCCGGGCCGCGTCCTGGCCCGCTTCCACCCCGGGGCCTCGGCCGCCGCGACCGCCCGTGCCCAGGGCGCTTCCGTCCAGCGCGAGGTCACGCTCGGGATCCTGATGCTGAACGTCCCCGAGGGGCGCGAGCGCGCCGTCGCCGCGGCCCTGTCCCGCAACCCGAACGTCGAGTTCGCCGAGCCGGACTACGTGCGGACGTTCGACATCCCGTGCGGGACCGGGAGCTGCGCCGCGCCAACGGACGTCTATTTCGGGTACAAATGGGACCTGCACAACGACGGCAGCATCAGCACCAGCATGGGGGGTTTCGTGACCTCGACCGACAAGGTCGACGCGGACATCGACTGGCTGGAGGCGTTCGACGCCCTCGGCGACTTCACCGGCTCGGCCACCGTCGCACTGCTCGACACGGGAGTCCTTGCCAACCACCAGGATCTCTCGGGCCGCGTCGTGGCCCAGCACGACTTCCACAACGGCGACAACGTGGCCGACGACGACAACGGCCACGGCACCCATACCTCGGGGATCGCCGCCGCCCGCGGGAACGACGGCGTGGGCGTCTCGGGCGTGGCCTACGGCCCCAACATCCACATCGTCATGGCCAAGGTGTGCGGGCCGATCGGCAAGGGTCGCTTCAAGCAGTACGGCTGCACGAGCTCGGCCATCGCCGAGGGCCTGACGTGGGCCGTGGATCAGGGAGCGAACGTCGTCAACATCAGCCTCGGAGGGGGGAGCCTCTCCTCGGCGGAGCAGACGGCGCTCCAGTACGCCCGGGACCACGGCGTCCTGCCGGTGTGCTCGGCGGGCAACGACTCGGGAGCCGTGTCCTATCCGGCGGCGTCGCCGCTGTGCGTCGCGGTCAGCGCGACCGACTGGGGCGACCACCTGGCGAGCTACTCCAACTTCGGCTCCCAGATCGAGCTCGCCGCGCCGGGCGGAGACACCGAGAACAACCAGGGCTACAGCTACATCCTGTCGAGCTACAACTCGAGCACGACGAGCTACGCCTTCCTGGCCGGCACCTCGATGGCCGCGCCCGAGGTGGCCGGTCTGGCGACTCTCCTCCACGCCTGCGGGGTGACCGACGACGGCGCCAAGCTGACCAGGATGAAGAACACCGCCGACAATATCGGCTCGGCGACCCAGTTCGGTGCCGGCCGGATCAACGTGTACCGCGCGATCCAGGGACTGAACTGCGGTGGCGGCGCGCCGCCTCCACCCCCGCCACCGCCTCCGCCACCCCCTTCGGACTTCACGCTCTCGGTCCGGGCCTACAAGGTGAAGGGCGTCCAGCGCGCGGATCTATCGTGGTCGGGGACGACCGTCACGAGCGTGGACGTCTACCGCGACGCGACGATGGTCGCGACGACCGCCAACGACGGCAGCTACACCGACGACATCGGCGTCAAGGGAGGCGGCGTGTCGTACGTCTACAAGGTGTGCGAGGCGGGAACCTCGACCTGCTCGAACACCGCGACGGCCGACTTCTGATCCCGGCACCATCGCCGCGGTGGCGACGAGGGCTCAGTCGCCACCGCGGCGATCCTGCAACAGGATCGTGACGAGCAGCCACACGCCGCCCGCGGCGGCCCCCGCGAAGCACAGGATGGCGAGGCCCGGGTAGCCCAGGATCTCGAACTTCGTAGGCACCCGCATGAGCATCGCCGCCCCCACGATCAGCGCGCCCAGGACGAGTCCCATCGCGATCCGGTTGGCGACCTTCTGGAAGCCTTCGATCAGCGTCCGCTCGTCGATCGCGTCGACCCTGAAGCGCAGCTCGTTGGACGCCATCTGATCCAGGATGCGATTGACTCGCCGGGGGAGCCGCTCGGCGAACTCGGCCGTCTCGATCAGCGACGACAGGACGTTGCCCGGCGAGGCCTGCTCCTTCATCCGCTCGCGGGTCAGCTCGGCGGCATGGCGCCGGATCGCGGCGTCGGGGTCGAAGTCCGGATCCAGCGCCCGGCCGACCGCGTCCAGATTGAGGAGGGTCTTGCCGAGCATCGTCATCTCGCGCGGGACCGCGATCCCGCTGCGGGCCGCCATCCGGGAGATCTCCAGGACGATCCGGCCGACCGCGATCTCCTCGACGGTCGAACCCCGGACCTCGTCCACGAGCTGGCCCATGTCCGCGCGGAACCGCTCCTCGTCAAGGCGCTCGGGGTCCGGGCTTCCGAGCCTCAGCGCCACGTCGGCCGCCTCCTCCCCCTGGCCCTCGCTGATCGCCAGCAGGAGGCTCAGGAGCCGCTCCCGCATCCGCTGCGAGACGCGCCCCACCATTCCCAGGTCGAGCAGGGCGAGGCGCCCGTCGTCGGTGAGGAAGACGTTGCCCGGATGAGGGTCGGCGTGGAACACGCCGTCGACCAGGATCTGACGCAGGTAGGCGGCGAAGAGGACGTCGGCCAGCGGAGCCGCGTCCATCTCCAGGCGCGCCAGCGGGGACAGGGCCGTGACCTTGCGGCCACGGATGAAATCCATCGTCAGGACACGGCTCGTGGAATAGTCGGTGACCGGGAGCGGAACGAGGATCTCGTCGTAACGCTCCAGATTGTGGGCGATCGTCTCCAGGTTCGCCGCCTCGCGACGGTAGTCGAGCTCCTGGAGGATCGCCTTGCGGAATTCCTCGACCACGTCGGAGAGGCTGACGCCCCCGGCCCGCTCGGTGTGGTCGTCGAGGAACTCCGCGATCTCGCCGAGGGCATCCAGGTCGTCCACGATCCGCTCGCGGATCCCGGGGCGCTGCACCTTGACCGCGACCTCCCGACCGTCGCGCAACCGGGCGCGGTGCACCTGGCCGAGGCTGGCCGCCGCCAGTGGTCGGTCCTCGAACCTGGAGAACGCCTTCGACAGGCGCGCCCCGAGCTCCGCCTCGACCACCCGCTCGATCTCTTCGAACGGGACCGGCTCGCAATGGTCCTGGAGACGCGCGAGCGCGTCGAGATACGGGGTGGGCAGCAGGTCGGCGCGAGTCGACAGGAGCTGGCCGAGCTTGACGAACGTCGGCCCGAGACGCTCCAGGTCGTCGGCCAGCTCGACCGCCTCGGGCGGAGCCTCGCGAGGCTCGGGACGGTCGTCGCCCAGGGCCTCGTCGAGGCCGGCCCGGTGGACGACGTCCGAGCGCCCGTATTTGACGAGGAGCCACGCGACGTCGCGGTAGCGCTTGAGGTGCTCGGCTCTGAGCGACAGGGCCATGACGACGAAATCTAGGCGCGGGCCATGGCCCGATCGGTCAGGCGGCTTACGAGGCGGCCCGGTCCCGCCGGTGGCCGCGAGCGCCGAGCCGCAGCAGGACCCGCTTCACCCGCCCGCGGCGGTATGGCGTCCAGCCGGCGGCCTCGATCCAGTCCACCAGCTCGCGCCGGCCGCTGAATGTCAGCCGGTCGAACGCCTCGGCGGCGTCCCGGTTGGAGCGCAGAGCCGCGGCCAGGTCGGGCGGGACGTCCGGACGACGCCGATCGCCGGTCGGGAAGTGATGGACGCGGGGGTCCAGGGCGGTATGATGCATCCTCGAGCTCCTTTCGGATCGTTCTGGTCTCGGTCGCCCGGCGGGGCCCCGATCGCGCCGGCGTCCCGACTATAGCGGAGCTCGAACGGGAAGTTTGTCAGATCGTTTACGCGCTAGACGACCCCGTAGGCGAGCATCGCGTCGGCCACCTTGCGGAAGCCGGCCACGTTGGCTCCCTGGACGTAGTCGACCCAGTCGTCGTCGACGCGGCCGTCCTCGACGCAGCGCTCGTGGATCCGGCGCATGATCCGCTCCAGCCGGTCGTCTACCTCCTCGCGGGTCCAGCTCATGCGGATCGCGTTCTGGGTCATCTCCAGGCCCGAGATCGCCACGCCCCCGGCGTTCGCCGCCTTGCCCGGAGCGTGCGGCACGCGCGCCTCCTCGAGGACCTTGGAAGCCTCGTACGTGGTAGGCATGTTGGCGCCCTCGGTCACCGCCTGGCAGCCGTTGTCGACGAGCGTCCGGGCGTCGTCCGCGTCGAGCTCGTTCTGCGTCGCGCACGGAAA
>CAZCZH010000176.1:0-3489 GCA_964502985.1 uncultured Gemmatimonadales bacterium
TGCGGGGTCGGCGAACGTCAACGGCAGGAGGCCGAAGTTGACCAGGTTGTCGCGGTGGATGCGGGCGAACGACTTGGCGATGACGCCCTTGATCCCCATGTACATGGGACCCATCGCGGCGTGCTCGCGCGAGCTGCCCTGGCCGTAGTTGGACCCGCCCACGATCCAGCCCCCGCCGCGGGCCATGGCGCGGGACGGGAACTCGGGATCGAGGCGCTTGAAGATGAAGCTCGCCACGGCGTCGATGTTGGCCCAGTTGGCAAGCATCTCGGCCGTCGCCGGGACGATGTCGTCGGTCGTGATGTCGTCCCCGGTCACGATGACGACCTCGCCGGACAGCTCGTCGGCCGGGGGCTCGGACAGCGGGATGTCGGTGATGTGTCCGGCGCGCGCGACCTCGATCTCGCTCGGATCGCCGGCCGGTTCCAGCAGCCCGACCCGCGAGCCGTCGAACTTCTCGGGCAGGGTCTTCTCCGGCGCCGGGCCGTCCCAGTCGCGGGGGTCGGTGAGCTCGCCGGTCACGGCCGCCACGGCGCACACCTCGGGGCTCGCCAGGTACACCTGGTCGCCCTTGACGCCGCTCCGAGCCGGGAAGTTGCGGTTGAACGAGCGCAGGCTCTTCCAGCCCGGCGCCGGCACGTGGCCCACGCCGATGCACGCGCCGCAGGTCGATTCCGACAGGTTGGCGCCGCTCGCCAGGATGTCCTGGACCCGTCCCTCGCGGGCGATCAGCTCGAGGGCCTGCTTGCTGGACGGCGCGATGATGAAGTTGACGTCGGGATGAACGGTGCGGCCCTTGAGGATCTCGGCCACCGCGATCAGGTCCTCGTAGGCGCCGTTGGTGCACGAACCGACGATCACCTGGTCGATCTTGGTCCCGGCTACCTCACGGACCGGAACGACGTTGTCGGGCATGCACGGACAGGCGATCAAGGGCTCGAGCGCCGACAGGTCGATCGTCAGCTCGTCGTCGTACTCCGCGTCGGGATCCGGCGCGACGGCGCGGAAGTCGTCCGGCCGCCCGAGGCGCTCGAAGTAGTCCCGCGTCCGGTCGTCGGTGGCGAAGACGCTCGTCGTGGCTCCCAGCTCCGTGCCCATGTTGGCGATCGTGCACCGCTCGTAGGGGCTCAGCGACGCGGCCCCCTCGCCGACGTACTCGAACACCCGGCCGCGGCCGCCCTTGACCGTCACCCGGCGCAGGACCTCGAGGATGACGTCCTTGGCCGTGACCCAGTCGGCCAGGGCGCCCTCCAGGCGCACGGCGACGACCTCCGGCATGGGCAGGAAGTACGGCCCGCCCCCGAGCGCCACCGTGACGTCGAGGCCGCCGGCGCCGATCGCCAGCATGCCGAGGCCGCCCTGGGTCGGCGTGTGCGAGTCGGAGCCCAGCAGCGTGTCGCCCGGCACGGCGAAGCGCTCCTGGTGGAGCTGGTGGCAGATGCCGTTGCCCGGCAGGCTGAACCACGAGCCGTACTTGCGTGACGCCGTCTGCAGGTAGCGGTGGTCTGCGGCGTTCTTCTCGTCGAACGAGTACACGACGTGGTCGGCGTAGGCCACGGCGCGCTTGACCCGCACGCGCTCGAGGCCCATCGATTCGAACTGCAGGTAGCACAGGACCCCGGTCGCGTCGGGCGTGATCACCTGGTCGATCCGGATCCCGACCTCGTTGCCGGGCTTCGATGGATCGCCCTCTGCGAGGTGCTCGCGAATGATCTTTTGCGTCAGGTTCAGTCCCATGATTTCAATGTATGCGGGGGTCGGGTGGCACGCTATTTGATCGGCGCCGACACGGGCGGCACGTTCACCGACTTCGTGCGCGTCGGGCCGGACGGTGTGACGACGTGGAAGGTTCCGTCGACGCCGGGCGACTTCGCGCGCGCCGTGCTGGCGGGCCTCGATCGGCTGCTCGAGGGGCGCGCTGTGGACGGCGCGGGCGCCGACGGGGACGACGAGGTGGAGCTGGTGCACTCGTCCACCGTGGGCACGAACGCCCTGCTCGAGCGCAAGGGCGCGCGCGTGGCGCTGGTGACGACGCGCGGTTTCGCCGACGCGCTGGCCATCGGTCGCCAGGACCGGCCATCGCTGTACGATTTCTCGGCCCGGCGTCCGGCGCCGCTGGTGCCCGCCGAGCGGAGGCTGGAGGTAGCCGAGCGAGTGGCCGCGGACGGCACTGTGCTCGAGTCCTTGTCCGGGGAGGCCGTCGCGGCGGTCCTCGACGCGGCGCTCTCGGCCGGGGCCGAATCGCTCGCCGTGTGCCTGTTGTTCTCGTTCGTCGCTCCCGCCCACGAGCGGCGGATCGCGGCGGCCGCGCGCGAGCGAGGCCTGGACGTCTCCGTGTCGTCCGAGGTGGCGCCCGAGTTCCGAGAGTATGAACGAAGTGTGACGACCGTGGTCGACGCGTACGTCGGCCCCGTCGTGGCGCGCTACGTCGAGCGCCTGGCCGGAGGCGCGGCGGAGCGCGGCGTGCGCCGCGTGCGCGTCTTCCAGTCCAACGGCGGGAGCCTCGGGGCCGGCGAGATCCGCGCGCGCGCCGTGCGGACGCTCCTGTCGGGCCCCGCGGCGGGGGTCGTCGGGGCCCTGGCCGCGGCCCGCGCCGCCCTCGGAGAGCGGCCGCGCCTCCTGACCCTCGACATGGGTGGCACCTCGACCGACGTCGCCCTGGTCGACGGCGAGGCGCGGCTCGCGACGACGACCGAGGTCGGCGGCTGGCCGATCCAGGTCCCGATGATCGACATCCACACGGTCGGGGCGGGAGGCGGCTCGATCGCCCGGCTGGACGCGGGCGGCGCGCTCCTCGTAGGTCCCGACAGCGCGGGCGCCGAGCCGGGGCCCGCGTGCTACGGCGCGGACGGGCCGCCGACCGTGACCGACGCCCACGTCGTCCTGGGGCGGATCGACCCCGATCGCTTCCTGGGCGGCCGGCGGCCGCTCGACGCGAACGCCGCCCGACGCGCGATCGGGACCCTGGCCGAGCGCGCCGGGACGTCCCTCGAGGACGCGGCGCGGGCCGTCGTCGACGTCGTCGACGCGGCGATGGAGCGCGCCCTGCGCGTGATCTCCGTCGAGCGCGGCCACGACCCGGCCGATTTCTCGCTCGTCGCGTTCGGCGGCGCGGGCGGGCTCCACGCGTGCGCGCTGGCCGACGGGCTGGGAGTCCCCCGGGTCGTCGTGCCACCCGCGCCGGGCGTCCTGTCGGCGTGGGGCGCGGCCGCGGCCGACGTCGTCCGCGACTACGCGCGGACGGTCATGCTGCCGCTCGACGCCGATGGCCACGCGCGCGCGGCCTCGACGCTCGCCGAGCTGGCCGCCGCGGCCCGCGCCGAGTTCCGGGACGAGCCAGCGGGCGGGACCGCGCCGGACGAGCCGCGCCTGTTCCCCGCCGCCGACCTGCGCTACGCCGGGCAGTCGTACGAGATCGAGGTCCCATGGAACGGCGACCCGGCGGGGCTCAGGGAGGCGTTCCACGCGGCCCATGGCCGGCGCTACGGC
>CAZCZH010000176.1:3499-5680 GCA_964502985.1 uncultured Gemmatimonadales bacterium
AGCCGGTGGCGATCGTGACGCTTCGCCTGCGCGCCGTGCGGTCGGCCGAGCCACCGGCGTGGGACCCGCTGCCGGCCGACCGCCCGGGCGTGGCCCAAGCCATCGTCGCCGAGCCCGAGGCGGGACCCGTGATCGATCGCCAGCGGCTGGCGGCGGGGGACAGCCTGGCCGGCCCGGCCCTCCTCGTCGAACCGTACGCCACGACGTGGCTTCCCGCCGGCTGGCGCGCCGAGGTCTGCGTCCTCGGACATCTGCTGGCCGAGCGCGCGGGCCCGCCTGCGGCCGGGCCGCGAGAGGCGGTTTCGTGAGCGCCCGCTCCCCCGCCGCCCGGACGCTTCTCGTCCACCGCCTGACGGGCGTCGCCGAGGAGATGATGGCGACCCTCGTCCGGACGGCGTATTCCCCGAACATAAAGGAGCGCCGCGATTGCTCGACGGCGGTGTTCGACGCCCGCGGCCGTCTCGTGGCGCAGGCCGCGGCCATCCCCGTCCACCTGGGCGCCATGCCGATGTCCGTCGCCGCGGCGCTGGAGGCGTTCCCGAACCTCGCTCCGGGCGAGCTGGCGATCCTCAACGACCCGTTCCACGGCGGCACCCACCTGCCCGACCTGACGGCCGTCAGCGCGGTATGCGCGGGCGACGGAACGCCGGTCGGCTACCTGGCGAGCCGGGCGCACCACGCCGACGTCGGCGGGACCTCGCCGGGATCGATGCCCCTGTCGACGTCGATCGACGAGGAGGGGCTCCGGCTGGCGCCCGTTCTCCTCGTGCGCGACGGGTCCGTCCAGGCGCCGGTCCTCGAGCGGATCCTCGCCGCGACCCGCACGCCGGACGAGCGGGCGGGGGACCTGCGGGCCCAGATGGCGGCGCACGCGACGGGCGGCCGGCGGCTGGCCGCCCTGGCCGACGCCCTCGGCGCGGAAGCCCTGGCGACCGGCGCCGACGATCTCCTGGCGTACGGCGAGGCGCTGATGCGGGCCGTGATCCGCGCACTTCCCGACGGACGGTACGCGTTCCGCGACTTCCTCGACGACGACGGCGCGGGAACGGCCGACATCCCGATCGTGGTCACGATCGAGGTCGACGGGTCCGCGGCGCGGGTCGACTTCGACGGCAGCGGCCCGGCCTGCCGCGGAAACCTGAACGCCGTCGAGGCGATCACGCGCTCGGCCACCTACTACGCCTTTCTGTGCCTCCTCGCGACGCCGTCCGAGCGGCGCCCCGAGGTGCCCGATCCGCTGCCCCTGAACGAGGGCTGCTTCCGGCCCGTCGAGATCGCCCTGCCTGTGGGCTCGATCGTCGACGCCGGGCCACCGC
Source organism: uncultured Gemmatimonadales bacterium (assembly GCA_964502985.1). Lineage (GTDB taxonomy): Bacteria > Gemmatimonadota > Gemmatimonadetes > JACCXV01 > JAHWKZ01 > CAZCZH01. The sequence continues at coordinate 4,816 of CAZCZH010000176.1, forward strand.
ACGCCGTGGCCGGCGGCAACGTCGAGACGTCCCAGCGGATCGTCGACGTCGTGCTGGGAGCCCTCGCCGAGGCGTGGCCGGACGTGGTGCCGGCGGCCAGCCAGGGGACGATGAACAACCTCACGCTGGGCGGGACCGATCCGCTGAGGGGGCGCCCGTTCGCGTTCTACGAGACGATCGGCGGGGGCGCCGGCGCGCGGCGCGGCGCGGCCGGCGAGGACGCCGTCCACAGCCATATGACGAACACCCGCAACACGCCCGCCGAGGCGCTGGAGTTCGCCTACCCCCTGCGTGTCGAGCGCTACGCGATCCGCCGGGGGACGGGCGGGGATGGGCGCTGGCGCGGCGGCGACGGCATCCGGCGCGACGTCCGGCTCCTGGCGGACGCGTCGGGCACGCTGATCGCCGAGCGCCGGGCGCGCGGCCCGTGGGGCCTGGCTGGCGGCCTGCCCGGCGCGCCCGGCGCGCAGCGCCTCCTGCGAGAGGGCACCGAGACGCCGCTCCCCGCCAAGGCCCGACTCGAGCTGCGCGCGGGTGACGTGCTGTCGATCGAGACTCCAGGCGGGGGCGGCTGGGGCGTGGCTGAGAGAAGGGACGGGTGAGATCGAAGACCCGGCTCTCCGCACGGCCCCTGTTCCCTTGCCATCCAGTGGGGATGAAACGGGAGGGGCGACCCCGACGCCGGCCATCGCGACCCGCCGGACATCACGGCTCCCGGCCCCCAAAAAGAAGACCGGGCGGGTTTCCCCGCCCGGCTCCTCGCCAGCCTGCCGTGTCGGCGCCAGCCATCGCCCAATTTCACGGCCGCCAGCTCGGATCGTCGTTACGTTCTCGAAACTGCGGCAATTCGATGAGAGTTTAACCC
>CAZCZH010000177.1:0-5584 GCA_964502985.1 uncultured Gemmatimonadales bacterium
CGGGCGCCGAGCGGAGCAGGAGGGCCCGCAGGACGACGATCGTCGGGATCGCCGGCAACGTCGCCCTGTTCTTCGTCAAGGGCGTCGTGGGCGCGCTCAGCGGCTCGATCGCGCTCGTGTCGGACGCCTTCAACTCTCTGGTCGACGTCGTCGCGTCGATCGCCATCTACTACTCGGTCGAGGTGGCCCACCGCGAGCCCGACGCGGACCACCCCTTCGGCCATCACCGCGCCGAGGCGATCGCCGCCCTGGGGGTGGCCATCTTCACCGCGATCCTGGGGTTCGAGATCGGGCGCGCCGCCGTCAGCCGGCTGGTGGCCGGGCCGAGGGAGATCCGCCTGGCGGCGTGGGCCGTGGGAGCGCTCCTGCTGTCGATGGTCGGCAACCTGCTCCTGGCGCGCTTCCTGCGCTCGCGCGGCGAGACGCTGGAGAGCCCGGCCATCCTGGCCAACGCCGTCGAGTGCGAGAACGACATCTGGGCCTCGCTGGCGGCTCTCGTCGGCGTCGGCGGGGCGCTCCTCGGCTGGCCGGCGATCGATCCCCTGGCCGGGATCGTGGTCGGCGCTTGGATCGTCGTCGGAGGCTATCGCTTCGGCCGCCAGAACATCGACTACCTGATGGGCAAGAGCCCGGCCGGTGAGCTGCTGGAGGAGATCCGCGCCGCGGCCGTCGGGGTGAGCGGCGTTCACGGAGCGCACGACGTCCGGGCGCACTACGTCGGGCACCGCGTGCACGTCGAGGTCCACGTCGAGGTCGATCAGGAGCTGACGACGCTCGAGTCCCACGAGGTCGGTTCGCGGGTGCGGCGCGCGATCGAGGGCCTGGGGGGAGTCGACCGGGCGTTCGTCCACGTCGACCCGGTGCTCGACTCGACGTACGTCCTGGAGACCCTGGCCCGCTCCCAGCGCGAGGCCAGCGCGGCGTACGCCGTCTGGGCCCGGCGGGTCGCGGGACGACCGGCGCTGGCGGCGTTGCTGGACGCGCTCGCGGCCAACGCCCAGGCGCGGGCCGAGCGGCTGGGCGTGGCGCGGCGACTGCGTGGGGCGGGGTGGCACTTCGCCGACAGCGACGTCGAGCCCGACACCGCCCGGCGCTACGCCGAAGCCGTGCACGGGCTGCGGGCCGACGAAGGAAGCCACGACGGCCTCCCGGCGCGCGCCCTCGAGGCGGCTCTCACGATCGAGGACCGCGCGGCGCTGGAGCTGATCCACCGGGCCACCCGGCCCCGCGACCCGACCCTGGTCTCGAGCCTGTCGGCGGCGGCTCCTCCGCCCCCGGCGCCGGGACACCTCGCCGTCCGGCTGGCCCGCGCGCGGGAGGAGTCTCCCTCCGACGGCGAGCGGGACCGCCTGGCCCTCCTGGCGGAGCGGGTCGCACGCGTCTGACCATGTTCGGCGTCGGGACCTTCCATCCGGGAAGGGAGTATCTTCTAGGCTGAGGTGCGGTCGTATTTCCGAGACCGCTGAAAAACGGCGAAAGGGAAGGAGTGAATACTTTCGGGGGCAAAAGAGAACGGTTAAGATAGAATTCGAAATGTTTGTCAGCCTCTGGCCCCGGACTTGCTACCCCGTAGATTCAGTAGGCGATCTCTAGCCCGGCTCCGTGAACCCCCGAGGAACTGGACACAATGCATCCGACGAACCTGGAGGACTCCCTTCACCCCAGCCCCCGGGGCGGAAATCTGCCCACTCGGGACTCTTCCTTGACATATGTGCTCCCCCCGGACCCTTCGGAGGGAGGCGGGGTGGGCCTGTCGATGCTGTGGGACGTCCTCAAGCGGCGGCGCTGGACGATCCTTCTGTGCACCCTCCCGATCTTCGCGGGTGTGGCGATTTACACGGCCTTCATGCCCGAGGTGTACGAATCTTCGGCGAGCATCCTCGTCGAGCCGGGCGGACGTCAGGAGGATTCGCCCCTCGATCCGCTCGGACAGGTCGGCAAGAACAACTCCACCCAGACCGAGATCCAGCTCCTGACGAGCCGCCGGGTCGCGGAGCCGGTCGCCCGGCAGCTCCACCTTCAAGTGAGCGTCGAGACGGACGATGGCAACGTCCGACCGGACCAGGTCTTCAGCTCGTTCGACGCGGAGGACAGCCTGCCGCCCGGCACGTACCGGCTCGAGCGCGGATCCGACGGCCGCTGGGTGGCTCGCGACGACGAGACCGACCAGGTCGTGGGACGCCAGGAATCCTCGCAGGACGGGGTGATCCGCTTCGCCGGGCTCGAGGTGGGGCTCCCGAAGGCCGCATCGTCGCCGCTTCTGGTCCACGTCGCGCCCCTCAGCGGGGCCACGTCTGCGGCGCAGGGCCGGTACTGGGCCGGCACGGTGAGCGAGGAGGCGAACCTGGTCGTCGTCCACTGCTCCGACGTGACCCCCCGCGGGGCCAAGGAGCTGTGCGACGCCGTCACCGAGGCGTACCTCACGCTGCGGGCGAACCTGCAGCGCGCGGAGGCGACGGCCGCGGCCAGCTTCCTCGAGGGCCAGGTGGGAGAGGTCGGAAAGCGCCTCGCCGTGGCGGAGGACTCGCTGGCCATCTACCAGAAGCGGAACCAGGCCGTGGCCCTCAACGAGCAGGCCTCGGTCGAGGTACAGCAGTACGCCAACCTCAAGGCCCAGGAAGAGCAGCTTTTGTCCGAGCGGCGGGTGATCAACAAGCTGCTCGAGGAGACGTCCCAGGGAGACGGGTCGCACCAGTACGGCGACCTGGCCAGCTTCCCGACGTTCCTCAAGACGCAGAACCAGGTCGTCGGCTCCCTGGTCCAGACCCTGGTCCAGCTCCAGAACCGGCGCAGCGAGCTGGCCGTGACGCGGACCGCGAAGAATCCCGACATGGCGGCGGTGGACCAGCGGATCGAGGAGATCGAGGGGCAGCTGCAGTCGTTCGCCACGAGCTACGAGAAGTCGCTCGACGTCCAGATCTCCTCGCTCCAGTCGGCCCTGGGCAGCTCGCGCGGCCAGTTGTCCGGGATCCCCGAGCTGCAGATCGAGACCGCGCGGCTGACGCGTCAGGTCGCGCTGCTCGAGGACCTGTACGGATTCCTGCAGAAGCGTCTCCGCGAGGCCGAGGTGGCCAAGATGGTCGACCTGCCTGGCGTGCGGGTCGTCGACACGGCGTCGACGCCGGGGGGTCCGTCCAGTCCCGACGTCCCGATGAACCTCGCGCTGGGGCTCGTCCTGGGCCTCGGGTTCGGGCTGGTCGTGGCGTTCTATCGCGAGTACACGGACGACCCCCTGCGCGACCGCAAGGAGGTAGAGCGCGAGACCGGGATCCCGGTCCTGGGCATGATCCCCAACCTGCGTCATCCGGGCCCGATCATGCCGATCGCGCTGCCGTCCCCCAACGGGCACGAGCTGGCGGGGAACGGGGGCAAGAACGGAGGCAAGAGCCGGGGCAAGAACGGATCGAAGGATCTGACCAAGCGGACCAAGAAGGCCGTCGACCAGGAGATCGTCCTGGAGGCGTTCCGCAGTCTGGCCGCCGACCTGCGCTTCGCGGGCGAGAAGTTCGATACGAGCACCATCCGGTCGCTGGCCGTCACGAGCTCGGGCCGGGGCGACGGCAAGACGTTCGTCTCGTGCAATCTGGCGATCGCCATGACGAGCCGCGGAATCGACACGGTCCTCGTCGACGCGGACCTGCGGGCCAGCGGCGTGAGCCGGTTCTTCGATCTGGCTTGGACCAGCGAGGGCCTGTCGGACGTGCTGCTGAGTCGCGCTCCGCTGGAGCACGTGTACCGGCGCGTCGACGTCGACGGGGAACAAGTCCTGAACATCATCTCCTCCGGGAAGCCCACCCCGCGCACGACGGGCATCCTGGACATGCACACGGTCGAGATGCGGGCCCTGGTCGGACGGCTCGAATCGGCCCACCAGCTCGTGATCGTGGACACGCCGCCGCTGAACGTCCTGACCGACGCGGCCACGATCGCGTCGCGGGTCGACGCGGTCCTGGTCGTGGTCCGCGGGGGAGTGACGGATCGCGACGCGCTGGAGCTCACCATGCAGCGCCTGGCGCGGGCCAACGCCCGGGTCGTCGGGATGGTGCTGAACGACGTCGACCTGCCGCAGCACTACGCCGCGTACAGCCACGCGTACGCCGGGGAGGAAGGATGAGGAAGATCGTCATCGGGAGCCTGCTCGCGGCGCTGGCGTGCGGTGGCGGCAGCGACATCCAGACCATGCCCTCCGGCTCCAGCGCCGAAGCGCAGCCGTTGCAGCCCGGGGACATGGTCCGCGTCGCGTTCAGCCGCGAGAAGGACATGAACGGGGATTTCCTGGTCGACGATCGCGGAATGGTCGCCCTTCCGCTGCTCGAGATGCGCGTGGTCAGCCAGGTGCCGCCCGCGCGGCTGCGCCAGGAGCTCCAGGAGGCCTACGAGGAGCAGATCCGGAACGAGACCGTCCAGATCGTCTTCCTGCGGCGGGTCCGCGTGCTCGGGGCCGTCAGCAAGCCGGGGCTCTACCAGGCCGATCCGACGATGACCATCGCCGACGTCGTGGCGCTGGCGGGTGGCGCCAGCGCGAACGGGAAGCTGAACGAGGCCAAGATCCTTCGAGACGGCCACGAGTACAGTGCGCGGCTCGACCGGCCGGCGGTCGAACAGGTCCACTCGGGCGACCAGATCATCATTCCGCAGAAGTCGTGGGCCGCGCGCTACAGCGGGCTGATCATCGGGACCAGCCTGTCGCTGACCGCGATCATCATTCGACAGGTCACCCGCTAGACCCCGACCGGAGAGCCCTCCCCCATCATGCTTCGTCTGGACAACCCCGCCGTTCGCGTGTTCCGCGTCGCGCTCGACTGCCTGGCGATCCTGCTCGGGTTCTGGGTCGCCTACGGGCTCCACGGCGTGGGCGCCAGGCTTGGGTGGCTCAGCGTCGAGACCCTGACCTGGGACGAGCACGTCAAGGCGGCCCTGATGTTCGCCGGGATCTGCGTGGCGGCGTTCTGGAATCTCGACCTGTACCGCGAGAAGGCGAGCGTCCTCAACCTGCGCGAGTACCAGTCGACGGTGAAGGGCGTGTTCCTCGCGGCGGCCATCTTCTTCACCCTGCTGTTCCTGTTCCGGCTGAGCTATTACTCGCGCATGGTCATCGTCGTCGGGATCCTGGTCTCGGTCGTGTTCATCGTCGTGAACCGCCGGCTGATGTCCGGTCTGGTGCGGCGACTGGAGCTGGGGGGCCGGCTGGGGCGCAACGTGCTGATCTATGGAATCGGCGAGACGGGGAAGCTCCTGATGAAGAAGCTCCTCCAGGCCCCGCACCGGGGCTCGTGCGTGGTCGGCTTCATCGACGACTTCGCGCCCAAGGGAGCCACCGTCACCTGCCGCATCGACCAGCAGGTGCCGGCCGTCCTGTTCGAGGCCAAGATCCTGGGGCGCCTGCGGGACCTGCCGCGGATCGTCCAGGAACACCACGTGGACGAGCTCCTGGTGACGGTCCCCTTGACCAACGCCGAGCGGCACCAGGAGATCGTCGAGCTCGCCCGCGAGCTGTCGATCGAGCTGGGAGTCGTGCCCAAGCTGGGGGAGCTGCGGGCGGACCTGCTCGACATCGAGGATCTGAGCGCGATCCCCGTCGTCC
>CAZCZH010000178.1:0-5537 GCA_964502985.1 uncultured Gemmatimonadales bacterium
TCGACGCCAAGATCGTGCTCGACGACAACGCCCTGTTCCGGCACCCCGACCTGGCCGGGCTGCGCGATCCGTCCGACGAGGCTCCGGCCGAGACGGAGGCCCGTGAGAAGGGGCTGTCGTACGTCAAGCTGGATGGCACGATCGGGTGCATCGTCAACGGCGCCGGGCTGGCGATGGCCACCATGGACCTGATCAAGTACTACGGCGCCGAGCCGGCCAACTTCCTCGACATCGGCGGGTCGTCGAACCCCGAGAAGGTCGTCAACGCAATGCGCATCATCCTCTCGGATCCCAACGTCAAGGCGATCCTGTTCAACATCTTCGGGGGCATCACGCGCTGCGACGACGTGGCCAATGGCATCGTCGCCGCGCTGGACGAGCTCGAGGTCGAGGTGCCGATCGTCATCCGCCTGACGGGCACCAACGAAGAGGAGGCCCTGGCGATCCTGGAGTCGGTGGGCCTGCCGGCCACGAACTCGATGGACGCCGTGGTCCAGAAGGCGATCGAGCTGGCCGGCGCTGGTAGCGCCGTGAAGGGAGGCGCGACGTGAGCGTCCTGATCGACGAGTCGACGAAGGTCGTCGTGCAGGGGATCACCGGGCGCGACGGCTCGTTCCACGCGCGCCAGATGATCGACTACGGGACCCGCATCGTGGCCGGAGTCGTTCCAGGAAAGGGGGGCCGCACGTTCGACGACGCGGTCCCGATCTACGATACCATGGCCGAGGCCGTGACGGAGACCGGCGCCGACGCGTCGGTGATCTACGTCCCGCCGGCGTTCGCCGTGGACGCGATCTTCGAGGCGGCCGACGCCGGGGTGAAGCTGGTGGTGGCGATTACCGAGGGCGTGCCGGTCCTCGACATGACTCGCGCCGTGGCCTATGTGGAGGATCACGGCGCCCGGCTCCTGGGCCCGAACTGTCCAGGCCTCATCAGCCCCGGCAAGTCGAAGATCGGCATCCTGCCAGGCCCGATCTGCGCGCCCGGCCCGGTCGGCCTGGTGTCGCGCAGCGGCACCCTGACGTACGAGGTCATTCATCACTTGACGGGGGCCGGCATCGGGCAGACGACGTGCGTCGGCATCGGTGGCGACCCGATCATCGGCACGACGTTCATCGACGCGCTCGAGCTGTTCGAGGACGACCCCGAGACCCGCGCCGTCGTCATGATCGGGGAGATCGGCGGAACCGACGAGCAGGAGGCGGCACGCTTCGTCCAGCGCGAGATGGACACCCCGGTCGTCGGCTTCATCGCTGGTCAGACGGCGCCGCCTGGACGTCGGATGGGACACGCCGGGGCGATCATCGCGGGCAGCGAAGGGACGGCGGCCGAGAAGATGGCCGCGTTCCGCGAGCACGGGATCGGAGTCGCCCGGAGGCCGGCCGACATCGTCGGCCTCGTACGTGACGCGCTTGACTGACCCCCGCTCGAAATCCGAACGCCCGATCCTCTCGGCGGAGCAGATCGAATCCCGTCTTCGGGCGGCGTCGTACGCCGAAGTCCTCGACGAGCTGGGAGCCTTCGCCGTGCGTCAGTCCCAGGTGGTCGACCGCGAGCGACTCTTGCGCCAGATCTCGTCGCTCGGGGCGGAGGACACGGTGGCCCTCGGGGGCGGAGCGTTCCTGCTCCATCTGCGCTCGGAGGCGGTGGATGGGGTCCTCGTCGCGATGGGGATCTCGGAAGCCGAGCGACGTGTCCCGACGGAGTCGGGCGAAGAGACGCGCGGTCGAGTGTTCGTGCTGGTCGTGGCTCGTCCCGACGCCACCCGCGATTACCTGGAGGCAGTGGCCACGGTGGCCGCGATGCTGCGCCAGGACGGCATCGTCGAGGCGATCCTGGAGGCCGGCTCGGCGCAGGCCGTGGCGGCGCTGCCCGGGATACGGGACGCCCCGCGAGTCCAGAAGCTGTCCGTGGTGGACGTGATGGAGCCGGCCACACAGCGCGTCTATCCCGACATGGAGCTCAGCGAGGCGGCCCGGCTCATGGTTCGCGGCCGGCATTCGGGTCTGCCGGTCGTCAACAAGAACGACGAGATCGTCGGCATGATCAGCGAGAAGGACCTGATCCGCTCCTTCCTGCCGGGCTACCTGCGCGTCTTCGACGGCGGCGAGGACGCCCTCGGGCGCGGCGCCCAGCGGACGGTGAAGGACGTCATGGCGAAGGCCGTCCTGTGCCTCCCGACGGACGCCTCGATCAGCGAGGCGGCCTCGATCATCGTCAACAAGAACGTCGACCCGCTCCCGCTGACCCGCGACGGCAAGTGGGTCGGCCTGATCAGTCGCCGGTCCCTGATCCGCAAGCTGCTGCAGTTCTGACCCGAATCGCCGCGGGCGCGCGGCGAGCGGCACCAATCGTCCTCACGTCGAAGCCACGGAAGGAGCGCCATGCCGACCGAGGAGCGCACGCTCGCCATCATCAAGCCCGACGCCGTGCGGAAGGGCGCAATCGGGGAGATCGTGGCCCAGCTGGAAGAAGCCGGGTTCGTGATCCGCGAGATGCGCATGCTCCGCCTGACCGGGACCCAGGCTCGCGAGTTCTACGAGGTGCACGCCGAGCGGCCATTCTATGCCAGCCTGGTGGAGTTCATGACCAGTGACCGCTGTGTCCCGATGGTGCTCGAGCGCGAGGACGCGGTCGCCGAGCTGAGGCGCGTCATCGGAGCCACCGATCCGGCCCAGGCGGCCGTAGGCACGGTCCGGGCGCGCTTCGGAAATTCGATCGAGCAGAACGCCATCCACGCCTCCGACTCTCCCGAGAACGCGGCCCGCGAGAGCGCGTTCTTCTTCGAGTCGGATCGCCGCGTCTGACGACGGGCTGGCGATACGGGACGCGTTGATGGAGCGCGCCGAGGGCGGTATTTTCACAGGCTCATGCATCTCGATCTGACGCAACTGCGCGAGGGACGTCTCGAGGGGACGTTCCGGATTCCCCCAGACGACGCGCTCGTTCAGGGACTGGACGGTCGACTCCTCGAGCCGCTGCGACTCGACGTCGAGTTGACAGATCCGACGCACGGGACGTTCATCCTGACGGGCCGCCTCTCGGTGAGCATCGAGGAACCCTGTCGGCGCTGTCTCGAGCCCGTGCGGGAGGAGGTCGAGAAGCGCTTCCGCGTCGTGTACAAGGAGCCCGGCCGGGAGGCGCGCGCGTCCGACGAGCCGGCGGACGAGGACATCGTGTGGATCGAGCCCGGAGCGCGGACGATCGAGTTCGACGGCCGGGTTCGCGAGCTGGTGTTTCTCGAGACCGACCGTTTCCCGCTGTGCCGGCCGGAGTGCCGCGGTCTGTGCCCGATCTGCGGGCAGGATCTCAACGTGGGGCGCTGCGACTGCGAGTTCGAAACCGTCGATCATCGCTGGAGCGCTCTGGCGTCCCTTTCATGGAACCATTCCGAGGAGTCGACCGATGGCAGTACCGAAGCGTAAGATCTCGAAGACGCGCCAGCGCAAGCGGCGCACGCACAAGAAGGCCAGCGCCCCGACGATCGTGACCTGCGATCACTGCATGCAGCCCAAGCTGCCGCATCGCGTGTGCCCGCATTGCGGCCACTACGCCGGGCGGCACGTGATCGAGGTCGAGGAGTTCTAGAGCCGATCCATCGCCCGGGGGGTGGCCCAGCGACGAAGCGCATCGTGCTCGACGCCATGGGGGGCGACGCGGCTCCGCGTACGCCCGTCGAGGGGGCCCTCCGGGCTCTCGCCGCCGACGGTGGGTTCGCGATCGTTCTCGTCGGCGACGAGAGTCGCGTGCGCCCGATCCTCGCTGGGCGATCCTTCCCGCAAGACCGGCTGACGATACGCCACGCTCCGGAGGTCGTCGGGATGGAGGAGTCCCCCTCCACGGCGCTGCGGCGCAAGCGGGAGTCGTCGATCGCGGTCGGACTCGATATGCAGTCTCGCGGCGAGGCCGACGCGTTCGTGTCGGCCGGGAACACGGGCGCCGTGATGGCCGCGGCGCTCACCACCCTGGGACGCATCGAAGGCATCTCGCGCCCGGCCATCGTCACCCTGTGGCCGACCCAGGATCTGCCGTGCGTCGTGCTGGACGTCGGCGCGAACGCCGACTGCAAGCCACAGCACCTGTTCCAGTTCGCCCTCATGGGCCAGACGTACGCGCGCGACGTGCTGGGCCGCGAGTGGCCCCGCGTCGGCCTGCTGTCGATCGGCGAGGAGCCGAGCAAGGGGAACGAGTTGACGATCCGGACGCACGCCCTGCTGGCGGGGTCCGACCGGCTCAACTTCGTGGGCAACGTGGAAGGCCGGGACGTCCTGCGCGGGGCCGTGGACGTGGTCGTGTGCGACGGGTTCACCGGCAACGTGCTGCTGAAGTTCGGCGAGTCGCTGGTAGACTTCCTGACCGGCGCCGTGCGGCGCGAGGCCCGGGCCAGCCTCCGGGCCCGCCTGGGCGCGCTCCTCATGCGGTCGGCCTTCGCGTCCATGCGAAGGCGGCTGGACTACGCCGAACAGGGCGGCGCGCCGTTGCTGGGCGTGGATGGGATCGTCATCATCTGTCACGGGAGTTCGAGCGGGAAGGCCATCCACAACGCCATCCGGGCGGCCGACCGGTCGGTGGAGCGCGACCTGCGTCGGCGCATCGCGCAGACCGTCCGCGATCGGGGAGCGGCGGGTCCCGCGGCGCCCGGGGCGGGTGGGAAGGTGGCTCGATGAGGAGGACGCCGTGAGCTATGCAGTGCGACATCACGCCCGCGTGGCCGGGACCGGGATGTCGGTTCCGGACCGCGTGGTGACCAACACCGACCTCGAGGAGCTTGTCGACACGAGCGACGAGTGGATCGCTACTCGCACCGGCATCCGCGAGCGACGGATGTGCGCCGAGGGGGAGAACACGGCCGACATGGCCGCCGAGGCGGGCCGTCGCGCTCTGGAGGACGCCGGGATGGGCCCCCAGGACGTCGACCTGATCGTGCTGTCGACGGCCACCCCGGACCACCTCCTGCCGGCGACCGCGTGCGAGGCGCAGGCCCTGCTCGGCGCTGATCGCGCCGCCGCGTTCGACGTCAGCGCGGCCTGCGCCGGCTGGCTGTACTCGCTGCTGATCGCCGACGGGATGTTGGGCTCGGGGGCGATCGACACGGCCCTCGTCGTGGGTGCCGAGAAGATGTCGGCCATCCTCGACTACAGCGACCGCTCGACGTGCGTGCTGTTCGGCGACGGCGCCGGGGCTGCAGTCCTGCGCCGTCGGGACGGCGACTCTGCGGGGATCGTCGCCGCTCACATGCGGACCGACGGCAGCCAGGCCCGGCTGTTGTGGCGTCCGGCCGGCGGAGCCGCCCAGCCGTCCACCGAGGACACGCGCGCCGAGCGCATGGAGTTCGTCAAGCAGGAGGGGCGCGAGGTGTTCAAGAACGCGGTCATCGCGATGGACGAATCGAGTCGCGAGACCCTCCGCCGGGCCGACGTGAGCATCGACGACGTCGACCTGGTGGTGCCGCACCAGGCCAACCTGCGCATCATCGAAGCCGTGTCGAAGCGCCTGGAGGTCCCGATGGAACGGGTCTTCGTCAACATCGACCGCTA
>CAZCZH010000179.1:0-5493 GCA_964502985.1 uncultured Gemmatimonadales bacterium
GGAAGGGGGCTGCCGGTCCGGAGCGAGGGCCCGGCCCACTTCGTCACCCTGCCGGCCGCCCCGGGGGTCGGCGGAACGGGCACGGTCACGGTGTGGTATCACGGCCACCCGAGGAACGCCCCGCGGCCCCCGTGGGACGGGGGGTTCACCTGGACGGCGGACTCGCTCGGGCGGCCGTGGATCGTGACCACCGACCAGGGGGTCGGCGCGAGCGTCTGGTGGCCCGTCAAGGACACCCGGCCGACGAGCCGGACAGCCAGCGGGTCGCGCTCACCGTCCCCGGCCCGCTGATCGACGTCTCGAACGGGCGGCTCCGCTCGAAGACCTCCAACGGCGACGGCACGACGACGTACGAGTGGTTCGTCACGAACCCGGTCAACGACTACGCGATCGCGGTCGGAGCGGCGAACTACGCCCATTTCGAGGACACCTACGAGGGCGAGGGCGGGACGCTCACGCTCGACTACTGGCCGCTCGACTATCACCTGGACGCGGCGCGGCGCCAGTTCGCCCAGGTCGAGCCCATGCTGGCCTGCTTCGAGCACTGGTTCGGGCCGTATCCGTGGTACGCGGACGGCTACAAGCTCGTCGAGACCCCGCACCCCGGGATGGAGCACCAGAGCGCCGTGGCCTACGGCAACCACTACGCCAACGGCTACCGCGGGCGCGACCTGTCGGAGGTCGGGATCGGGATGAAGTTCGACTTCATCATCGTCCACGAGAGCGCCCACGAGTGGTTCGGCAACAACGTCTCGACGAAGGACCTGGCGGACATGTGGGTCCACGAGAGCTTCGCCAACTACGCCGAGAACCTGTACGTCGAGTGCCGGTGGGGGAAGGCAAAGGGGGCGGCGTACGTGATCGGCAGCCGCGCCGTGATCGAGAACGTTCGCCCGATCGTCCCGGCCTACGGCGTGAACGCCCAGGGGTCGGGCGACATGTACCCGAAGGGCGGGAACATGCTGCACACGATCCGCCAGATCGTCGGCGACGACGAGAAGTGGCGCTCGATCCTGCGCGGGATCCAGGAGACGTACGGCGGCCGCACCGTCATGGGGGCGTGGATCGAGGCCTACATCAGCGAGCGCGCCGGGATCGACCTGTCGACGGTGTTCGACGAGTACCTGCGGACGACGATGGTGCCGGTCCTCGAGTACCGGATCGAGGGGCGGACCCTGTCCTACCGCTGGACGGACGTCGTCCCCGGCTTCGACATGCCGGTCGACGTCACGCTGGACGGCGAGCGGTCGACCCGGCTGTGGCCGACGACGAGCTGGCAGACGATGGAGGGCGCGGATGCGGCGGCGTTCCGGGTGGATCCGGACTTCTACGTCATCCCCCGGGACGTCGCGGCGCAGGGCGGCGGGACAAGCACGCGAGGAGGTTGAGATGATCGGAAACCGAATGAGGACGCTCCACCGGGCCGCGCGCCTCGCCGCGCCGCTCGTCATCGTGGCGTCGATCGGGCCGCAAGCCGCGGCCGGCCAGCAGACCCCCGTAGGGACGGTGACCTTCGCTGGACTGCCGCACCACCCACTGGGGGCGGCGATTCTGGCGGAGGTTCCAGGCGGGCTCGACGTCCGCGCGACGGACCCCAAGGACGAGGCGGGGGTCCGCGTCGACTTCGGGGAAGCCGAGTTCTTCCGGCTGCGCTTCCCGAAGCCGATCCTGGCGCCCGACGCGCCCGACGGCGCGCGGCTGTCGGTCTCGGTCCACGACGCCGCCGGCCGAAGGCTGGCCTCGCTGGACGGGACCGACGTCGGGAAAGAGGTCCGCACGACAGCCGACTTCAGCGGGGTGGGCACCTCGCGCTTCACCGTCCGCGCCCTGCGCGAGGGGAAGACTTTGGTCGAGCTGCCGGGACGCGAGTGGGTATTCGTCCAGGTCGGCCTGCCGTCTGGCTTCCAGACCTCGATCATGAAGGACGGGCGTCTGTGCGTCATGATGATGTGGGACGAGCCGATGCACGTCCGGTTCGAGGACGGCCCGACGGTCGACGCCGATCAGGTGTTCCTCGAGCAGGACGGCGGCCCGCCGCAGGCGCAGCGCTCCGTGCGCTCGATGGCCCTGGCGGCACGCGGGCTCGGGGGCTTCCGCATCGCGCGCGAGGCGATCGGGTTGTCGCGGGTCCCGGTCGCGCTGGTCGGCGCCACGCGCGTCGAGGCCCGCGCGCACGGCGTCGTCGTCCAGTCCACGGCCGCCGAGGGTGGGGTCCGGATCGAAACCGACCCCGTCGCCTCGGCGCGGCTCGACCTGGCGAGCATGGTCGACGCCGCGGACGGCCAGGACGGCGGGACGATGCGCGTCTCGACCCTCGACCCGAAGGGCGTGCCGCTGGGAAGTGTGAGCGCCGTCGACGAGGGCGAGCGGTTCCGCCAGACGGCGGACTTCTCGCCCCTCGGCGCCAGACAGATGACGCTGCGCCTCGAGCGGGAGGGGAAGCTGGTGAAGCAGGTCGTCGTCCCGGTCGGCACGAGCACGGTCGAGCCGGGCCTCGGCGCGGCGATTCGCACGTCGCGCATGGCCGACGGCGGGCTGTGCATCGTGTTCATGTGGGACGAGCCGCAGCCGGTGAGGATCGCAGACGGGCCGCCGATCCTGGCGGACAGGCTGTTCCACCAGGCGCGCGGCGCGAAGCCTCTCCCGCTGGAGGCGATCGGCGGGCTGGAGGTCGTGGGGCGGAGCTACCCGCCGATGACGCTGGTCGGCTTCGAGGCGCCCGTCGCCGCGGTCACGCCCGTAGCGGCCCCGGCGAAGATCCGGGTCCCGGTCCGGAAGCCGAACTAGAAGGGGGTCCGGCGCGCCCGCCGCCGGCGGTCCTAGCGGACGGGAACCTCGACGTACTCCGTACCCGACGCCTGATCGAGCTGGATCGTCTCCGGCGCGCCGTCCGGCTGCCATTCGGCGGACTCGCAGTCCGGCTGGGTGAAGCGCTCGGCCGTGAACGTGGGCCCGGGGACGGCCGTCACGCGGGCCGCCGTCGAGCCGGGCTGGCCCGCGCCGCACGAGCTGTCGTAGATCGACGGGCCGGAGCGGTCGACGACGCCGTCGGCCGTGAAAGAGACGAGCGTGAAGCTCGACGACTCCTGTCCGCCCATGCCGAAGCTCCCCACCGTGACCAGCTCGTCGAGCCCGTCGCCGTCCAGGTCGGGGACGGCGCGCAGGTCCTGGGCGATCCCCTCGAAGGCGATGTTCCGCACGACCTTCCCGTCCTGGAGGACGGCCAGCCCCGTCTTGACGCAGCACCGCGGCTCGAGGCTCATGACGTAAAGCACGGCGTGCTGCTTCGCGCCGGGCGCGGTGAACGCGCCGTCGGCGACGCCGAACACGCGAATGTCCTCGGAGTAGCTCGGGTCCTTCGCCGCCCAGTAGGTCCGCGCCGCGCCGAACGCCCGCTGAAGGGTGGCGTTCGACGTCCACGCGGAGAGGTCCGGCGGGCCTTCGGTGGACCGCCCGTCGGCGATCTCGATGGGGGAGTCGGATGGCTCGGGGGTCTGCCCGCGGGCGCAGCCGATGACGGCGAGCGAAGTGGCCAGCACCATGAACCCGGTACGCATGGAGGGCCAAAGTAGGGAGTGGCGAGCCGGCGTACAAGACCCCCGGCTGGCGAGCTTCCCCGCGGCCCACGAACTTGTCCCGATGCTCGAATCGATCTTCCGGGAATTGATCCTCGACCACTACCGCAAGCCGCGCAACAAGGGTCCCCTGGCCGAGCCCACGGTCGCGGTCTCGATGCGCAACCCGCTGTGCGGCGACGAGGTCGAGCTGATGCTGGACGTCGAAGGCGACCGGATCGCGGCGGCTCGCTTCACCGGCCAGGGCTGCTCGATCTCCCAGGCCTCGATCTCGATGATGACCGAAGCGGTCGCCGGGAGGTCCGTCGACGACGCGCTGGGGCTGGAGAGGCTCTTCCTGGATCTCATGCAGGGCGATCCCGAGGCTCGCGACGACCGGAGGCTGGGCGACCTGCGCGCGCTCCAGGGCGTGGCGAAGCTCCCCGTGCGCATCAAGTGCGCGCTCCTCGGCTGGAACGCTCTCGACGAAGCCATCAAGGCGGTCCGCCGGAGCGATGCCGGTGTCATGGGAAAGAAGCTCGAGTTCGAGGACCTCACCGATCTCCCGGCGGGGTTCGACCCGGAATCGCACAAGGGCGAGCTGCCCGATTGATTGGTGTAAGGGTTACCCCGTCTTGTGTTCCCGGCTTCTTTTCCGTATCTTTTAATGTTAGGATCAGAGTCAATCCAACCAGCCCCCCCGAGCCAAGGAAGAGTCATGCGGAGGACACCGCTATATTTGTTGTGCGCCTGTGTCGTGTCGCTCGCGGCCGTCGGCAGCGCGCGTGCTCAGAACGCCCAGAGTCCCACTCCTGAGATCCGCTACATCTCGGTGACGAGCTTCGACGTCCCGTACGGCGATCGCGCCGTGCTGGTCCCATGGATGGAGGAGTACGTCCTCCCGTACACCCAGCTGAACCCCAAGGTGCTGAACTTCCGGTACCTGACCCATGACTGGGGGAGCGACGGGTCGCAGGTCGTCCTGGTGGCGGAGTACGCCAACTTCGGCGACGTCAACTCGGATTGCGGCGACGCGTGCAAGGCTTACAACGACGCCCACAAGGCCCCCAAGAAGGGCGAGGCCGGCTACGACAAGTACCACGCGGGTGAGGAGCTGTTCAACAAGTACTTCTCCAAACACAGCGACGAGATCTACGTCACGAACATGCGGCGCGCGGTGGTCAACGGGAAGCCGATGGGAACCCCCGGGCCGCAGCCGGCTAGCGACGACGGGATGTAAAAGCACCAGAAGGAAGATTCGTCCGAAGGCCCCGGGAGCGATTCCGGGGCCTTCTGCGTTCGAGATGGCGGAGGCGACCTCCGTGCACGAGACGACGAGCCGACCTCGCCACGCCGGCGCGTCAGGCGCCGGAGTCGAACGTGTCGCAGGCCTCCGGGCTGCCAGACTCGAGTCCCCGCCGGAGCCAGCCCGCGCGCTGCTCGGACGTCCCATGGGTGAAGCTCTCGGGGCTCACCGCGCGGCCCGCCGAGCGCGCCAGGCGGTCGTCGCCGATCGCCGCCGCCGCGTCCAGCCCCTCCTCGACGTCCCCTTGCTCGAGGAACGCCCCGCCGCGCTCCTGATTGGCCTGGTGGGCCCATACGCCGGCGTAGCAGTCGGCCTGGAGCTCGAGCCGCACGGAGAGATCGTTCGCCGCGCGCGGATTCCTCCGCTGGAGATCGACGACCTGGTCCGACGTCCCGGTCAGGTTCTGGACGTGGTGCCCGACCTCGTGGCCGATGACGTACGCGGCGGCGAAGTCGCCGGGGCCGCCGAGCCTCGCCAGCTCCCGGAAGAACCCCAGGTCGAGGTACACGGTCGAGTCGAGCGGGCAGTAGAACGGGCCGGTGGCGGAGGACTCGGCGCCACAGCCCGAGCGCACGTAGTCGTCGAACAGGACGAGCCGCGGCGGGCGATACGTCGCGCCGCACAAACTAAGGT
>CAZCZH010000180.1:0-5416 GCA_964502985.1 uncultured Gemmatimonadales bacterium
CTGACGGACGGCCAGGGCCGGACGGTGGACTTCACCAATACGGTCCTCATCATGACCTCGAACGTCGGCAGCCAGTTCATAACCGAGGAGACGGACCCGCAAGCCATCGAGCGCCGGGTCCTCGACGCCCTGCGCGAGCGGTTCCGCCCCGAGTTTCTCAACCGGATCGACGAGATCGTGATCTTCCATCGCCTGACCGAGGACGACGTGCGTCGGATCGTCGACGTGCAGCTGCGGCGTCTGGCGCGGATCCTCGCCGGCCGTGGATTGACGGTCGAGCTGACCGACGCCGCCAAGGAGTTCCTCGCTCGGCAGGGATTCGACCCGGTGTACGGCGCGCGTCCGCTGAAGCGGGCCATCCAGCATCACTTGCAGAACCCGCTCGCCGTCGCCCTGCTGGAGGGCACGTTGTCGGACGGCGATCACGTACGGGTGGACGTCGCCGCGGACGGCCAGCGCCTGGTCTTCGAGCCCGCCGACCGGGCGGTCCCGACCGAGGCCTGACCGGACCTTCTCCGAGGCTCCCTTGACAGCCCGGGCGGACTATGCTAGAAAACTAGCACATGCTAGAAGTTCAGCACTTGCGG
This sequence comes from uncultured Gemmatimonadales bacterium, assembly GCA_964502985.1. GTDB lineage: Bacteria > Gemmatimonadota > Gemmatimonadetes > JACCXV01 > JAHWKZ01 > CAZCZH01. Next base: position 588 of record CAZCZH010000180.1, read on the forward strand.
GGTTCGGCCGGTCTGCAACCTTTCGGCGGCTTCCCTCGTCCTATAGCGAGAAGCCCGGAGAGCGCGACCTCCGGGCCGCCGAACGACGCAGCGGACGAGTCCAGGCGTTCCAAGCGAAGGGATCCACGATGCGCGCGCTGTGGGCCGCGGCCCTCCTGTCGATCCTCGTTCCACCGCCCGGCGCCCGGGCCCAGGGCGACGGCGAGGCGTCGGACGACGCCTTCGTCCCGCAAGTGCGCCCGACGCTCGAAGTGCGGCGCGCCCCGGGCCCGATCACGCTGGACGGCGCGCTGGACGACCCGGGCTGGGCGAACGCGGCGCGGGCCACCGGCTTCAGCGAGAACTTCCCGCACGAGAAGGCCCGTCCGCCCGTCGAAAGCGAGGTATGGGTCACCTACGACGACGAGTACCTGTATCTGGCTTTCGTGGCGCGCGATGACCCCCGCACGATCCGGACCTCGATCGTCGACCGCGACCAGATGTGGCAGGACGACTATTTCGGCATTCTGCTCGACACCTACGGCGACGCCGCCTGGGCGTACTTCATCTTCGCCAACCCTTCGGGGGTGCAGGGCGATTCGCGCTTCGCCACGGCCGGAGGCGAGGACGACGGTTTCGATCTCGTGTACCGGAGCGAGGGCCAGATCGCGGAGCACTAGGCAATTCCATAAGCGTAGTCGGCCAGATCACGGACCAGGGCTACCAGATCGAGATGGCGATCCCGTTCAAGAGCCTGCGCTTCCCGGATCGCCCCGAGCAGACCTGGCGGGCCACGTTCTGGCGCACGCGCCCGCGCGGCAGCCGGGCCCAGTACACGTGGGCCGCGACGAGCAACGACGAGTCGTGCTTCCTGTGCGAGTTCGGGACGCTGACCGGGATCCGCGGCGTCAAGCCGGGCGGCTCGCTGGAGCTCTTCCCATCGGTCACGACGTCGCACAGCTCGGAGCTGCGCGACGGCGACGATCCCGACTCGGGCTTCGAGACCGACGGTCTCGAGGGCGAGGCCGCGCTCGGCGCGCGCTACGCGTTCGCCAACGGCATCACGGCCGAGGCTACGATCAATCCCGACTTCAGCCAGGTCGAGTCCGACGTCGCCCAGATCGACGCCAACACGACGTTCGCCTTGTTCTTCCCCGAGCGGCGCCCGTTCTTCCAGGAGGGCAGCGACCTGTTCGGCACATTCTTCGACGTCGTCTACACGCGGCAGATCAACGATCCCCAGGTTGCCAGCAAGGTCATCGGACGGCTCGGGAGGACGAACGTCGCGTACCTGGTGGCACGCGACGAGACGTCGCCGATTTTGTTGCCGTTCGAGCAGCGCAGCTTCGTCGGGACGGCGGGCAGGAGCGTGTCCAACATCCTCCGCGCGCGGCGCACGTTCGGCGATCGGTCATACGTCGGCGGGCTGATCACGGACCGCCGGCTCGAGGACAGCGACGGGGCGGGCACGGACTACGGGATTGACGGGCAGTTCCAGATGACTCGGCACTACCGGCTCGAGTACCAGATGCTGGGCAGCCGGACCGTCGAGCCCGACGACCCGTCGCTGACCGAGGATGAGGACGATCCGCTCGACGACCTGCGCTTCGGCAGCGGACACACGGCGATCTACGACGGCGAGTCGTACACCGGTTTCGCCCAGTACACGAGCCTCGAGCGGGAGGCCCGCTACTGGAATTTCGACTTCGACTACTGGGCCTCGAGCCCGACGTTCCGTGCCGACGACGGGTTCGAGTTCCGCAACGACATGCGCCGGCTGTCGATGTACCAGGGAGTCACCTTCCGGCCGCGCTCGAGCTGGCTCGACCGCGTGACGCCGCAGGTCTACATGCACCGGCGCTGGACCTTCGGCGGCGAGCGGCGCTCGGACTTCCTCCAGATGTCCGTGGAAGCCAACCTGAAGCACCAGACTTTCGTCCTGCTGCAACACGAGTGGGACCAGGAAATCTTCGGCGGCACGAACTTCAGCGGCATCCATCGCTGGTTCTTCGACGTCGAGTCGCGCTTCAGCGAGCCCGTGCAGGCCGAGTTCTCCATCTCGCACGGCGACGCGATAGCGCGCAACGAGGACCCTCCCATTTTGGGCCGGGGCAGCGACATCCATCTGGCGGCCACGATCCGGCCCACGGATCGCATCGTCATCGAGCCGTCGGTCGACTACTCCTCGCTCGACGCCATCGACGACGGGAGCGAGGTCTTCCGCGGCTATATCCTGCGCACGCGCACGACGTTCAACTGGTCGCGGCGGCTTTTCACGCGCCTCGTCGTTCAGTTCGACGACTTCGACCAGCGCTGGAACGTCGAGCCGCTCGTGACCTACAAGATCAACCCGTTCACCCTGTTCTACGTCGGCTCGACGCAGGTCTACGAGCGGTTCGACGAGCCGCGCGACGAATTCTCGCCCGCCGCCCGGCAGTACTTCGCCAAGTTCCAGTACTTGTTCCAGCTCTAGGCTCGGGAGGGTCCGTTGGATTCAGGACTGTTCGGCGCCAGCTTCGACGAGCGGCGAATCTCGATCGGCCCGTGGGAGGTGGCCCTCGTCGAGGGCGGGGCCGGACCTCCGCTGCTACTTCTGCACGGCTTTCCGCAGACCGGCTCTGCCTGGCACCGCGTGGCCCCCGGTCTGGCCGACCATCACCGGATCGTCGTCGTCGACCTGCCGGGCTACGGCCATTCGGCGGGTCCACGGGCGGAGCCCGACGGTTCGCCGTACGACAAGCGCAGCATGGCCAGCGTCCTGCGCGAGGTCATGGCCCGGCTCGGGTACGAGCGGTTCGCCGTGGCCGGGCACGACCGTGGCGGTCGGGTGGGGTACCGGATGGCGCTCGACGCTCCGGACGTCGTGACCGCCCTGGCCGTCCTCGATATGGTGCCCACGCTGGACACCGTGGAGCCCTACTCCTGGCGCCGCGCGCGGGCCAGCTACCACTGGAGCTTCCTGGCCCAGCCGGCGCCGCTGCCGGAGAAATTGATCGGCGGCGATCCGGACTTCTTTCTCGAGTGGACCTTGAACTCGTGGACCGAGAGCGGCGACGCGTTCGATCCGCGCGCCCTGGCCGACTATCGACGCTGTTTTCGCCGGCCCGAGGTCGTAGCCGCCGCGTGCGCCGACTACCGCGCCGGGCTCGAAGCCGACCTCGCGGCCGACCGAGCCGATCGCCGTGTGGCCCGGCAACTGGCGTGTCCCCTGCTCGTCCTGTGGGCGCGTCGCGACACGGATGGCGGGTCGTTCAATTTCCCAGTCGTGTGGTGTCGCTGGGCCGAGCGCGTCGTCGCGCGCTCGATCGCGGCCGGGCATTTCCTCATGGAGGAGGCCCCCAACGAAGTGCTCGAGGCGCTGTGTGACTTCCTGGCGGAGCCCGCGGCCCGGGAGCGAGGAGCGGGTCGGCGCTGCGCCGGCGCCGTGTGACAGCTTCAGGCCTTGCGCGGTCCGGCGACCTCGATCAGCACGCCGTGCGTGAACAGCGGATGGAAGAAGGCGATCTCGCGGCCCTCGGCCCCGCGCCGGGGCGCGTCGCCAACGGTCTCCACGCCGTGCTCGATACCGGCAATGATGGCGCGGCGCACGTCGGGCACGTCGAACGACACGTGGTGCAAGCCTTCGCCGTGACGCTCCAGGAACCGCCCCACCGGTGAGTCGTCCTCCAGCGGCTCGATCAGCTCGACTGCCCCGCCAGCGAACGGCAGCAGAGCGACCCTGACGCCTTCGCCGGGCACCTCTTCGATCCCCTCGACGCTCAGGCCCAGGACCTCCTCGTAGAACGCGCGGGCCTCGGCGATGGAATGAACCGCGATGCCGATGTGGGCCAGACTCACGGACATCGAATACTCTCCCCGGACGGTGGGATAGGCGCCTCGAGAACGGCATGGAAGCGGTTGACACCGCGAAATTTCGGCTGGTATTATAGCCGCCGGCTCGGGCCCCCGTCGAGCGAGGGCCCATCACAGAAAGGACGTTCATGGCATCGAACCAGACCAACACCGTGCACGCCGTAGGGGACGACGACTTCGACGCCCAGGTGCGCCAGTCGGACAAGTTGACGCTGGTCGACTTCTGGGCCGAGTGGTGCGGTCCGTGCAAGATGATCGCTCCCATCGTAGAGGAGCTCGCCGAGGAGTACGACGGCCGATTGAAGGTCTGCAAGCTCGACGTGGACCAGAACCAGCGCACCACCCAGGAGTACGCCGTACGATCGATTCCCAGCCTGTTGTTCTTCAAGGACGGGGAGGTCGTGGAGACGGTTGTGGGCGCCGTCCGCAAGCAGCGCCTCGAAGAGGTCATCGAATCGCATCTGTAACGCCGGCGGGGGCCGGGTCCGCGCACGGCAGTCGCGTGTAAGTCGCCCGCTTCTTCGACAGGGCCCGCCGCCGGGGGTCGGTGGCGGGCCTGCTTATTCGTGCCAAAATCCGGTAGGCGCCATGCCTGACTGGTTCAAGAACGGCTTCGTTGGCCTGCTGAATCCGGTCGTGCGGACCCTCGTGCGTCGCCGGGTCCATCCGAATCTCATCAGCTCGATCGGATTCCTGGTTTCGCTGGCGGCGGCGGTCGTCATCTTCCAGCGGCACCTGTTCGCCGGGTTCGTCGTGTTCCTGCTGGGCGGCATGATGGACATCCTCGACGGTCGCGTGGCGCGCGAGACGGGGCTGGCGTCCAAATTCGGCTCGTTCTACGACTCGACCCTCGACCGCGTATCGGAGATCGTCGTGTACTTCTCGATCTACGCCTACTTCCGGCCGTTGCCGAGCTTCTGGTGGGTGGGCTACATGGTGATTCTGGCGATGGTCGGGTCGCTGATGGTGTCGTATACGCGGGCCCGCGCCGAGGCGCT
>CAZCZH010000181.1:0-5361 GCA_964502985.1 uncultured Gemmatimonadales bacterium
CGCGGACCCAGGCCGAGGGAGAAACGGGGACACGCCACCCCGGACCATTTGGCCGTGACGAAGTGACCGAGCTCGTGGACGAATACGAGGATGCCGAGAACGATGACGGTGAGAATCAGGGTCTGCATCGGCGCGGGCTCCTACCCCGGAACGACGTCAGAGGTTCGATCGAGTCCGACCAGCTCGGAAGCGCGCGCGCGCGCCCGATGGTCCGCCGACAGCAGAGTCTCCACCGAGCGGGCCGGCTCGACGTCGTGCGTCTCCAGGACCCGCTCGCAGGTGCGCGCAATGTCGAGGAAACCGATCCTGCCGTCCAGGAACGCGCGCACGGCGACCTCGTTGGCCGCGTTGAGCGCGGCCGGCGCCGTACCCCCCGCCCGTCCCGCGGCACGGGCCAGCTCGAGCAGCGGGAACCGCGCCTCGTCCGGCGCCTCGAACTCCAGTCCCGAGAGTGCCGCGAGATCCGTCGTTCCGTGGCGAGCCACCCGGGCGGGATGCGTCAAGGCGGCGTGGATCGGGGCGCGCATGTCGGGCACTCCCAGTTCTGCGAGAATCGTGCCATCGATCAGTTCGACCAGGCCGTGCACGATCGAGCGCGGATGGACGACGACGTCGATCTGCTCGTAGGGCAGACCGAACAGGTGGTGCGCTTCGATGATCTCGAGGCCCTTGTTGGCCAGGGTCGCCGAGTCGATCGTGATCTTGGGCCCCATCGACCACGTCGGATGATCGAGCGCCTCCTCGGGCGTCGCGTCCGCCAGGCGCTCCAGCGGCCATGTGCGGAACGGCCCGCCGCTGGCCGTCAGGACGACCCGCCGCACCGTCTCGCGCGAACGCCCCTCGAGAAGCTGCCACAGGGCGTTGTGCTCGCTGTCGACGGGCAGGAGCCGCGCATCCGGAGCCGGCCAGCGCGTCCCACCCGCCGCCTTCGTGACGAGATCGCCGCCCACGACGAGTGACTCCTTGTTCGCCAGGGCGACCCGCTTGCCGGCCGCGAGCGCGGCCAGCGTGGCCGGCAGCCCGGCCGCACCGACGATTCCGTTGAGCACGGTGTCGGCCCCCGGTCGGGAAGCCAGCTCGCGCACGCCGTCGGCACCGGCCAAAATCTCGATCCCGTCCAGCGCTCCCGACTCGCGTGCGGCGCGGGCGGCCGTCGGATCGGCGATGGCCACGACGGCCGGGCCCCAGCGGGCGGCGAGCGCGGCCAGCTCGAGCCAGCTGGCGTCGCACGACAGCCCGACGACCTCGACCGACTCCCCCAGTTCGGCCACGACGTCCAGCGCGCTGGCCCCTATCGAGCCCGTCGCGCCGAGCAGCGTCAGTCGCCCCAAGGCGCTCACCGCAGCATTCCGTGCAGCCAGTAGTAGAACACGGGAACCGTCACCAGCAGGCTGTCGAATCGGTCCAGGATGCCGCCGTGCCCGGGGACCAGGTCGGAGGTGTCCTTGACGCCGGCGTCGCGCTTGAACGCGGATTCGACCAGGTCGCCGCACGGAGCGGCGATCCCGATCAGGATCCCGATCGTCAGCGCGTCGCCGAGATCGAACAGCGGCACCCAGCGATTCACCGCCCAGCACAGGGGCAGAGCGCCCACGACGCTCGCCAGACCCGCTCCCAAGGCACCCTCGACCGTCTTCCTGGGGCTCACGCGTGGCAGGAGCTTCCGCCGGCCCCAGCGCTTGCCGACGAAGTAGGCGGTCGTGTCGTTGAGCCACGTCAGGATGACGGGGATCGCGAGGAGCGCCGCGCCGATGCCGTACGGAGCGCCCGGAATCTCGCGCGCGAACTCGCGCACCAGGACCTGATGACCGAGCAGAAGCCCGACGTATACCGCGCCCAGGATCGTCACGGCGACGGCTCCGATGGCCTCTTCCCCGCGCGGGTCGAGGAGCTGGGCCAGGCCGATCCCCACGGTAGCCGCCATGAGCAGCGCGGGGAACGCCAGGCCGGGCTCGGGCGACCAGTAGAGCAGCGCCGGGAAGGCCAGCGCCAGGCCCGTCCCGGACAATGGCCGCGGTTGGGCCGGCTTGCGGGCCGCCATGCGGTAGAACTCCCACGAGCCGAGGACCGTCAGCGCCATCACCGCCAGCAGGAACGGCGCGTGGCCCCACACGATGGCCAGGACGTACAGCGGCAGGAACACGGCCGCGGTCGTCAGCCGGCGCCGGATGTCGCTGGGGGCGATCGTGACCGACGGAGTCACACCAGCACCGCGCCGAAGCGCCGCTCGCGCTCCTGGTACGCGGCGATGGCGTCGAAGAACGCCTCCCGCCCGAAGTCGGGCCACAGGATGTCGGTGACGTACAGCTCGGTATAGGCGATCTGCCACAGCAGGAAGTTCGAGATGCGCATCTCGCCGCTGGTGCGGATCAGCAGATCCGGATCGGGCAGGCCGGCGGTCGACAGGTACGAGGCGAAGCGGGCCTCGTCCAGCTCCTCCGGATCGAGCTTCCCCTCCCTGACGGCGCGGGCGATCCTCCGCGCGGCGTCGACGATCTCGGCTCGCCCCCCGTACGACAGGGCGAGCGTCACGAGGAGACGATCGTTCTCGCGCGTGTCGTCGATCAGGCGGTCGAGCTGGTCGCGCGCAGCGCCGGCCAGCTCGTCCAGGTCGCCGATCGCCTGGACGCGGATCCGGCGCGCCATCAGCTCCTCACGCTCGGACTCGATGTATCGGCCGAGAAGCCCCATCAGGGCTTCGACCTCGGCCCGCGGGCGCTTCCAGTTCTCCTTGGAGAAGGCGAACAGCGTCAGGCAGGGGACCCCCAGATCGCCGGCCGCCTCCATGACGGCGCGCACCGAACGCATGCCGGCGCGATGCCCGAAGACCCGCGGCCGGTGCCGGCGACGGGCCCAGCGACCGTTGCCGTCCATGATGATCGCCACGTGACGCGGGAGGTTGCCGTGCGCGGCGAGTTCCCGGGCCCGGTCCACCGACGATCCCACTAGACCTCCATGACCTCCCGCTCCTTGCGCTCCAGCATCTCGTCGATCTGGGACACGTGGCGGTCGGTGAGCTCCTGGATCTCCTTGAGCAGGCGATGCATCTCGTCCTCGCTGATCTGACCGTCCTTCTGCGCCTGCTGGACCTCCTTGTTGGCGTCGTGCCGGATGTTGCGCACGGCTACCCGGCCCTCCTCGGCGATCTTGTGGGTCACCCGGACAAGGTCCTTGCGGCGCTCCTCGGTGAGCGGCGGGACCGGCAGCCGGATCACGCGTCCGTCGTTGGACGGGGTGAGCCCGAGGTCGCTGGCCTGGATCGCCTTCTCGATCGCCCCGACCTGGCTCTGGTCGTAGGGCTGGACGACGAGCAGCCGCGGCTCCGGCGCCGACACGGTGGCCATCTGGTTGAGCGGCATCTGCTGGCCGTAGGCCTCGACGCGGATCAGGTCGAGCAGCGCGGGCGATGCCTTGCCGGTACGAACCGTCGCCAGCTCGCTGCGGATCGCCTCCACCGACTTGTCCATGTGGGCGCTGGTCTCCCTGAGCAGCTTCTCCTGCATGACCCCCCTCCCCGGCTTACGACGCGGCCACGGTAGAGCCCACCGACTCTCCGGCGAGGATGCCCCGCACCGCGCCATGCTGATGGATGTTGAAGACGACGATCGGCAGATCGTTCTCGCGACACATCGAGATGGCCGTCGCGTCCATCACGCGCAGGTCGCGTCGCAGGACGTCGAGATACGAGATGCGCTCGAGGAACTCGGCATCGGGATCGAGATGCGGATCGGCCGAGTAGATGCCGTCGACGCTGGTCGCCTTGAGGACGGCCTCGGCGCCGATCTCGATGGCCCTCAAGACAGCCGCCGTATCGGTCGAGAAGTACGGGTTGCCGGTGCCCCCGGCGAACAGCACGACACGGCCCTTCTCGAGATGCCGCTCGGCCCGGCGCCGGATGTAGGGCTCGGCCACCTCGTCCAGCCGGATCGCGGACATGAGCCGCGTGTCGAGTCCCTTGCGCTCGAGCAGGTCCTGGAGCGCCAGACCGTTGATCACGGTCGACAGCATGCCCATGTAGTCGGCCGCCACGCGGTCCATCCCGCCTTCGCTGGCGGTCGTCCCGCGCACGATGTTGCCGCCACCGACGACGAGGCCCAGCTCGACGCCCGTGGCATGGACTTCGACGATCTCGTCGGTCAGTCGATCGACGACGGGCGGATCGATGCCGAATCCCCGCTCCCCGGCCAGCGCCTCGCCGGAGAGCTTGAGCACGATCCGCCGGTAGCGCAGCGCGCTACTCGCCGACTTCGAAACGGGTGAAGCGTCGGACGACGATGTTCTCGCCGAGCCGCTGGACGGCCTCCGTGACGACATCCGACACCTTCCGGTCGGGATCCTTGACGAAGGGCTGCTCGAGCAGGCAGACCTCCTGGTACCACTTGTCGAGCTTGCCGGTGACGATCTTCTCGACGATGTCGGCCGGCTTGCCCGTCTCCTCGGCCTGCTGACGGTAGACGCCCCGTTCGCGCTCGACAACCTCCGGGTCGATCCCGTCCCGATCGACCGCCAGCGGGCTGGTGGCGGCGACCTGCATGGCCAGCGTCCGGGCCAGCTCGCGGAAGTCGTCCGTCTTGGCGACGAAGTCCGTCTCGCAGTCGATCTCGATCAGGACACCGATCTTGCCGCCCAGATGGATGTACGACTCGACCCGGCCCTCGTTGGCCTCACGACCGGCCTTCCTCGCGGCCTTGGCCTGGCCGCGGGAACGCAGCAGATCGATGGCCCCCTCGAGATCGCCCTCGGTCTCCTCGAGCGCGCGCTTGCACTCCATCATGCCGACGCCGGTGCGCTGGCGCAACTCCTGAACCTGTGATGCCGTGATCGTCATCTCGTCCACTCCTCTATCGCTCCTATTCTCCCTATTCTTCTTCGGCCCCGTCTTCCTCTTCCTGCTCCACGGGAAGCCGGGCGCGGATCTTCCGGCGGGCGCGGACGCGCTGCTTCTGGGCCTCCTCGCTCGGCTGCTCCGCCTCGGCCCGCTCGGCCTGCTCCTCCTTGATGATCTTCTGGCGCGCCTCGATGATGGCGTCGGCCACGCGGCTCGTGATCAGCCGCACCGACTTGATCGCGTCATCGTTGCCCGCGATGGGGACCGTGATCAGGTCCGGGTCGGCGTTGGTGTCGACGATGGCGATCAGCGGAAGGCCGAGCTTGTTGGCCTCGTTGACGGCGATCCGCTCCTTCTTGGCGTCGACCACGAACACGGCCCCGGGGAGCTCCTCCATGTCGGCGATGCCTCCCAGGTTGCGCTGCAGCTTGCCGTACTCGCGCTCGATCTCGATGACCTCCTTCTTGGGCAAGAGCTCGAACGTGCCGTCCTGCCGCATGCGCTCGATCTCCTTGAGCCGGGACAGGCCGCGC
>CAZCZH010000182.1:0-5340 GCA_964502985.1 uncultured Gemmatimonadales bacterium
CAGCGGCGTCCTGTTCACGCTCCTGTCCCTGTTCCGCGTCCGGGCGTGGCTCGCCGAGGCGATCCCCACGAGCCTCAAGGTCGCGTTCGCCGTGGGGATCGGGCTGTTTCTGACGTTCCTCGGGCTGGCCACGGTGGGCGTCGTCGAAGCCGGGTCGGCCGGAGTGCCGGTGCGGGCCGGAGACTTCCACGATCCCAGCGTGGCGCTCGCCGCGGCGGGCTTCGCGCTGATCGTCCTGCTCATGCTGGTGCGCATGCCGGGCGCGATCCTGATCGGGATCCTGGCGACGGCGGCCACGGCGTTCGCCACCGGCCAGGCGACGTGGCCCGGGGCCGTCTTCAGCCCGCCGCCAGATCCGCGGCCCGTGCTCCTCGCGCTCGACGTGCGAGCCGCCCTGTCGTGGGGCTTCCTGTCCGTCATCCTGACGGTGTTCGTGCTGGACCTCGTCGACACGATCGGGACCCTGATGGGGCTCGCCCTCAAGGCCGACCTGCTCGACGACGAGGGGCGGCTGCCGGGGATCGAGCGCGCGCTCCAGGCCGACGCCCTGGCGACCGTCGCCGCGGCGCTCCTCGGCACGACGACGTGCGGCACGTACATCGAGTCGGCGGCCGGGATCGAGGCCGGCGGTCGCACTGGGAAGACGGCGATCGTCACGGCGGGCTGGTTCCTGGCGGCCCTGTTCCTGGCCCCCGTCCTGTCGGCCGTCCCGCCGGCGGCCTACGGGCCGGCGCTGGTCGTCGTCGGGATGCTCATGCTGGAGCCCGTCGCGCGGCTCGACTTCGGCGACCCGACGGAGACCGTGCCGGCATTCCTGACGCTGACCCTGATGGCCTTCACCTACGACCTGGGGATCGGGCTGACGGCGGGTTTCCTGTCCTACGCCCTGCTCAAGGCGGTGACGGGACGGGCGCGCGAGGTCAGGCCCGGCATGTGGGTCCTGGCCGGCCTGTCGGCCGCGTTCTACGTCGCCTACCCGGGCTGAGCGGCGAGCCGGCGCGCGACCTCGGGCTCGACGGCGAACGGCCGCCCGGGCTCGACGACGAAGCGCCGCTCGAGCTCGAACGCGTCCCGCTCGAGCCCGATCGCCCCGTAGCGGAACCCGCCCGCCGCCCACTCCGACAGATAGCGCCCGAGGAACCCCTCGACGCCGAGGCGCCGGTACTGGACGACGTGCACCAGCTCGTGGAACACGGACGGCGGGCCGAGGCGCGGGCCGGCGTGGCTGTCGGCGAGGACGATCGTGTCGACCCACGCCACGGCCCACACGCGGTCCCAGTCGAACGCCGCGCCGAGCCGGCCGGCGAGGCGCGCCACGAGGCCCGGCGGCTCGATCCGCGGGACGCGGCGCACGCGGACGGCGGCCAGCGTGGCCGGCTCGAACCACGGTCCGAGGCGCTCGGCGAGCGCCGGGGCAATCGGCGCCGCCCTGGGCCGGTGCTCGCGGCGTCGGCGCTCGACCCACGCCGCGGCGTGCGCCGCGGCCCAACGGCTCGACGCCAGCGCGGCGAGCGGGCGCGTCGCCGTCAGGTCAGCGTCCAGTCGAACATGGCGACCTCGGGCACCGAGCCGAGACGCACGGGCACGATGACCGTGCCGATCCCGCGCGACACGTAGAGCCACGGTCGCGCGTCGCGGTACCAGCCGCGGAAGTAGCGCCCGCTGCCGTACGGCAGGACGGGGGCCCAACCGAACAGCGCGACCTGGCCGCCATGGGTGTGACCCGACAGCACCAGGTCCGGCCGCGGCTCGCCGGGTTCCAGCTCGACGATCGATTCGCGGAGGATCGGACAATGGGCGAGCAGCAGATGGTTCGCCGGACGCTCGATCCCGGCCATCGCGGCGCCGTAGTCGGGCCGCCCCTCGACCCAGTCGTCGAGCCCGGTCACGAGGAGTTCCCGGCCACCGTGCGTGAGCAGGCTCGACTGATTGACGAGCAGTCGGCCGTTCCGCGATTCGAGGGCCCGCGCCATCGCGTCGAGATCGACCTCGGCGTAATACTCCCAGTTGCCGGGGACGACGATCTTGGGGACGGGCGCCCCGAGCAGGTCGAGGAACTCGGCGAACAACGGCTCGGCCCCGGCGCGATCGATCGAGTCCCCCGTCAGGACGACGAGATCCGGCTCGAGGTCCCGGGCCACCCGCGCCACGCGCCGCGGATGGTCGCCCAGCTCGTGCATGTGGAGGTCGCTAAGCTGGAGGACTCGCAGGCGGGCGCCCGGCCCCGAGCCGATGGCGTGACGCGACACGGTGACGCGCTCGGGCTCGACCAGGAAGGCGTCCGCGCCGAGGCCCGCCGCCCCGAGTCCGGCCGCGGCCGCGGCGCCCAGGAACCGGCGCCGGGTCAGGCGAAGTTCTGCCGCGGCCCCCCGCCTCCCTCCGGCGGGACCCAGAAGATGACGCCATACGGGTCCCGGATGTCGCACGTCTTGCAGTGCACGCAGTTGGACGGGTTCAGCTTGAGGTCGCCGGCCTGCCACTCGTACACGTGGGCCGGGCAGAACTGGACGCACGGGTTGCCGTACTCCGCCGTGCAGCGGGTGCGGCAGACGTCCGTGTCGAGGACCACCAGGTGGCTCGGCTGGTCCTCGTCGTGGCTGGCGCCCGCGTGGTACACGTCGGTGACCTTGTCGAACGTCAGGCGGCCGTCCCACTCGGGCGCCGGCGGCCGGGCGTCACGCGTCCCGTAGCGCTCCTCGAGGGTCTCCATCGCGGCGGCGTCCTCCTCCGACGGGAGCCCATCGCCCCAGTCGCGGCCGCCCAGGAGCCACTGCAGCCCGACCCGCAGCATGCCGACCCAGCGCCCGCCGAGGGCCATCGCCTGGTGGACGTTGCGCACCTTGCGGAGGTCGCTCCCGATGTACGACTCCCGGACCGCGCGCTCGTACGGCTCGAGGCCGGCGCGCGACGTGTCGCCCGCCTCCAGCGCGACCAGCGCGGCGTCGGCCGCCAGCATGCCGCTCTTCATGGCCAGGTGGATCCCCTTCAGCTTCTGCGCGTTCAAGAGCCCCGCCGCGTCGCCCGCCAGGAGCGCCCCGTCGACGGCCAGGCGCGGCATCGCGTACCAGCCGCCCAGCGGGATCGCCTTGGCGCCGTACTCCAGCATCTCGCCGCCCTCCAGGAGCTGGCGCACGACGGGATGCGTCTTGAAGCGCTGGAACGCGCGGTGCGGATCGAAGTACGGGTCGGCCGCGTCGAGACCGCCGACGTGGCCCACCGAGACGAGGCCGTCGGGCAGGTGGTAGATCCAGCCGCCGCCGAACTCGTCGGCCGACAGCGGCCAGCCCACGGTGTGGACGACGAGCCCCTCCTGGTGGCGCTCGGGCGGGACGCGCCAGATCTCCTTGACGCCGGTCTCGTAGACCTGAGGGTTGCGGCCCTCGAGACCCAGCCGGGATACAACTTCCTTTGTTAGATTCCCGCGCACGCCGTCGGCCAGGATCGTGACCCCGGCCTTCAGGTCGTACCCCGGCTCGTAGTTCGGCTTGGGGTTGCCGTCGCGGCCGATCCCCTGGTCGCGGATCTGGACGCCAACCACCCGCTGGCCGTCGTACAGCACGTGGTCGGCGGCGAACCCGGCGAAGATGTCGACCCCGCCGACCTCCTCCAGCCGCTCGGCCATCCACTTGCAGACCTGGGCCAGGGAGACGATCCGCTTGCCCTTGTTGACGAATATCGGGGGCACGATCGGGCTGGCGAAGCGGCCCTGCTCGGTCAGGTACCAGAAGCCGTCCTTCGTGACCGGCGTCGAGACGGGAATCGAGTCCAGGTCCGCGTCCGGCAGGAGCTCTTCGAGCGCGCGCGGATCCATCACCCCGCCCGACACCTGGTGCCCGCCGAACGCGGCCGCCTTCTCGAGCAGCAGGATCGAGCGCTCCACGCCCGTCTCCTTCGCGCGCCGGGCGAGCCGGATGGCGCACGCCAGGCCGGCCGGGCCGCCGCCCACGATCAGGACGTCGACCTCCATCGTCTCGCGTTCCACGCCGTCCCGGTTGAGGGTGACCAGCGGGAGGTCGATCCGCGCCGCGGCGGGGCGCGGGTCGGGGCTGTCGGTCAGCGTGGGATCCAGGATCATCGGGCCGTCACCTTAGCGGAGCCGGGTGGAGCCGTCCAGTCGCGGGAGGTGAGCCGCGGGACTACATTCGCTTCACGGACCCCCGACCGTGGAGACCGCCGATGGAGACGGCAATCGGAGCCCAGAGATCCCGCCCGCGCGCGGCCGTGCTGGGCGTCGGCGTGGCCCTGCTGGCGGCCGTCGCGGCCGCTCTGGCGGGCCTCGGGACGCGCTGGGGATGGTGGGACTTCCGCACCGGGTTCGTCGTCCTGCGCTGGGCCGCGCTCTGTAGTCTGGCGGCGGCCGCCCTGTCGCTCGTCGGCGCGATCGTCGCCCGGCCGGGCGCCGGCCGTCGTGGCCTGGGCGTCGCCCTTCTCGGCCTCGCTCTGGGCCTCGGCGTGGCGTGGGTCCCATGGCACTGGATGCGGGTCGCTCATCGCGTGCCGCCGATCCACGACATCACGACGGACACGAACGACCCGCCCGCATTCGAGGCCATCCTGCCGCTCCGGGCCCATGCCGACAACCCCGCGGCCTACGGCGGGGACTCGATCGCCGCGCTTCAGCGATCGGGCTACCCCGATCTGGGACCCCTGACGCTCGACGCCTCTCCGGGTGCCGCGTACCGCCGAGCCCTGGCGGCCGCCCGCGACATGGGGTGGGACATCGCCCGGGCGGATTCGACCCGCGGCCGGATCGAGGCCACCGCGACGACGTTCTGGTTCGGCTTCAAGGACGACGTCGTCGTGCGCGTCGAGCCGACGGACGGCGGCAGCCGGGTCGACGTGCGCTCGGTGTCGCGCGTCGGGCGCTCCGACGTCGGCACGAACGCGGCTCGCATCCGACGCTATCTGCGGAAGGTCGCCGACACCTCGTGAGCGGGTTCAGCGCTCGGGATGGGCCGGCGACCACGCGCCACGCCAGCCATGCTTCCCCACCGCCCGCACGCGCTCGCCGAGCCACGCCGACCCGTCGTCCAGCAAGGAGTACAGGACGGGGATCACGAGCAGCGTCAGGAACGTCGACGTCGTCAGCCCGCCGATGACGGCGATGGCCATCGGCTGGCGCAGCTCGGCGCCCTCCGAGATCCCGAGCGCGATCGGCAGGACGCCGAAGATCACGGTCAGGCTGGTCATGAGGATCGGCCTCAGCCGGACCGGCCCGGCGCGCCTGAGGGCCTCCTCGCGCTCGATCCCCCGTGAGCGCAGGACGTTCGTGTAGTCGACGAGCAGGATCGAGTTCTTGACCACCAGGCCGATCAGCAGGATGAGCCCGATGAACGAGTA
>CAZCZH010000183.1:0-5284 GCA_964502985.1 uncultured Gemmatimonadales bacterium
CTACCTCCAGGAGATCCGCGCCGCTGGCCTGTACGACGCCATCTGGCAGGCCTTCGCCGTGCTGCTGCCGGTACGTGCGGTGGGCGTGATGGGGGACGCGCGAACGTACGAGAGCGTGGTCGCCCTGCGCGCGGTTACCTCGCGCGACGGGATGACCGCCGACTGGTTTCCCTTTCCGGCCGAGTTCCTGGGTCGAGTCTCCAACCGGATCATCAACGAGGTCCGCGGGGTGAACCGCGTGACGCTCGACGTCTCGAGCAAGCCCCCGGCGACGATCGAGTGGGAGTAGCCGTGGTTAGCGGGGAGGCTGTCTAGCGCGAAGAGTCGCTCGGCTCCGTCCGCGAGGTAGGGGCGGTCCCGCCGAGCGCGCCGGCCGTCGACAGCGAGTCGACGCGCGCCCCGACGCGCGCGTAGATCGCCGTCATCACGTCGTCGTCCGGTCCGTAGGCCTCGGCGAAGCGGCGCAACTCGTCCGGGGTCACCCGGTGACGCGCCAGGATCTCCTCCCGCCGCGCGCGCCAGGCGGCCGTGTCGGGCAGAAGATCGATACGCGCCACGACGAGGTCGCTGAGGACGCGCTCGTAGAGCGCCGGGCTCAGGGTTCCGGGGGGCGGGGTGGGTGGGGAGACGTCCCGCCGACACGCCGCGGTGATCGTCGCGACGAGGGCAAGAAGCAGGGCGGCCAGGGTCAGGCGGCGCATCGGGGCGTCAAGATCGCGGCTCCTCCAGGGGCCCGCCAGCGGCCTTGTCCGGCCGGCGCGGGGCGGCCTATCTTGCCACGCTCGTGAACGTCGCGCGCACGCCGTCGAAACGCCGCACGCTTCCCGGACTCGCTCTCGCGCTCCTTTTCGCCGGTCCGGTGCCGGCGATTCGCGCCCAGATCAGCCTCACGCCCGACCCCGCGCAACGTGCCCAGGACCTGTTTCACCTCGCCGAGGAAGCCCGCCGACAGGGCGACGACCAGACGGCGGTGCGCCTCCTGAGCCAGGTCGCGGCGCTCGATCCGCAGGCCGTGCTGCCCCGCCTGGAATGGGCCGCCTCGCTGCTCGCGCTGAATCTGCCCGAGGGCGCCGATCAGGCGCTGGCTCCGATCCGCGGGTCCGTCGAGGAGACGGCCGAGGCGAACCCCCACCAGGCGGCGCGCTGGATGCGTCTGGAAGGCGCCGTGGAACAACGCGCGGGCCATCACGCGGAGGCGCTGCGCCTGTACGAGCGGGCCGCTGGATTCGAGCCGACGGACATCGGACTGAGGGCCCAGCTCATCGGCCTGTACCGCGCCCGTGGCGAGGAGGCTCGAGCCGTGCCGCATTTGAGGGCCGTCGCCGACCTCCTGCCCGGCAACGCCGAGCTGCGGGTCGAGCTGGGACGTGCGCTGTTGAGCCTCGAGCGATGGGACGAGGCCGCGCGCGCGTTTCGCGAGGCCCTGGGTGTCCGCTCGGATCTCGATCCGGCGTGGGACGGGCTGGGCGTCGCGCTGACCGCGCAGGGCCACATGACGGAGGCCGAGGACGTGCTGCGTCAGGGGATCCAGCTCGTCCCGCGCTCCTCCCTGCTGCATGAGCACCTGGGGGACGTGCTGTTCGCCGACGGCCGGTTCAACGCGGCTCTGACCGCCTACCAGCGGGCCGCCCTGCTGGGCCCCGCCGACCGGGAGACGCTGGCCCACAAGATCGATCGCGTCAGGGCGAAGCTCGAGCCGTGAGGCCCCGGGCGGCGCTGGTCGTCGCGCTCGCGGTGACCGGCTGCGCGACGACGCTGCCCGAGGAGGCCCGGCGTGCCGCCGAGGTCGGCGTGTCACCGGAGCCCCTGATCGAGCGCCTGGCCGATCAATGGCGCGACCTGACGTCGATCAAGCGCGTCTTCGACGTGACCCTGACCGAGGGACGCCGCCGCTTCGCTGGAGAGGGCGTCGTCCTGTACCGCCGCGATCCGCGCCGCCTGCGGCTCGAGGTGTTCGGTCCGCATTCGACCGAGGTGTTGCGGGCCCGGCTGACCGGCGACTCCCTGACCGTCGTCCTGCCGCGCAGCGGCGAGGTCCTGGCGGGTCGGATCGGGGACGCGGAGTTCGCCCGCCTGGCGGAGGAGGAGGCGCTGGTCTCGCCGGAGGTCCTGGGGTCGCTTCTGGGAGTTTACGACGTCGAGCGACTGGTCGGCGGCGCGCGCGACGTGGCGGCCGCTCGTGACGGGGGACGGCGCACGCTGTACGTCGTCGAGGACGGAACCGTCCATGCGTTCACGCTCGCTGACGAGACGGGCCTGCTGGAGGAGTACCGGGAGGCGCGCCAGGGCCACCTCGCGTTGCGTGTCCGGTTCGAGGCCTATCACGCCGTCGACGGGCGTTCGAGGCCGGCCCGCACGGTCGTGCGGGACTTCGCCCACGATCGACGGATCGTGATCGAGGTGACCACCGAACGGGAGGAGTTCAGCGATGAGATGTGAGCCGGCTCGGGGAAGCCGCCGCGCCCTGGCGCTCGCGCTGCTCGTGGCGGTCGGCTGCGGGTATTCCTTCCGCAGCCCGGTCCCGGCGCACCTGAAGACGGTCTACGTCCCGACGTTCGACAACCAGACGCGCGAGTTTACGCTGACCCAGCAGGTCACGGAGAACGTCATCAACGAGTTCCTCAATCAGTCCCGGCTGCGACTCGCCTCGAGCGCGGAGGACGCCGATCTGGTGGTGAATGGTACGATCAAGGACTATCGCGAGGAGGCCCTGAGTTACGATCCCGGTCGCGCGGCCAATCCGGACGTGTTCACGCGGCGTGTCATCATCACCCTCGACATTCAACTGGACGATCGAGTGAAGGACGAAGTGCTGTGGCAGAACGCCTCGTTGCAGGAGTGGGGCGAGTTCAGCGAGGAACGCGGCGAGTCAGTCGATGCGGGGGTGGATCGGGCCGTGCAGAAGGTCGGGGAGGAGATCCTGCGCCACGTCGTGGAAGAGTTCTGACTTGCGCCCACGAGGGCGGCGCGCGTTGGCCCGGTGCGGGCGGGGATCCTAGATTGCGCGCGATTTCATGACGCCGTTGCTCCAGAAGAAGGTTCTGGTCCTCAACCAGAACTACGAGCCTCTGACGGTGTGCCATGCCCAGCGCGCCGTCGTGCTGGTCGTTCTCGGCAAGGCCGAGATCGTCGAGCGCTACGACGCAGAGGTGCGGTCGATCTCCGTCGCCGTCCCGCTGCCCTCCGTGGTTCGCCTCAGCATGTACATCCGGGCGCCCCGCCAGGAAGTGGCCCTCACCCGGCGTAACGTCCTCAAACGCGACGGGTACCGCTGCATGTACTGTGGCTCGCGCCGCGGCCCGATGACGACGGATCACGTCGTGCCACGGTCTCACGGGGGTGGGGACGCATGGACGAACTTGGTCTGCGCCTGCGTGCGCTGCAACAACCGCAAGGGCAACCGCACGCCCGAGCAGGCTGGCATGCCACTCCTGCGTCCGCCACGCCGGCCGCACCGCTTCACCCAGATCACGTTCTATTCGACGATCCCCGACAAGCGCTGGCGCCCGTACCTGTTCCTCGACTGAGGGAAGGACCCGGAACTCGAGCTCCGGATCACGATGCCCGAAGCCGCCCATCAGATCGAAGTCGGACACTTCTTCTTCATCTTCATCGTCATCCTGCTGGCCGCCAAGCTGGCTGGCGAGGCGTTCGAGCGGATCGGGCAGCCCGCCGTCCTGGGCGAGCTCGTGGCGGGCGTCCTGGTGGGCCAGTCCGTTCTCGGTCTGGTCCCGGTCGATCCGGCCCATCCGTACGGCGCCATGGTCCATGTGCTGGCCGAGATCGGGGTCGCCATCCTGCTGTTCGAGATCGGGCTGGAGACGGACCTGCGCGAGATGTTCCGGGTCGGCCCGGCCTCCCTGACGGTGGCCCTGGTAGGCGTCGTGCTGCCGTTTCTCTTCGGCTACCTGTTCTGGCACTGGTACGAGGGCGGAGTCAGCCTGACGGCGATCTTCGTCGGGGCGACGTTGACGGCCACGTCGGTCGGGATCACCGCGCGGGTGCTCACCGATCTCGGCAAGATCAACACCTCGGAGGCGCGGATCATCATCGGCGCCGCGGTACTCGACGACATCCTCGGCCTGTTGATCCTGGCCGTCGTCGAGGGACTGGCGAATACGGGCTCGGTCTCGCTGTTCGGCGTGGTCAAGTTGTTCGTCCTGGCGGTCGGTTTCCTGGCCGTGGCGATGGCCATCGGGCTCACGACGGCGCCGCTGCTGTTCGAGCTGGTCAACCGGATGCGGGTGCGCGGCGTGCTGGTCATCTTCTCCCTGGTCTTCGCCCTGACACTGGCGTTCCTGGCGGACCGGGTCGGCCTGGCGCCCATCGTGGGCGCCTTCGCCGGAGGTCTAATCCTGTCCCGGACGAACCAGTTCGACACGATCGTGGAGCAGATAAAGCCCGTCGCCGATGTGTTCACCCCGATCTTCTTCGTCTCGGTCGGTGCGGCGGTAAACGTGCGGATCCTCGATCCCCGGGTTCCCGCGAACCACGAGATCCTGATCGTCGGCGGGGCCCTGTTCGTGATCGCCGTGCTGGGCAAGGTGGCGGCCGGCTACAGCGTGTTCTGGCAGCCGCTGAACAAGATCGCCATCGGGGCTGGAATGATCCCGCGCGGAGAGGTCGGCCTGATCTTCGCCCAGATCGGCCTCCTGGGAGGCATCCTGACCCAGGACGTGTTCTCGGCGATCCTGATCATGGTCATGGGCACGACGCTGATCACGCCGCCCGTTCTCAAGATCCTGTTCCAGCGCACCGAAACGACCGGTGCGGCGGAGCGAGAGCCGGCGCCCGTGGAGCAGGCGCCGATGCGCCCCGAGATCCGCGATCTCGAGTAGCGCGATGACGTCCCGCGAGGAACATGGAGATGGCCGGCCCCTGCTGTCTATCGTCGTGCCGGCGTACAACGAGAGGACCACCATCGAACGCATCCTGACGCGCATCGCGGGCGCACAATTCGACAAGGAGATCATCGTCGTCGACGACGCGTCGAGCGACGGTACCCGCGAGTACCTGGCCCAACTGGAGGCCGGCGGCTCGACTCTTCCCGGACCGGCCGGCGATCCGATCCCGGTCCGCGTCCTGTTCCACGGGACGAATCGCGGCAAGGGCGCCGCCGTGCGGACGGGATTCGCAGCCGCGTCCGGCCGGATCGTGCTGATCCAGGTGAGCTACTACGGGCTCGACAACTCCTACATGCTCGACATGATGCGTAAGCACCAGGGCGTGTTCTCCGGCGTGGCGGCGATCGACCGAGACGCCAAGCCGCGCGAGACGATGCTCG
>CAZCZH010000184.1:0-5258 GCA_964502985.1 uncultured Gemmatimonadales bacterium
CGCGTGCTGGCTGTAGGTGTCCATGATCCAGGCCATGATCTGCTCGTTCGTGTTGACGTCCGGGGCGGGCACGTCCGTCTCGGGCCCCAACAGTGCCATGATCTCGGCCGTATAGCGGCGCGTGATGTGCTCGAGCTCGCGGAGCGACAGGTCCTTGGGCTCGCACACCACCCCGCCCTTGGCCCCGCCGAACGGGATGTTGACGACGGCGCATTTCCACGTCATCCACGCGGCCAGCGCCTTGACCTCGTCGAGCGTGACGTCGGGCGAGAAGCGGATCCCGCCCTTGGCCGGGCCGCGGGCGACGTTGTAGTGCACGCGATAGCCGGTGAACACCTCGATCTCGCCGTTGTCCATCTGGACCGGGATGGCGACGATGAGCTGCTTCTCCGGGTGGCGCAGGATCTTGTACAGGCCGGGATCGAGATCGAGCAGCTCTGCGGCCCGGTCGAAGCGCGACATCATGGCCTCGAACGGATTGCTCTCGCTGACGGCGATCTCCGTCTGGGTGCTCACGGAACGGCTCCTTGAACGCGTTCGGGATTCAACACCGTATCGTGCCGGAAGGCCGAATCGGATGCGGGGTACGAGCGGGTGAAATGTAAGCCTCGGCTTTCCCTGCGCCCAATCGCCGAGCGCACGATCAGGCGCCCCACGAGGTGCAGGTTGGCGACCTCGGCGGCGGCCGGGTCGACCGGCTCCCGCGGGACCCGCGGAGCGAGTCTCTCGAGCCGCCGGGCGGCCCGCGCGAGCCCCGCGTCGTCGCGCACGATCCCGGCCCCCTCCCACAGGACGCGTCCGATCTCCGAACGCACCGCGTGCCACTCCTCCGGAGACCCGCTCTCGGCCGCCGGGCGGCCCGCGGGGAGCGGCGGCGCGGGTCCTCTCCCGCCCGACTCCAGAAGTCGCTCCGTGGCGCCCGCCGCCCGATCGGCGAAGACGACCGCCTCGAGCAGCGAGTTCGAAGCCAGCCGGTTGGCGCCGTGGACTCCCGTGCAGGCCACCTCGCCCGCCGCCAGGAGACGCTCCACCCCGGTCCGCGCGTCGAGGTCGGTGCGCACGCCGCCGCACTGGTAGTGGGCGGCGGGAACGACGGGCAGCGGCTCGTCCGGCGGGTCGAATCCCCGCGCCCGACACGTCTCGAGGATGTTGGGGAATCGCTCGGCGAAGCGCCGGGCGCCGATCGGCGAGCAGTCGAGCCACACGTGTTCCGCCCCCGAGCGACGCATCTCCGCATCGATGGCCCGCGCCACGACGTCCCGCGGCGCGAGATCGCCGTCCGGATGGACACCGTCCATGACTGGACGTCCCGCATCGTCGCGCAGGATCGCCCCCTCGCCGCGCACGGTCTCGCTGATCAAAAACGGCCGCTCGCCGACCGGGAACAGGGCCGTCGGGTGGAACTGGACGAACTCCAGGTTGGCGACCGCCGCGCCACCGCGCCACGCCATCGCCAGCCCGTCGCCGGTGGCGATGGCGGGATTCGTCGTAAAGCGATACACCCGCCCGCTGCCCCCCGTAGCCAGGATCGTGACCCGCGCCCGAACGGCGACCAGCCGTCCCGTCTCGCGGTCCACTGCCAGAACGCCGTGGCACGTCGGCGGGCCGGCCGTCTCGTCGACCCACAGGTCGAGGGCGAAGACGTGCTCGCGGAGCTCGACTCCGGCCTGGTCAGCCGCGGCCAGGAGCCCCCGCTCGATGGCGCGTCCCGTCAGGTCGTCCGCGCGCACGATGCGGCGCGCCGAGTGACCTCCCTCGCGCGCCAGCGACAGCGTCCCCGGCGCCTCGCGCTCGTAGCTGAAGCGGACCCCGTACTCGATCAGCTCCCGGACCCGCGCCGGCCCGTTCTCGACGAGCAGCTCGACGGCCCGCGGATCGCACAGCCCGGCTCCCGCGGCCAGCGTGTCGGCGGCGTGCGCGGAGAACGAATCGGCCGGGTCCATGACGGCCGCGATCCCGCCCTGGGCGTAGTTCGTATTGGCTTCGGAGTCCTCCTTCTTCGTCAGCACGATCACCTCGCCCAGGCGCGCCGCCTTTATGGCGTACGACAGCCCGGCGATGCCGCTGCCGAGGACCAGTACGTCGGTCTCGAGGACGTCCTCGACCGTCAGCGCGGCCACGCCATCGCCTCTCGCACGAGGGCCGTCAACAGGCCCGGGTCCTGAGGGTCGAGTCGGCGCCTGAGCACACCCACCGGCCGGTCCCCGAACCATTCCGGCTCGCACTTGGCGGCGTCCTTCTCCGTCGTCACGAAGGCCGCTCCGGGATGGCTCGCGAGGAGCCGTGCCACGTCGGCGACGCCGTAAGCCCGGTGGTCCGGGAACGCCGCCAGCGCCCGAACCTCGATTCCGGCTCGGGCGGCGAAGTCGACGACCGGCTCGGGCCGCGCCACGCCGGCGAACGCCACCACCGGAGCGCCGGCGGCGTCGAACGGCTCGACGCCGCCCGTGCGCCAGGCGGCCAGCGAAACGGTCCCCGCGTCGCGCCACGTGGCGGGGGTTCCCGGCATCGCGCTCCACCACCCGGCGAACGCCTCCCCGATGGAGCCCGCCGGCCAGCGCCTCTCGCGGGGATCGGCTCCCGTCACGATCCACGCCGCGACGGGGGGGCGGACGCCCGGTCCCTGGCGCAACGGACCAGCGGGAAGACAGCGCGCGGGTGCCGACAGGTCGATCTCGGTGAAGGTCACCAGGTCCAGCGAGCGCGCCACCCGGACGTGTTGCAGGCCGTCGTCGAGGACGAAGCAGTCGGGCGCGACCCGGCGAGCCACGGCGCGCGCCGCCTCGACCCGGTCGGCGGCGACCCCGACCCACGCCCCGGCCCGGGCGATGAGCGCCGGCTCGTCCCCCGCCATGCGCCACTCGCGAGCGCCCGGCTCGAGGACGACAACGCCCTCCTCCGCGCGACCGTAACCGCGCGTCAGGACGGCGGGCGTCACCTCGCGCGGGAGCCCGTGCTCGAGGAGCCACAGGACGAGGCTCGTCTTCCCGCCCCCCCCCAGCGTGACGTTGCCCACGCTGACCACCGGCGCGTCGAGACGCGCCGCTTCGAGCGCCGCTCCGTGACGCAGATCGGCCGCCGCGCCCCACGCCCAGCCCAGCGGGCGAGATACCGCGCGCCACGCCGAGCCCGCCGGTCCGCCGCCGCCGTACAGCGTGCGTCGCGCCCAGCCCTGGATCGGGGCCTGCTCGAGAATCCGCGCTCCGCCCTCCTCGCCCGGGCTCACGAAGATCCCCCCGCGCGCAGCGCCTCGGGGCTACGTCCGAGCTCGCGCTCGATGTCGGCGTGGAGTCGTTCGAGTTCCTCCTCGAGCGCCCGGCGGGCGCCCTCCTGCGCCTCGCGGTCGGCGTCCTTCGGGACGCGCCGCGGCCCGCCGTAGCGTACCACGACGCGCGCTCCGGGCAGCGGGATCTCGAAGCGATCCCACGACCTGAGACGGAGCCGCGGACGGGCGCCGGCGGCGACTGCCACCAGGGCGTAGCCGCTGCGTCGGGCGAGAGCGACGGCGCCCGGGTGCGCCGTCCGGTCCGGCGCGTGGGCGTCGGGGGTCAAGGCGATGTCCCGACCCGTGGCGGCGTGCCGCAGCATGGTCCGGAATCCGCTCAGCGGCCTGCGCTTGCGCGATCCCGGAATGGACACGTAGCCCAGTCGGCGGACGACGTGCGCGGCTGCCGTGCCGTCGCGGTGGGGGGACATGAGAAGGCCCACGGACTCGTCGGCGTGCAGGTTCACCAGCTCGAGCATGCGGCCGTGCCAGAAGCAATACACGATGCCCGGGGAGATCTCGCGCGCGCGCCGGATCGACTCGGCGCCGCGGATGTCCAGACGCCAGGTGCGTGACCACAAGCGGATGCCGCGAGCGACCGTTCCGCCGGCGCGGCGAGCCGTCTCGCGCAGGAGCCGCGCGCGCAGACTTCCGCTGCGGATCACGTCAGGCTTCCCAGCAGCCAGATCGCCAGAAGGACGGCCGCCAGGACCGCCACCAGCCATCCCGTTCGGGCGCGCTTCGGGCGGTGCGGGGAAATCTCCTTGCGCTCGTTCCAGACCCTCAGCAGACCCATGGCCGGGCGCCGGGCGGCGCTCAGCGCCGACGCGAGGAGGGCGCCCCGCGCGGATCGGCGCCGGGGCCCGCCATCATACGGTGACCCCGCGCTCGCTCTCGGCGATGAACGTGACCAGGCGCACGATCTCGGGATACGGATGCAGCTCGACCCGGGACCGCTCCAGCGCCTGGGTGATGTTCAGCTTGGAGTTGAAGAACAGCCGGTAGGCGCGCTTCAGCTCGGTCTTGACGTTCTCCGGAAACCCGCGCCGGTCGAGCCCGACCGAGTTGAGGCCGAACAGGCTCATCGGGTTGCCGGCCGCCTTGACGTACGGCGGGACGTCCTTCTGGACCCGCGAGCCACCACCCACGAAGGCGTGCGCCCCGATCCGCACGAACTGGTGCACGGGCGTCATCCCGCCGATGATCGCCTGCTCGTCGATCGTCACGTGGCCGGCCAGATTGACGGCGTTCGACAGGATCACCCCGTCCCCGATCTGGCAGTCATGGGCCACGTGCACATAGGCCATCAGCAGACACCCGTCCCCGATCTGGGTGCGTCCGAGCGCGCGGGTCCCGCGGTTGATCGTCACGAACTCGCGCACGACCGTGTCGTTGCCGATCGTGCACGTCGTGTGCTCGCCCTGATACTTCAGGTCCTGCGGATCGCCCCCGATCACGGCCCCCGGATGGATCGTGCACCGCTCGCCGATCGTCGTGTCCCGCTCGATGACAGCGTGTGGCAGGATCTCCGTGCCCGCGCCGACCGTCACGCCGGGCCCCACGATGGCGTACGGTCCGACCCGCGCGTCCTCATGGACCTCGGCCATCTGGTCGACGACGGCGGTCGGATGAATTCGACTGACGACCGGTTTCACTTCTCCACCAGGGACGCCATCAGGTCCGCTTCGGCGACCACTGTCCCGTCGACCCGCGCCACGCCACGCATCTTGCAGTGACTGCCGCGCCGCCGCACGAGCTCCAGCTCGCACACCAGCTGATCGCCCGGGCGCACGGGCTGGCGGAAGCGCACGTTGTCGAGCCCGGTGAAGTACACCACCTTGCCCTCCGGGTCGTCGACCAGGCTCATCAGCAGGACCCCGCCAACCTGACCCATGGCCTCCGTGATCAGCACTCCCGGCATGACCGGGTGCCCCGGGAAATGTCCCTGGAAGAACGGCTCGGAGATCGTCACGTTCTTGATCCCCACGACGCG
>CAZCZH010000185.1:0-5163 GCA_964502985.1 uncultured Gemmatimonadales bacterium
TCGAGGAATGGGGCTTCGGCATGGCGTCGGTGCGCTTCATCTGCGGCACCGACTCGCTCCACCTGGAGCTCGAGCGAAGGATCGCCGAGTTCTTCGAGGCCGACGCGGCGATCCTCTATACGTCTTGCTGGAACGCGAACGAGGCCCTGTTCGCGACGCTGCTGGACGAGGGGGACGCGGTGTTCAGCGACGAGCTGAACCACGCCTCGATCATCGACGGCATCCGGCTCTGCAAGGCGAACCGGTACCGCTATGCCCACGCCGACCTGGACGCCCTCGCCGATCAGCTCGAGAAGGACGACTCGCGGCACCGCCTCGTGGTGACCGACGGCGTGTTCTCGATGGAGGGCGAGCTGGCCCGGCTGCCGGCGCTGATCGAGCTGTGCCACGACCACGACGCGCTGCTCGTCGTCGACGACTCGCACGCCACGGGAGTCCTGGGCGCGCGCGGGCGCGGCACGGCCGAGGAGCTCGGCGTCCACGGGCAGGTGGACCTCGTGACGGGCACCCTGGGCAAGGCGCTGGGTGGAGCGGCGGGCGGGTTCATCGCGGGTCCCGCTCCGGCGGTCGACATGCTGCGTCAGCGCTCGCGGCCGTATCTGTTCTCGAACGCCCTGCCGCCGATGATCG
This sequence comes from uncultured Gemmatimonadales bacterium, assembly GCA_964502985.1. Classification (GTDB taxonomy): domain Bacteria; phylum Gemmatimonadota; class Gemmatimonadetes; order JACCXV01; family JAHWKZ01; genus CAZCZH01. Next base: position 631 of record CAZCZH010000185.1, read on the forward strand.
TGGCCGCCGCGCTGGCCGCGTTCGACCTCCTCGACGAGGAGCCCGAGCGCGTGGCGCGACTGCGCGAGAACACGCGGCGTTTCCGGGCCGCCCTCCGCGAGCGCGGCTTCCAGGTGCCGGAGGGCGTGCACCCGGTCGTGCCGATCATCGTCGGCGACACGGCGCTGGCGATCCGCATGTCGCGCGAGCTGCTGGACGCGGGCGTCTACGTGTCGGGGTTCGGCTTCCCGGTCGTTCCGCGCGGCGAGGCGCGGCTGCGGGCGCAGATCTCGGCGGCCCACGACGCGTCCGAGCTGGATCGCGCCGTCGAAGCCATAGCCGAGGTCGGGCGGAAGCACGGGGTCATCGAATGAGCCGGGACTCCGCGGAGCGGCTCGAGCGGGACGACGTCGTCGTGACCCACGACCTCGCCGTCTGGCGCTTCGTGCTGAACGACCTGCTGACGAACGGCTTCGTCGTGCGCCCGACGGACTCGGACGCCCTGGCGATCGTCGATCCGGGCGGCCGACCCGACGATCTGCTGGCGGCGGCGGGGGAGTTGGGCGGGAACGTGTGCTGGATCCTGGTCACGCACCTGCACGGGGACCACTGGGCGGCGCTGGAGGCGGTTCGCGAGGCCACGGGCGCGCGCGTCGTCTCGCCGTCCGGCGCGCCGTTCCACGTCGACCGGCCCGTGAGCGGCGGCGAGGAGCTGGATCTGGACGCGGCCCAGATCCTGGTGGCCGCCACGCCGGGGCACTCGCCGGAGAGCGTCAGCTACCAGATCGGGCGCAACGTCTTCGTCGGCGACTTCCTGTTCCGGCTGGGGAGCGGACGGACGGACGGCGCACGGGCCTCGACGAGGGACCTGTTCGAGACCGTGTGCCGGGTATTCGTCGAGCTGCCCGACGAGACGATCCTGTGGTGCGGCCACGGGCCACCCTCGACGGTCGGCGAGGAGAAGGCCGGCAACCCGTTCTGGGCGGTGGCGCGGCACGGGCTCCCGGCCACGCCCGCGGGGCACGCGACATGGCGCGGCGAGACCGTGCCGGTGTGGGTCTGGGCGGACGATTACGACGGAGGGCGCAAGGCGCTGGTGGGACCCGCGGGAGACCTGGTGATCGTGCCCGGCTCGCAGCTTTCCGACGGCGGCTGAGACCATGCTGTCTTCCGAAACTCTGACGTTCCTGGCCACGGACATCGAGGGCTCGACCGAATTGTGGGAGCGCGCCCGCGGCGACATGGCGGGGGCCCTCCGACGTCACGACGAGATCCTGCGCTCGGCCGTGGAGGGCGGCGAGGGGCACGTCTTCAAGACGGTCGGAGACGGGATGTTCGCCGTGTTCGCCGCACCGGCGCGGGCCGTGGAGACGGGGCTCGCGGCCCAGCGCGCCCTGTTCGCCGAGCCGTGGGACACCCCGTCTCCCCTGCGCGTCCGGATGGCCCTCCACGCGGGTGACGCGGAGGCCCGCGATCAGGACTACTTCGGTCCGCCGGTCAACCGCGTGGCGCGCATCCTCGACGCGGGCCACGGCGGTCAGATCCTGCTGTCCCAGGCCGTCGAGCGGCTCGTCTCGGAGCGGTTCCCGGAAGGCGTCGCGCTGCGCGACCTCGGGTTGCGCCGTCTCAAGGACCTGACCGAGCCCGAGCGCATCTTCCAGCTCGTCGTGCCCGACCTGCCGGCCGATTTTCCCCCGCTCCGCACGCTCGACGTCCGGCCCCACAACATCCCCGCCCAGACGACGGGCCTGGTGGGCCGCGACCACGAGATCTCGGCCATCCTCGCCCTGTTGCGGCGGCCGGGCGTGCGCCTGATCACGCTCGTGGGTCCCGGGGGGACGGGGAAGACGCGGCTCGCATTGCAGGCCGCCGCCGAGGCCATCGACGACTTCGCGGACGGCGTCTTCCTGGTGAACCTCACCACGACCTCCGACTTCCAGCGCGTGCCGTCGGCCATCCTGCGCGCGCTGGGCGTGAGGACGGAGGGCGAGGAGAGCGAGATCGAGGCGCTCGTCGCGCACCTCACCCGGCGGGAGATGCTCCTCGTGCTGGACAACTTCGAGCAGGTGCTCGACGCCGCGCCCGGCGTGTCGGAACTCCTCGGAGCGGCGCCGCGGCTGACGGTCCTCGTGACGAGCCAGGCCACGCTGCGCATCCAGGGCGAGCACGAGGTCCCGGTGGGTCCGCTGGCGCTGCCCGACCCGCGCCTCGGGTCGGAGCCGGAGCGACTGCTCGAGAACGAGGCCGTGGCCCTGTTCGTCGACCGGGCCCGCGCGGCCCGGCCGTCGTTCGAGCTGACGCGCTCCAACTCCCTCGCGGTGGCGGACCTGACGCGCAAGCTGGACGGGCTGCCGCTGGCCATCGAGCTGGCGGCGGCGCGCATCAAGCTGTTCCCGCCCGAGGCCATGCTGCAGCGGCTGGCGGTGGGCTACGACGTGGTCGGCGGTGGCGGGCGCGACCGGCCCGACCGGCAGCGCACGCTGCGCGCGACGATGGGCTGGAGCTACGACCTGCTGAGTCCCGACGAGCAGGCCCTGTTCCGGCGCCAGGCCGTGTTCGACGGGGGCTACACGTTGGAAGCGGCAGAGGCGGTGTGCTCGGCCCCGGGCGCCGAGCTGGACGTCCTCGAGGGGCTCTCCTCGCTGGTCGACAAGAGCCTCGTGCGACAGGTCGAGGTGGCCGGCGAGCCGCGCTTCGAGCGGCTCAGGACGATCCGCTCGTTCGCCGCCGAGCGACTCGTCGAGAGCGGCGAGGAGGACATGTGGCGCCGGCGGCACGCCGAATACTTCGCCGGGTACGTCGAGCGCTACGAGACGGACCGCTTTGGCGAGGGCGGGGTCGAGCGGGCCATGCAGCGTCTGGATCGCGAGTTCGAGAACGTGCGCGCGGCGGTGCGCTGGGCGCTGGGCAAGGGCGAGGCGTCGCTCGCCGCGCGGCTGTGCCAGGTCCTGCCCGCGTTGTGGTTCCGCCGCGGCCACATCCAGGACGGGCGGTCGTGGCTGGAGGCCGTGTCGCGCCTGGAGGAGAAGCTCGATCCGCGCGAGCGCGCCTCGATCCTCAACCTCATGGGGCGGATGGGGCAGATGGAGGGCGACAACAGCCCGCAGGTCCTGGAGCGGTTCGAGCGCAGCCTGGAGCTGTTTCGCGAGCTGGACGACGCGCCCGGGATCGCGCGCGCGCTGATGAACCTCGGGAACGCCCGACGCCGGGCCGAGGATCTCGACGGCGCCGAGCGCCTGTTCCAGGAGAGCCTCGAGATCTACAACGGCACGGACGATCCGTTCGGCGGCGTGGCGGCGCGGCTCAATCTGGGCGAGCTGGCCAACGCGCGTGGCGAGGTGGCCCGGGCGCGCCAGCTGTTCGAGGACGCGCGGGCCACGTCCGGGGCCAACAAGATCGGACTGGCGTACGCCATGATGTATCTCGGCATGGTCGACTTGCAGGAGGGGCTGCTGGACGACGCCGCGCGTCGCTTCGACGAATGCGAGGCTCTGTTCCAGCGTCTGGGCGGCCGACCCGGCCTGGCCTGGATCCAGTACTACCGCGGGTGGGTGGCGGCGGACCGGGACGAGCTCGAAGCGGCGCGCGCGATATTCCTCGAGACCCTGAGGAGCTTCGAGGAGCTGAAGCACGGCCCGGGCATCGTCGGCGGGCTCCTGGCGCTGGCCTATGTGGCTTGCAGGGAGGGCCGCGCCGATCGCGCGGCGCGACTCCTGGGGGCGGCGCAGGCGGCTTACGAGCGCGCCCGCACCTCCGCCAGCCCGATCGAGACCCGGGCCGTCGAGCGGATCGTCGCCGAGTGCCAGGGCGCGCTCGGCGCGGAGGCGTTCGATGCCGAGATCGTCGCCGGCAACCGCCTGGAGCTCGCCCAAGCCCTCGACCTGGCCCGAGCCCCGCTTGCAGAAGCGACTCGAGCCTAGCTAACCTAAGACCTTATATTCCATGGTATTGCGATTCGTCATGCGCCCTCGCCACGAGAGGGATCCGGGATGATCACGGTCACGAACCTGGCGAAGTCCTACGGTGACCGGACCCTGTTCGAGGGCGTCTCGCTGCGGCTGGCCGCGGGTCAGCGCTACGGGGTCGTGGGAGCCAACGGATCCGGCAAGTCGACCCTGCTCGGGGTCCTCGCCGGCGAGATCCCGCCCTCCGACGGCGAGGTGGCGATCCCCCGCCGGGCCCGGGTCGGGCTCCTCGAGCAGGACCACTTCCGCTACGACGAGGTGCCGCTCCGGGACGTCGTCATGATGGGCCGACCGGAGCTGTGGCGCGCGATGCGCGACAAGGAGGAGGTCCTCGGCGCGACGCGCGACGGAGAGGCGTTCGACGCCGATCGCTTCGCCGAGGCGGAGGAGACGGTCCAGCGGCTGGACGGCTATTCGATGGAGGCCCGCGCGGGGGAGATCCTCGAGGGCCTGGGGATCCCCACCGCGCTCCACGAGCGGCCGCTCTCGACCCTCTCGGGGGGATTCAAGCTGCGGGTCCTGCTGGCCAAGGTCCTGGCCGGCGCGCCCGACGTCCTGCTGCTCGACGAGCCGACCAACCATCTGGACA
>CAZCZH010000186.1:0-1388 GCA_964502985.1 uncultured Gemmatimonadales bacterium
CGGCTGTGGCGGCGGCGCGCTGTTGAAGGATGCCCTGGCGAGCGGCTGCCGGGCGGCGGCGGTGGACCACAGCGCGGACATGGTGACGCTGGCGCGGGAGGCCAACCGCGAGGCGATCGAGGCGGGCCGGCTCGAGATCCTCGAGGCGCGCGCCGACCGCCTGCCCTTCCCCGACGGCCGCTTCAGCGCCGCCGTCATGACGGGAGTCCTCGGCTTCCTGCCCGATCCGGTGGCGGGGTTCGCCGAGATCCGGCGTGTCCTGCGCCCCGGCGGCCGGTTCGCCACGCTGGGCAGCGACCCCGCGCTCAGAGGGACCCCGGCGGCCCCCGAGCCGATCGCCTCGCGACTCCGCTTCTACGACGACGCGGGGATTGCGCGCCTGGCCCGGGAGGCCGGCTTCGAGGAGGTCGAGATCGTCCACCGCAACCTGGGCCCGCACGCCCGCGAGGCCGGCGTGCCGGAGGAGCATCTGCCGCTGTTCGACGGCGAGACGGCGTTCCTCGTCGCGCGCCGGCGTTGAGGGGCGCGCATCGAACGATAGTGAAGAGAGAACACACTTACGCCACTCGGCTCGTGTGGGACGGGAACCTCGGAGAGGGGACAGCCGACTACCGGGCCTACGGCCGGAAGTACCGAATCCTCGCCGACGGCAAGCCCCAACTGGCCTGCTCGGCGGACCCCGTGTTCCGCGGCGACGCCGATCGTTACGACCCGGAGCACCTGTTCGTCGCGGCTCTGTCGGGATGCCACATGCTGTCGTACCTGGCGCTGTGCGCCCGCGAGGGCGTCCGCGTCACGGCCTACGAGGACGACGCCCGCGGCACGCTGGCCCTCGACGCGCGAGGTGGCGGGAAGTTCACCGAGGTCACGCTGCGGCCCCGGGTGACGATCGCCGACCCCGCGCACGAGGACCGCGCCCGGGAGCTCCACCAGGCGGCCCACGAGACGTGCTTCATCGCCAGCTCGGCGAGCACTCCGGTCGGGGTCGAGCCGACGATCCGGATCGAGGCCCGTTGAGCGACCCGGCCGGCGACCAGGCGCGCGCCACGGGCCGGAGCCGCGGCGACCTGCACACGATCCGCACGCTCCTGCCGTATCTGTGGCCGAAGGGCGAGCCGGGCCTGCGCGCGCGGGTCGTCCTGGCGCTCTCGTGCCTGGTCGCGGCCAAGGTGGCCACGGTCTACGTCCCGATGCTCTACAAGCGGGCCGTGGACGCCCTCGCGCCGAGAGGCCCGGAGGCGTTCCTCGCCGTGCCGGTCGCCCTGATCGTGGGCTACGGGCTGGTGCGCGTGGCGTCGTCTGTGTTCTCCGAGCTGCGCGACGCAGTGTTCGCCCCCGTCGGCCAGCGCGCGATCCGGCGCGTGGCGCTCGAGACGTTCGACCACCTA
>CAZCZH010000186.1:1398-5142 GCA_964502985.1 uncultured Gemmatimonadales bacterium
CGGCTGTCCCTGCGCTTCCATCTCGACCGGCGGACGGGAGGGGTGACGCGGGCCATCGAGCGCGGCACGAGCGGCATCGATTTCCTCCTCTCGTTCATGCTGTTCAACATCCTGCCGACGCTGATCGAGATCGCGCTCGTGTGCGGCATCCTGTGGCGGCTGTACTCGGTGAACTTCGCGCTCGTGATCTTCGTCACGATCGCGGGCTACATCGCGTTCACGATCTCGATCACCGAATGGCGAACGGCATTCGTCCGCACGATGAACCAGAACGACACCGAGGCCAGCGCGCGGATCGTCGACGCCCTGTTGAACTACGAGACGGTCAAGTACTTCGGGAACGAGGCGTACGAGGCGGAGCGCTACGACCGCGCCCAACGAGCCTACGAAGAGGCGGCGGTCAAGGCCAAGACATCCCTCTCGGTGCTCAACATCGGCCAGGGACTGATCATCGCCACCGGCCTGACGGTGATCATGCTGATGGCCGCGCGCGGCGTCGTCAGCCAGGGACTGACGGTGGGCGACTTCGTGCTCGTCAACACCTACCTGATCCAGCTCTATCAGCCGCTCAACTTCCTGGGCTTCGTGTATCGCCAGATCAAGCAGTCCCTGATCGACATGGAGAGCATGTTCGCCGTGCTCCAGGAGAACGTCGAGGTCGAAGACGCGCCCGACGCGAAGCCGCTCGTCGTGACCCGCGGCGAGGTCCGGTTCGACGGAGTCGCCTTCGGCTACGGCACGAACCGGACGATCCTCGAGGACGTCACGTTCCGAGTCTCTCCGGGGGGTCGGGTGGCGATCGTCGGGCCGAGCGGCGCCGGGAAGTCGACGATCGCGCGGCTGTTGTTCCGCTCGTACGAGGTCGGCTCGGGGACGATCGCGATCGACGGCCAGGACATTCGTGACGTGACCCAGGCCAGCCTGCGGGCGGCGATCGGCATCGTGCCGCAGGACACCGTCCTGTTCAACGACACGCTGCTCCACAACATCGCCTACGGCCGGCCCGGCGCGACTCCGGCCGACGTCGAGCGCGCGGCGCGGCTGGCCCAGCTCCACGCGTTCGTCACCGAGCTTCCCGAGGGCTACGGGACGAAGGTCGGCGAGCGCGGGTTGAAGCTGTCGGGAGGCGAGAAGCAGCGCGTGGCGATCGCTCGCACGATCCTCAAGGACCCGCCGATCCTGATGCTCGACGAAGCGACGTCTGCGCTCGACACGCGCACCGAGAAGGAGATCCAGGCCGCGCTCGACGAAGTCGCCCGGGGCCGCACGACCCTGGTCATCGCGCACCGCCTGTCCACGATCGTGGACTCGGACGAGATCCTCGTCCTGGACCGCGGTCGGATCGTGGAGCGCGGGCGGCACGAGGACCTGCTCGCCGCCGAAGGGCTGTACGCCGACATGTGGCGCCGCCAGCAGGAGGCGGCGCGCCGCGAGACGGCCGTCCGCTCCCCCGGCTGAGCGAGAGACGCGAACCATCCCGAGTCACGGGTCCCCCCCGGGGCCCCCGCCCCTCGGCCGGATCCCGGCCAGCAGCGTGTCGGCGAGCTCCTCGGCGATCGCCTGGTCTTCCGCGGGATCGCGGTCGATGCCGCGAAACCGGTCGAGGACGGCGCGCTGCTGGCACGCGCCGAGGAGGAGCGCCGCGGTCGCTTCGGCGCTCGCGGCGGCGTCGATCCGCCCCAGCGCCCGCTCGCGCTCGAGCCACGCCACGATGCCCTCGTTGGCGCGGTGGGGCCCCATCCCCTGGGCCCGCAACCGCTCGCGAAGGGCGGGCGTCGTCAAGGCCGCGCTCATCATGGGCAGGGTCTCGGCGTAGAAATCGAGCGCCGTCCGGGCGATCTCGACGAGACGCTCACGGACGTCGTCCGTCCCGGCCCGCTCGGGGAGCGAGCGCACGAGCCGGATGAAGCCCGGGAGGCGCTCCGCCATGACGGCCAGGACGAGGGCCTCCTTGCTGGCGAAGTGGTTGTACAGGCTGCCCTCCGCGCAGCCCGCGACGTGCGCGATCTCGCGCGTCGTCATGCCCGGCAGGCCCTTGCGCCGAAGGACCGTCTCGGCGGCCTCAAGGATTCGCTCCCGCATGGGGGCAGAGGGCCGCTTCACGAGCGGCGGGACGGCTTCGCTTGCCATATGAGTGCGCGCTCAGTTAATATGGGCATACGCTCAATCTAGCCTGGTACCGGGCCCCTCGTCACCCCAACCCCCTGTCACGCCGTCGAACCGAGGCCCGTCATGCTCACCCTGTTCACGCTGTTCAAGTTCGTCCACGTCGCATCCGTCACCGTGTGGGTGGGGGGCGTCGCCGCCCTGAGCCTTCTCAACCTGCGGATCGCCCGCAACGGCGAGCCGGCCGCGCTCTTCGCCCTGGCCAGCCTGAGCGAGTTCTATGGCAGCACCGTCATCGCGCCGGCCGCGGGACTCACCCTGATCGCCGGGATCGTCATGATCGCCGCTTCCGGATACGCGCTCGCCAGCCTGTGGGTCGGGTGGGGGTTCCTCGTCATGATCGCGTCGATGACGCTGGGAGCGTGGCCCATCCGGCGCGCGAGCCAGGCGCTGGCAGCCGTCGCCCAGGCCCCCGCGCCGGACCAGGCGCGGATGGCGGCGCTGTGCCGCCGGCTGGCGGGCCTCGGGCTGACGAACCTCCTTCTCCTGCTCTCGGCCGTCGCCGCGATGGTGTTCAAGCCGTCGTCGTGATGCCCGGAGGCGGTGTCAGCCGAGCGTGACCAGCAGGCTGTGGAGGGTGGCCAGAACGGCCAGGACGAAGATTCCCAGGAGGAGCGCGATCCCCGCCGCGCCCCACGCGCCCTCCCGCGGAGCCTCGGGTTGCGGTCGGCCCGGCGATCGTTCCTCGGGACGCGACATCAGCGGCCTCCCATCGTCAGAGTCCCACCTTCCAGGTCGAGCCGAGCCACGTCCAGTCGATGGCGTAGAGGGCGCCGAGGCTGATCAGGAAGAGCAGGGCCAGGGTGAACGTTCCGCGCATCGAATAGAGGTGCAGCCCGTCGTCGGGATTCCCGATCGCGGGAGCCGTGGCCTGCGCCGGCACGCCGGGCGTGGTCCGCTTCCCGAACAGCAGCGTCCCGACGGCGACGAGCGCGAAGATGGCGCCGGCCAGGATGGCGATCAGGGCCGTGACCCCGAACACGGCGAACATCGGCGCCGCGGCGTTCAGGTTGAACGGCGTCCCGGGAATCGACATGCCCATCGGGTGCCGCCGCGGGACGCTGTACAGGATCCCGATCTCCATCATGGCCATGATGGCGACGCCCATCCCGGCCGCGTAGAGGAACGGCTGGAGGCGCGCCAGCGGCTTGGCCACCCAGTCGCGCAGGAAGTTCAGCCGCAGCACGTAGTACACGAGCCCCATGAAGGCCAGCGTCGTCCCCACCGCCACCGTGCCATGGAAGTGGCCGGGGATGGCGAAGGTGTTGTGACGCATCATGTTGAGCTGCATCTGCCCGACCAGGACGCCGGTCGTCCCGCCCATGAAGCCGAACAGCGCCACGCTGAAGAACGTGGCCGAGAATCCGGGGTCCGACCACGGCGCGTGCCGAAGCCAGCCGAACCACGTCCCGCCGCCGACTCCCTTCTTGCGGAGCCCCGCCTCGAGGCCGGCCGGAATGGCGAAGGCGTGGATCATGCTCGCCCCGACCGCCCCGTACATGGCGTAGGACGCGTTCCACACCCGCCAGCCCGAGCTCACGCCGGGATCGGACAGCAGGTGATGGGCGGCCCCCAGGT
>CAZCZH010000187.1:0-4994 GCA_964502985.1 uncultured Gemmatimonadales bacterium
CCAGTTCGCGGTCGACTACATCGAGGGCCAGTACGCGGGGGTCCTCAACGAGATCGCGGGCACGATGTTCGAGGAACCGCTGCAGATCGATTTCCGGGCCTCGGAGACGGACGGCGGGCCGGAGGTCCTGGCCAACCGCTCGCTGTCGCCCTCCGAGCTCGCGGCCCACGCGGGAGGCTCCAGCGGGCCGGTCAACCTGGGGCTGCCGCTCAATCCACGCTACACGTTCGACACGTTCGTCGTCGGCAACTCCAACCAGTGGGCCCACGCCGCCTCGCTGGCCGTGGGAGAGCGTCCCGCAGTGGCCTACAACCCGCTGTTCATCTACGGCGGCGTGGGTCTCGGCAAGACGCACCTCATGCAGGCCATCGGGAACACCGTGCTGGTGTCGGGAAAGGTCGAGCGCGTGTGCTACCTGTCGGCCGAGACATTCATGAACCAGATGATCGAGGCGCTCCAGTTCGGCAAGACGCTCGAGTTCCGCAACAAGTACCGCAGCATGGATCTGTTGCTGATCGACGACGTCCAGTTCCTGCAGGGCAAGGACGCCACCCAGGAGGAGTTCTTCCACACGTTCAACGCGCTGTACGACGCGCACAAGCAGATCGTCGTCACCAGCGACCGACCTCCCAAAGAGATCCCGACCCTCGAGGAGCGGCTCGTGTCGCGCTTCGAATGGGGCCTGGTCGTCGACATCCAGCCGCCGGACCTCGAGACGCGCATCGCCATCCTGCAACACAAGGCCGCGCGCAACGACATCGAGATCCCGCAGGACGTGCTGCTGTTCATCGCCAAGAACGTGAAGTCGAACGTGCGCGAGCTCGAGGGATCGCTGATCCGCCTCGTGGCGCACTCCAGCCTCAACGGATCGGACATCACGATCGAGGTCGCCGAGCAGGTGCTCAAGAACATCCTGACGATCGAGACCCGCCGCGTGACCGTCGACCGCATCCAGCACGAGGTGGCCACCGAGTACGGGGTCACGGTGGACGGGCTCAAGTCGCGCAAGCGCACCAAGACCCTGACCGTCCCGCGCCAGGTGGCGATGCACATCTGCCGGCAGCTTACGGACCTCCCGCTGGTCGAGATCGGCCAGGCCTTCGGCGGCCGTGACCACACCACCGTCATCCACGCCTGCGACAAGGTCGAGAACGAGATGAAGGAGGACCGCGCCATCCGGCTGCGGATCGAGCAGCTGCTGGACCGACTCGCCTCGTGAGTGACAGCGGCTCGGTCGGAATTGGCGTGGACACGTTGGGGACTCGGCGGGGGACACGCTGGGGACAAACGGCGAGGCCGTGACGAGTGTGGATCGAAAGCCCGATTCTCCCCAGCCCGCGACGCGTGTTCCACACCCCGCTTCGTTCTCCGCGAACGGCCGCGAGCCGCGACGCGACGCGCCACGCGGGAGGTCGAGCGAAGCATCGTCCACAAGTCGGGTGCCCCTAGTACTACTACTTATGGAATGAATTCGTCGAACCACTAGAGGTTCTGGTCTGGGGAAAACCGTCACCGTCCTTCGATCCAGGAGACGTCGATGCAGTTCTCGATCGGTCAGAGTGAATTCGTCGACGCGCTGAGCGCGGTGTCGAACATCGTGCCGGCGCGAACTCCGCTGCCGATCATCGGGAACCTCCTGGTGACGGCCGACGGGGACGAGCTCGCGGTGTCGGCCACCGACCTCGACATCTCGGTGACGATCCGCGTCCCGGCCAGCGTCGACGATCCGGGGAGGGTCACACTCCCGGCGCGCAAGCTGACGGACATGATCCGGGCACTGCCGGCGAGCCTGGTCCGCGTGGAGGGGCAGAACGAGCACGTCACCGTCGAGTGCGAAGCCAGCCAGTTCCGGGTTCACGGATTGCCGGCCGAGGACTTTCCGAGCTTTCCGGCGCTCGACTTCGACTCCGGGGTCGGGGTCCAGGCGGGGCTCGTCGAACGCCTCGCCGCGCACACCGCGTTCGCCGCTTCGACCGAGGACACGCGGCCGATCCTGAACGGCGTCCTGTGGGAGATGGAGGACGACCGGATGCGAATGGTGGCCACCAACGGGCACCGCCTGGCGAGCTACGCGGTGGAGACCGGCAACGGGGGTCGGCGCCCGGCCCGCGACGTCATCGTACCCCCCAAGGCGCTGAGCCAGATCGGTCGCATCTTCGCCCCCGACGACGAGCTCCGGGTGGCCGTGGACGAGAAGCAGATCGGGTTCCAGGGCGAACGCGGCGTCGTGTTCAGCCGCCTGATCGAAGGTCCGTACCCGAACTACGAGCAGGTCATTCCGCGCGACAACGACAAGAAGCTCGTCGCCGACAAGGAGCGGCTCGCGGCGGCGCTCCGCCGGATGGCCGTGATGGCCAGCGACCAGACGCACCGCGTGCGCCTGTCGTTGTCCGCGGACACGCTCAAGTTCCACGTCTCGACGCCCGACGTCGGCGAGGGCAGCGAGCAGATGCCGGTCAGCTACGATGGCTCTGAGCTGGACATCGGATTCAATGCCAACTACCTGCTCGAGGTGCTGCGCTACGTCGAGTCGGACGAGGTCGAGATGTCGTTCAAGGCGCCCGAGCGGGCGACCGTCCTGAAGCCCACAGGCGAGGAGTCCGAACGCTATCTGTGCCTGGTGATGCCGTTGCGCCTGCAGGAGTAGCCTTCGGCACGACGAACGAGTAGATTCGAATACACGGGAGCCCATCCCTCCCGGGCCCCGTTTCGGTTGCCTGAAACCGTTACGAGAACTAAATTTAAGGGTGTTTCGGCACCCCCTGGAAGGACCGTCGCGGTGCGCCTGACCGAGGTTCGGCTCACGCACTTCCGGAACCTGGCCTCCGGACGTCTCGAGATTCCGCCCGAGGGGGCCGTCCTGGTCGGCGCCAACGGCCAGGGAAAGACCAACTTCCTGGAGGCCGTCCACTACCTGTCGCGATTCCGCTCGTTCCGCGGCACGCGACATGCCGACGCGATCGCGTTCGAGGCCGAGCACTTCCGGATCGAGGGCGGCGTCGTGTACGGCGACGGGCGGGGACACACGGTGGCCGTCGCCGCCGACCGGCGGGAGCGCAGGATCGCGCTGGACGGGCGGGACGCGGTCTCGCCGGACGACGCGCGGGGGACCGTCGTCACGGTCCTCGTCGCGCCCGGTGACCTGGCGCTGATCGACGGCCCGCCGTCAATCCGCCGGCGCTACCTCGACGCGCTCCAGGGGGTCGTTTCGCGCGCGTACGCGCGCGCGTGTGGCCAGTACGGGCGGGCGCTGCGTCAGCGGAACGAGTTGTTGCGCGACCGCAGCCGGGGGGCGGCCCACGTGCTTCCCTCGTGGGACGACGCGCTGGTCGCGGCGGGGACCGCGCTGGTCGTCGGCCGGGCCGTTCTCGCCGGGCGCCTGGCGGAGCGCTTCGCGGAGGTCGGCGCGGCCATCGCGGGGGCCGGCGAGCGGACCGGGTTCGAGCTGCGCTACCGGCCGTCGGTGCCCGTCGAGCGCGCCCGGGCGACGGACGCGAAGGCGGTGGCCGAGGCGTGGCGCGAGGCGCTGGCGAAGCGCTTGCCGCGGGACCGGGCCCGGGGCTGGACGACCGTCGGGCCGCACCGCGACGAGCTCGCGCTGCGGCTCGCCGGTCGCTCGCTGGCGCGCTTCGGCTCGCAGGGCGAGCGCCGGACGGGCGCCATCGCGCTGCGGCTGTTGGAGGCGGCGCTCCTCGAGGAGGACACGGGCCACCGCCCGATCCTCCTTCTGGACGACGTGTTCAGCGAGCTCGATCCCGAGCGCGCGCGGCGGCTGCTCGGCTGGCTCGGCGACCGCCATCAGCGGTTCGTGACGACCCCTCGTCCGCTGCCGTGGCTCGACGAACCCGACGCCCGTTGGACGGTGGAGGGCGGGCGGATCGACCCGCGGGCCGCGTGACGCGCCGGCCGCGGCGCCACCCGCGGCCGATCGGCGGCCTGCTGGACGGCGTGCTCGAGCGGCTGGGGCTGGCCGCGACGATCGAGCGGCACGCCGTGTTCGGCGAGTGGGACCGGCGGGTCGGCGCGGAGATCGCGCGCGTGGCACGGCCGCATCGGGTGGACGGCGACACCCTGATCGTGCGTGTCGAGAGCTCGGTGTGGATCAACGAGCTCTCGCTGCGCCAGAACGAGCTCCTGCGCCGGCTCAACGCCGGCCGCGATCGGAGCGCGGTTCGGCGGCTGATCTTCAAACTGGATCCTGACGCGAAGGCCTGACGGGAGGCGTGATGGCGAAAGCGACGACGACGAAGCGCGGCCGCAACGACCGCGCGGCGCAGGAGTACCGCGCCGAGAAGATCCAGGTCCTGCAGGGCCTGGAGGCGGTGCGCAAGCGCCCCGGCATGTACATCGGATCGACCGGCCCGCGTGGACTGCACCATCTGGTCTACGAGGTGGTCGACAACGCCGTCGACGAGGCGCTGGCCGGCTATTGCGACGCGATCTCGGTGACCATCGAGACCGACGACGCCGTGCGCGTCGAGGACAACGGGCGCGGCTTCCCGGTCGACATCCACCCGACCGAGAAGAAGCCCGGCGTCGAGGTCGCCATGACGACGCTCCATGCGGGCGGAAAGTTCGACCACGCCTCGTACAAGGTCTCGGGCGGGCTGCACGGCGTGGGCGTCTCCGTCGTCAATGCGCTCAGCGAGTGGCTCGAGGTCGAGGTCATGCGCGACGGCAAGCGCTACCACCAGCGCTACGAGCGCGGGGACAAGGCCAGCGAGCTCGAGGTGACCGGGGCCTCCGACGAGACGGGCACCATCGTCCGCTTCCGCCCGGATCCGCAGATCTTCCCGGAGATCGACTTCCAGTACGAGACGCTCGTCGGGCGCCTGCGCGAGCTGGCGTTCCTCAACCGGGGCGTGGAGATCGCCATCGAGGACCAGCGCACTGCCGAGGGCCGCAAGCCGCGCCGGGACGTGTTCCGCTTCGACGGAGGCCTGGTAGAGTTCGTGAAGCACCTCAACAAGAGCAAGAAGGCGCTCCACGCCAAG
>CAZCZH010000188.1:0-4990 GCA_964502985.1 uncultured Gemmatimonadales bacterium
CCGCCGAGTTTATCCGGCAAGCGCGTGATCTGCTGGCAGATGAAATGAAAGCCAACGGTTTGACCATGCGCGGCTTCGCGGCGCGACCACAACTGCCGCCGTATGAAGAAGTCTACGGACTGCGGGCCGGGGCCATCGCCCGATTCAGCCCGGTCATGGGCGAGGTGCTGCGCTTCGCTCGTGCCGGCGGCCCCGTGCTGGGGGTCTGCAATGGGTTCCAGATCCTGACCGAGGCAGGGCTCCTGCCCGGGGCGCTGATGCGGAACGACCGCCTGACCTTCGTCTGCCGCGCGCAATACCTGCGTGTCGAGACGGCGGACACGCCGTTCACCGCACGCTATTCCAAGGGACAGACGGTCCGCTTCCCCGTTGCCCACGGCGAGGGTAACTACGTCGCCGATCCGGAGGTCCTGGAGCGGCTCGAGGGCGAGGGGCGGGTCGCTTTTCGCTACGTCGACGCGCGCGGCCGGGTGACGGACGGGTCCAATCCCAACGGCTCGGCCAACGCCATCGCCGGGATCGTCGATGCCGGGCGCAACGTCCTCGGCCTGATGCCGCACCCCGACCGGGCCATGGACCTGCTGGTCGGATCGGACGACGGCCGCGGCGTGTTCCAGGGCCTGGTCGAGGCCGCCGCGTGACCACTGCGCTCCGCGACCAGGTGGTCACGCCCCAGCTCGTCGCCGCCCACGGCGTGACCGAGGACGAGTACGGACGCATCGTGGAGCTCCTCGGACGCGAGCCCAACGTCACCGAGCTGGGAGTGTTCAGCCTGATGTGGAGCGAGCATTGCGGGTACAAGTACAGCCGGGCTCGACTGGCCGAGCTCCCCTCCACAGGCCCGCAGGTGGTCCAGGGCCCCGGCGAGAACGCCGGCGCGGTGGACATCGGCGACGGCCTCGCGGTCGTGTTCAAGATGGAGTCCCACAACCACCCCAGCGCGGTCGAGCCGTATCAGGGCGCGGCCACCGGGGTGGGCGGGATCCTGCGCGACGTGTTCACCATGGGAGCCCGCCCGATCGCGCTCCTCGACTCGCTGCGCTTCGGCCGGCTGGACGACCCGCACGTGCGCTACCTGTTCCGCCACGTCGTGCGCGGCATCGGCGACTACGGCAACTGCGTCGGCGTGCCCACGGTGGGGGGCGAGGTCGTGTTCGACGATGCGTACCGCGGCAACCCGCTGGTCAACGCGATGTGCGTCGGAGTGCTGCGGCAAGAGGACCTCAAGGGGGCTTCCGCCGGAACGCCCGGCAATGCGGTCTACGTCCTCGGCGCGGCCACGGGCCGGGACGGAATCCACGGCGCGAGCCTGCTCGCGTCGAGCGAATTGTCGGACGACACGGCGGCCAGTCGCCCGACGGTCCAGATCGGCGACCCGTTCACCGAGAAGCTGCTCCTGGAGGCGACCCTCGAGCTGATCGCCGAGGGCTTCGTGGAGGGAATCCAGGACATGGGCGTCGCGGGCCGGCTCGGGGATCGTGTTCGACGTGGCCCTTGTCCCACGCCGCGAACCGGGCATGACGCCGTACGAGGTCCTGTTGTCCGAGTCCCAGGAGCGGATGCTCGTCGTCGCCGATCCCGCGCGGGAGACCGACATCACCGCCGTCGCCGCCCGCTGGGACCTGCCGTTGACCCGGATCGGCGAGGTGACTGACGACGGCATGTGGCGCGTCCTGGAGAACGGCGAGGAAGTATGCGCGATCCCCGTTCCGGCCCTCGTCGACGAGGTCCCGCGTTACGTCCGGGACGTCGAGCCGCCGGCCTACCTCGCCGAGCTCCACGCCTGGACGCCGGACTCGCGGACGCTGGAGGCCGAACCGCTGGCCGCGCTCGAGGCGCTCCTTCGCTCCCCGACGATCGCCCACAAGCGCTGGGTCTGGGAGCAGTACGACCACAGCGTCCAGGCCGGCACGGTGCTCGGCCCCGGGGCCCAGGCCGCGCTCCTCGCCGTGCGCGGGGCGTCCCGCGGACTCGCCCTGACCGTCGACGGCAACGGGCGCTACGTGTACTGCGATCCGTGGCGGGGCGGGGCGCTGGCTGTCGCCGAGGCGGCTCGCAACCTGACCGCGGTCGGCGCGCGGCCCCTGGCGGTGACCGACTGCCTCAACTTCGGCAACCCGGAGAAGGACCCGGTGTACCACCAGTTCGTGGAATCCCTGCGCGGGATCGCCGCCGCGTGTCGCGCCCTCGACACTCCCGTCGTCAGCGGCAACGTCTCGTTCTACAACGAATCGGCGGGCGGCGCGATCCATCCCACGCCGACGATCGGCATGGTGGGCCTGGTCGAGGACCTCGAGCGTCGAGTGTCGCCCCGCCGCGGCGACCCGGGCGACGTCCTGCTCGAGGTCGGCGGGCCCGGCACGCATCTGGGGGCATCGAGCTTCCTGGTCGAGGTCGCGGGCAAGGTGGCTGGTCGCGCTCCGGCCGTCGACCTGGCAGCCGAGCGGCGCAACGCCGACGCCCTGCGCGGGCTCGCGGTTGAGGGACGGATCCGCACCATGCGCGACGTCTCCGACGGGGGGCTCGCCGTGGCCGCCTGCGAGCTGCTCTTCGCGCTCGCGCCGAACGTCGGGCTCGAGCTGGATCCCGGGCCGGGCGACGTGGTGCCGGCGCTGTTCGGGGAGGACGCTGCGCGCTACGTCGTGGTGGTCGAGGCGCCCGAGCGCGACGCCGTTCTCGCTGCCTTGACGGCCGCCCGGGTCCCGGCGCGCGTCTGCGGCCGCTTGACGGACGACGGGCGGCTGGCGATCGAGGGCGTCGGCGCGAGAGAGCGGGTGGCGATCGAGGCCGCATGGCGCGACACGTTGCCCGACATCATGCAGCGGTGGGAGGACCAGCGGTGAGCGGACCCCGGGAAGAATGCGGCATCGTGGCCGTCGTCAACCACCCTCAGGCAGCGCGTTGGGCATATCTCGGGCTGTACGCCCTCCAGCACCGTGGGCAGGAGTCAGCGGGAATCGTGTCCACCGACGGCGCCCGAGCCTGCGCGCACCGCGCCATGGGCCTCGTCGCCGAGGCTTTCGACGAGGCGGCCCTCGACTCGCTCGCCGGACGCTGCGCCATCGGCCACAACCGCTACTCGACGACCGGCTCGCCGACCCTGGCCAATGCTCAGCCGATCCTCGTCAACTACAAGGACGGCTTCCTCAGCGTGGCCCACAACGGGAACCTGGTCAATGCGCGGACGCTGCGCCGTCGACTCGAGCGCAAGGGCTCGATCTTCCAGTCGACCATGGACACGGAGGTTCTGGTCCACCTGATCGCCGCCGAGCGGGACCCGTCGCGCGACCGCGCCGTTCTGTCCGCCCTGGACGACGTGCAGGGCGCGTTCTCGCTTCTCATCATGACTCCCGACGGGCTCTACGCCGCCCGCGATCCGCACGGGTTCCGCCCGCTCGTCATCGGTCGCCTCGGAGAGACCGTCGTCGCGGCCAGCGAGAGCTGCGCGCTGGACCTGCTCGGCGTCCCCCTCGAGCGCGAGCTGAGCCCGGGCGAAGTCCTCAAGGTGGATCGCGGCGGCCGTGCCGAGACCCTCCGCCGGGCGACCACCGAGCGCGAATGTCTGTGCGTGTTCGAGCAGATCTATTTCGCGCGGCCCGACTCGGCTCTGTTCGGCATGTCGGTCGACGAGGCGCGGCGCAAGCTGGGCCGCGAGCTGGCCCGCGAGGCCCCGGTCGACGCCGACTGCGTGTTCGCCGTGCCCGACTCGAGCAACTCGGCCGCGCTGGGCTACAGCGAGGCCAGCGGCCTCCCGTTCGAGCTCGGCCTGATCCGCAATCACTACGTGGGGCGCACCTTCATCCAGCCCGGGCAGGAGCTGCGCGACTTTCGCGTCAAGGTCAAATACAACCCGGTGACGAGCGTCATCCGCGATCGGCGGGTCGTCGTCGTCGACGACTCGATCGTGCGCGGCACGACGTCCCAGGCCCTGGTGGGGCTGATTCGCGACGCAGGGGCGGCCGAGGTTCACCTGCGGGTCGCCTCGCCGCCCTTGCGCCATCCGTGCTACTACGGGATCGACATTCCCCATCGCGACGAGCTGATCGCGGCTCGCATGTCGGTTCCCGAGATCCGCGAGTTCCTGGGCGCCGACTCCCTGGCCTACCTATCTTTCGAGGGTATGTACCGAGCCGTCGGAAACGGGGAGCGTCATTGCGACGCCTGCATGAGCGGGAACTACCGCGTTCCGCTGGAGCAGGGAATCGACGAGAAGACCGCCTTCGAACCCCTCGCCCTGTCGCCCGTCGAGTAGACGTGCGTCTTCCCACCCGCCACCGGCGCTACGGCGGAACGCCGCAGACGGTTCTCGCCGACTACATCTCCGCGCATGCCGACGAGTGGGTCGCGGCCTGGCTCGCCGAGGTCCAGCGCGAGCCGACGACGGAGGCGTATCGCGACTACCCCGATACCGAGGAGCTGAAGCGCGACACCGCGGCCCTGTACCACTATCTGGCGCTGTGGCTGCGCGAGGGCGAATGGGACGCGCGGATCGATCCGCACTACCAGCGCATCGGGCGCGACCGCCGACGCGAGGGGTTCCCCTTGAGCGCCGTGGTCAGCGCCATCCTACTTGCCAAGCGCCACTTGTGGAACGGGATCATCACGGGAAATCAGCTCTCCGTCGCGCTCGAGCTGCATGCGTCGAAGGCGATCAGCCTGTTCTACGACAAGGCGATCTATCATACCGTCCTGGGCTACGAGCAGGCCCTCGCCGAGAACGGCTGAAAAGAGCGAGGGGCGGATCGCTCCGCCCCCCGCAGTTTCCCTTCCGTGACCGTCGGGTCAGCTCCCCCCGCCCTGGCCGCCTCCGCCGTCTCCGCCCGTCGGAGACTCGATCTTCACGTCCGCGTTGATGTCGGTCCCGTTGCTCCCGCCGCCGCCACCGAACGCTCCGCTGAAGTACAGCACCGCCGCCAGGATCAGGATGACGATGATGATCAGGATGGCGTAGATCCCGCCGTTACCCCCTCCGCCTCCGCCCTGCTGCTCG
>CAZCZH010000189.1:0-4966 GCA_964502985.1 uncultured Gemmatimonadales bacterium
CGAGCACGAGGGCCCGGAGGAGCAGCATGTCGAGGGTCCCCTGGAGGAGGGAGAGACTGGAGCGCGGCATGTTCTCCTCAACCGTTCATGCATGAATTGTTGAGGTATAGGATGCGGTCACCTGCCGGGCGCGTCAAGGGACGGCGGGGCCCCTGGCGCCTCAATCGGAGCGGAGGTTGCGGACCGGATCGGTGCGCGCCGCGCGCCACGCCGGCAGCAGCGAGGCGACGAGCGCCACGGCGAGCAGTGTGAGGGGCACCGCCGCGAACACGGCCGGGTCGAGCGCGCGGGTCTCGTACAGGAGGCCGGACAGGAGACGCGAGGCGGAGGTGGACGCGAGGAGGCCGAGGGCGAGGCCGCCCGCGGCCAGCAGCAGCGCGCGCCGTACGAGGAGCCCGGCGGCGGCGGCGGGGGTGGCGCCGAGGGCCATGCGGATGGCGATCTCGGGTCGGCGGTCCAGGACGAGCTGCGCGAGGACGCCGTAGATGCCGGCGGCCGCGAGGGCGACCCCGATCGTGGCGAACAGGGCGAGCAGCACGGCGATCAGCCGCTCCCGGGCGATGGAGCCGGCCAGGACGTATTCGATCGGGCGCACCCGGAAGGTCGGTACCGAGGGATCCACGGAGGCGACCGCCGCCCGCAGACCCGGCACCACCAGCTCCGCGGGCCCACCGGTGCGGACGGCGAGCGTCATGGTGCGGGCATAGCCGGCATCGGTCTGGGCGTACGGTCGATAGAGCGCGATCCCCAGCCGCTCCCCCAGTCCGACGTCCTGCACATCGCCCACGACGCCGACCACGGTCAGCCACGGGTCGTCGCCGTAGTATCCATGCCGCTTCACCCGCTTGCCGATCGGATCCTCGCCGGGCCAGAAGCGCTCGGCCAGCGCCCGGCTGACGATGACGACGGGCGCCGCGTCGGCGGCGTCGGTCACCCCGAACATCCGGCCGCGCACGAGCGGTGTCCCGATCGCCTCGAAGTAGCCCGGCGTGACGATGCGACCGAACGCGACCTCGGTATGCTCGGGGTCGGCCGGCGGCCGGTCCTCCACGTTGAAGCTCCAGCCGTAGATCGCGTCGGACATGGGCAGTGAGCTCACGGCGCCGACCCGCTCGACACCCGGAAGCTCGCCGACTGCCGCTTCCACCCCCCGGAAGAAGCGGTCACGGTCCGCGAGGGTCGGATAGCGGATCGGCGGGGCGGCCAGCCTGAGCGTGACCACGCCCGAAGACCGGAAGCCCGGATCGACCGCCTCCAGTCGCCGGAAGCTCCGCAGGGTGAGCCCGGCCGCGATCAGGAGCACGATCCCGAGCGCGACCTCGAGCACGACCAGCGCGTCGTGCATCCGTCCGCGCGCGCGCCCGCGCACGCCGCGGCCCGCCGTCCGGATCAGGTCGGCGAGGTCTGTGCGGGGCACGGCCAGGGCCGGCGCCAGACCGAACAGCAGCACCGTGGCCAGCGTCACCCCCGCCGTGAAGGCGAGGACGGGGCCGTCCAGACGAACGGCATCGAACACCGACATGTCGGGAGGGACGAGGTGGAGAAGCGGCGGCAGGCCGACCCACGCCAGCCCCAGCCCGAGCGCGGCTCCGGCGGCTCCCAGCAGCAGACAATCGATGAGCACGCGGCGGTAGAAGTCGATCCGCGAGGCCCCCAGGGCGGAGCGCATCGCGATCTCGCGCCTCTCGCGGTGGAAGCGCACCAGCATGAGACCCGCCAGGTTGGCGCAGGCGATGGCCAGCAGCAGCAGCACGCTGACCATCAGCGCCCGGATGGCGGGCTGGACGTCCCCCAACAGGGAGCTCTCCAGCGAGCGCACCCGGATACCGCGATCGGCGTTGGCGGGGTACAGCTCGCGCAGGCGCGCGGCCACCTCGTCCATCTCTTCCTGCGCGGCCGCCGGGTCGACGCCGTCGGACAGCCGGCCCACGGTGGCCAGGAAGCCCCGCGTTCTCACGTCGGGGGCGAGCGTGTCGGGATCGAAGGGCGCCCACAGCTCCGCGGTGAGCGGGTACCCGCCCCGTGCGGGGAGCACGCCCACCACCGTGCGCGGCTCTCCATCCACCCGGATGTCGCGGCCCACCGCCGTGGGGTCGCCCCCGTACCGGCGCCGCCACAGTCCCTCGCCGATCACCACCGGTCGTCCGCCGTCCGACCCCACATCCCCCGCTCCCAGGGCCCGGCCCACCAGCGGCCGGCTGCGGAGCACGCGGAAGGTGTTGGTCGTCACCCAGGCCGCCTGCACCCGCTCCGGCTCCTCCCCGGGGCCGGTGAGGTCCATCTCGGTGCTCCAGATGGCCGCCAGCCCGCTGAAGCCGTGCGCACGGCGCATCTCCGCATAGTTGTCGGGGGTGACCAGGTACTCCTGATCGTCCGTGTTGGCCCCCTTGAAGACGGCCGGCGTCGCGTACAGGCGCTGGGAGTCGGGGAACGGGAGAGGGGCGAGGACGACGGCCTTCAGCACGCTGAACACCGCCGTGTTGGCCCCGACCGCCAGCGCCAGGCAGGTGAGGGCCACGGCGGTGAAGACCGGGTCGCGGCGCAGACGGCGAACGGAGACGCGGAGCTCGCGGGGGAGGAATCGCGGCATGTCAGGCCCTCCGAGCCGCGGGGGCCGTCGGCGGCACAGGGCCACCCGGCGCCCAGGTCCGTTGGGCCGGCACCTCCACCCGCACGGCATCGCCCACGCCGATCAGGCCCGGCCGCTCCACACACGCGACGAGACCCCGGAGATGGAGGGCGGCTCTCGGGAAGCGCGATGCCAGCTCGGGCCGTCCCGACTCCGCGGCCACGGCGTCGCCCGCGCTCCGACACGGGAGGTTCTCGCCCCGGACCACCAGCACGGCCTCGCGGGGGAACACGAGTCGGGTCCCGGGGGGGAGCCCGGTCAAGCGCGGCACGCCGGCGAGGAGGAGATTGGCTCCGATCCACGCGGCGCGCAGCTCGCTCACCCCCATCCGCCGCGCGGCTTCCTCGAGCTCCTCCGCCGACACGACGGTCACCTGCCGGTCGTTGCGGATCTCGGTGCCCCGCGGGTAGCGCGGATCGCGCGCGTTGGCGAGCCGCGTGCGGCCGCCGTGCCGGTCCCCCTCGAATCCGTCGAACGTCACCCGGACGTGCTCTCGCGGCGAGGTCACGAGGGATGCGGGATCGGCACCGATCAGCGTCTCGACCACCCGGCCCGTCAGGCGGCATTCCGGCTTCATCCGCGCTCCCTCCTCAGCCCCGGCCCGGTGTCGGCCGTCGTGCCTGTTTC
The DNA here is from genome assembly GCA_964502985.1 of uncultured Gemmatimonadales bacterium. Classification (GTDB taxonomy): domain Bacteria; phylum Gemmatimonadota; class Gemmatimonadetes; order JACCXV01; family JAHWKZ01; genus CAZCZH01. Next base: position 3,257 of record CAZCZH010000189.1, read on the forward strand.
GCGCGGCGGCGATGCGCGGCCACCTTGGCCCGATTGCCGCAACGCGACATGCTGCACCACCGCCGGCTGTGGTTCTTCGTCAGGTCGTGGAAGAAGATGACGCATGTCGGATCGCTGCACTGCCCGACGTCGTCGATTCGATCGCCCGTGAACAGGTCGGCGATCGACGCCGCCACGGGTGCGAGGACGGCTCGTGGATCGTCGCCCACCACGCGCTCCTCGGTCCGGATCCCTCCTCGCTCGTAGCGCAGCGACGATACCGTCGGCGAGGCGGCCAGGATCTCGTTGACGGGATCGACGAGACGGCGCGTGGCACGTCGGTCCATCTCCTCCCCCGCCACGATCATCTCCAGAACGGAGCGCAGCGTCGCGCGGAGCCCGATGGCGCTCCGGAACACGAGGGCGGCGTCCGTCGGGGTCCAGGCGGCCTTCGCCCGAGCCGCATCGGCGGGCCGGAGCGCGTCCGCCGCGCACAGCCAGCGCAGCAACGCATCGACGTCGGTCAGCCGATCGACCGGTCTCCCTCCCGACATCATCCGCGTGTTCACGAAATCGAGACACAGCAGGTTGCCATCGAAAACGAATCCGGACCGTTCCGTCATGCCTCCTCCGGCGCCCGGCCGTCGTCCGGTTTGACTGTAACCATCAAAATCGCTATTTGATGGTACAGGCGTCGCTCGGCGTCGTCAAGTCCACCCGAGATCGAGGGCCCACATGCGCACGTCAGCCGGTCACCGACGGTTCCGCTGGATCGGCGGCCCGACGTTCGAGCTGCGGCTCGGGCCGCTCACCGTGCTGACGGACCCCATGTTCAGCGCCGGACCCGAGGCGTTCGGGATGCGCGGGCACCCGTCCACCGGCGAGGAACGCGCGCCGATCGCGCGGATCGGCGGAGTGCCGGCGGTCGATGTCGGCGCACTGGACGTGGTCGTCGTGAGCCATCTGCACAGCGATCACTTCGACCGGGAAGCCACGCGACTCCTGCCGAAGCACGTGCCCGTGGTGGCCCCGGCGGAGCAGGCGCCCAGGCTCGAGGCGTGGGGATTCGAGTCCGTGTGGGGCATGGAGTGGTGGGAGAGCCTCGAGCTCGGGGCGGGGCTCGACGGCCTCGAGATCACCGCGCTGCCGGCGCGGCACTCGGCGGACGAGGCGGCGAACGAGATGCTCGGCGTCGTCAACGGCTACGCCATCCGCCATCGAACGACGGAGGGCGACGTCCTCGTCTACTGGACCGGCGACACCGTCTGGTTCGACGGCCTGACCGACATCCGCCGACGGCTGGGCGACGTGCAGCTCGTGGTCCCGCACATCGGCGCCGTGGGGCGGGACGGTCCTTGGGGACGCATGACGATGGACGCCGCCGAAGCCCGCCGGCTCATGGAGTTGTTCGAGTCCGCGCGGGTGATCCCCATCCACCATCACACGTTCTCGCACTACGTGGAGCCCGTGGAGGCCCTGGTGTCTCTGGTCGCCGCCACGCCGCTGGAAGCGCGGCTGCACGTGCTTCGCGAGGGCGAGGTGGCGGATCCCTTTCCCCGAGGGCCGCGAGCGCGATCCCGCCCCGGCAACCATTCCACCTAATCCCGCATCATCTTACTTATAATGTATGTGAGCCGGTCCGCTTTCCGTGTTCCGGGAGATCCGACATGCGTCGAGGCACGCTGGGGGGGTTCGAGCACCAGGTGCTCCTGACGGTCCTCCGTCTGGGGG
>CAZCZH010000190.1:0-4850 GCA_964502985.1 uncultured Gemmatimonadales bacterium
CGAGGCGTCGAGCGGCCTGACGGAAGACGAGATCGACCGCATGGTCCAGGACGCCGAGGCGCACGCCAGCGAGGACAAGGAGCGGCGTCAGCGGGTCGAGCTCCGCAACCAGGCCGACTCCACCGTCTACCAGATCGAGAAGAACCTCGCCGAGTTGAGCGACAAGGTCTCCGGCGATCAGAAGGCCAAGGTCGAGGCGGCGCTAGAGCGCACTCGCGCGGCCCTCAAGGAGGACGACGACGCGGCCCTGAAGTCCGCCATGGACGACCTCCAGCAGCTGTGGCACGGAATCGCTCAGGAGGCCTATCAGGCGGCCGGAAGCGGCGCCGCCCAGGAGGGCGCCGGAGGGGCTTCGGGGGGCGCCTCCGCGGCCGGCGACGAGGAGACCGACCAGGAGGATGTGATCGAGGCCGACTACGAGGTGGTCGACGAGGAGAAGTAGCGCTCCGCCCGAGCCGCAACCGGCCCGGGTGGAACTCGACGCTGGAAGGGCGGTACTAGCGAGACGGGCCGGATCGTTTCCGGCCCGTCTTTCCAATCATCGAGCCATAAGCAGGAGGTCCGATATCTCAATGTCCCACCCGATAAAGACGAAGCTCACGTTGCTCGTCGTCGGGTTGGCTTGCCTCGGCCTGGGTGTGGTGTTCGCGTCCGGGCTCGACTGGACCCCGGCGTCGATGGCGACGCAGGACGGGCAGGCCAACTCGGCCGTCGTATCGCATTCCTCCGCGGGCGAACTGAGCGGAGCCTACGAGCAGATCGCGCAGAACGTGACGCCCACGGTCGTGTCGATCATCGGCACGCGGGTCGTCTCGCGTCAACGGCTCGATCTCGGCCCGTTCGAGGACAACGCCCCGTTCGATCAATTCTTCCGCTTCCATCACGATCCGTCGACGCCCGACGAGCCCGACCAGGACCAGGGGGGCGGACGGGAAGCGCAGCGCGGAGCGGGATCCGGCGTCATCGTCCGGCCGGACGGCTACATCCTGACGAACAATCACGTCGTGGACGGAATGGATGATCTGAGGGTCGTCATGAACGATCGACGCACCTTCGAGGCGAAAGTCGTCGGCCGGGACCCGTCCACCGATCTCGCCGTGCTCAAGATCGACGCCGAGAACCTTCCGGTGGCCCGCATGGCAAACGACGACCACGTTCAGGTCGGGGAGTGGGTGGCCGCCCTCGGCAACCCGTTCGGTCTCCAGTTCACCATGACCGCGGGGATCGTCAGCGCCATCGGGCGCGGGAACCTGCAGATCATCGATCGCGGCCAGAACCCGTACGCGATCGAGGACTTCATTCAGACCGACGCTGCCATCAATCCCGGCAACTCGGGCGGTCCGCTCGTCAATCTCGATGGCGACGTGATCGGCATCAACACGGCCATCGCCTCACGCACGGGTGGCTATCAGGGATACGGCTTCGCCATCCCGATCTCGATCGTGCGCCACGTGATGGACGAGCTGATCGAGAACGGCAAGGTCGAGCGGGCCATCCTGGGCGTGGCGATCCAGCCGGTCTCGGCCCTCGACAAGGAAGCCCTCGGTCTGCCCGACGTCGAGGGTGTGTTCATCAGCGACTTCAGCGACATGCCCGACAACCCGGCGCGCAAGGCCGGCCTGCAGCCCAAGGACGTGGTCCTGGCCGTCAACGGCAAGAAGGTCGACACGCCGAGCGAGTTGCAGCAGGCGATCGCGTTCCACAAGCCGGGCGACAAGGTGACGCTCAAGGTGTGGCGTGCCGGAGACACGCGCGACGTCGAGGTGCGCCTCGGAGAGGCGCCCAGCCCGCAGGCCGGAGATCTGGCGAGCCAGGGCGACAAGGAGGTCCACGAATCGTCTCTCGGGATGGATGTCCGCGACGTGACGAGCCAGGCGCGGCAGTTCCTGGCGCAGCGCATGGACGTCGACCCTGCGTCGATTCCGGACGGCGTCCTGGTGCAGGCTGTCGAGCCGCTCAGCGCGGCCGACGAGGCGGGCATCCCCCAGTCCTCGATCATCACCCAGGTCGGCGAGACGCGCGTCCACGACGTGCAGCAGTTCCGCGACGCGGTCTCCAAGCTCAAAGGTGGCAGCGTCGTCTATCTGCGCGTTTTCTTCGCCGGGAACCAGCTGTACCGGCCTATTCGCGTGCCGAAGAAGTAGATCGCCCGGCGGAGCCGCCACAGCACCGTAACGACCGCCCGCCGTCAGAAAACGGCGGGCGGTCTCTTTTGTGGTCCCCCGTCGGCCCTCGTATATTGCTCTTCGGGGTCCGTCCCGGGCCCCGCCTCGAGCGAGAGTGGTGGAACTGGTAGACACGCAAGCCTTAGGAGCTTGTGGCTTCACGCCGTGGGGGTTCGAATCCCCCCTCTCGCACCACATTTCCCTGAGTTCCATATTCCCGCGCACCTTTCCGGACGGCCGATGACCGAGACGCTGAACGCCGAGACGCCCACCGTGCGCTGCGAGGTCGAGGAGTTGCCCCGCTGGCGACGCCGACTGTCGCTTCGTGTCGAGCCGCAGTCCGCCGAGCGGGCCCGCGAGCGGCACGTTCGTCGCCTCGCCAAGCGTGTCAAGGTCAAGGGATTCCGGCCCGGGAAGGCGCCGCACGACCTGATCCGCCAGCAGTACAAGGACGAGATCGAGCGCGAGGCCCTCAAGGAGCTCCTGCAGGAGGGCGTCTCCGCCGGCATCCGCCAGGCGGGCCTCGACCCCGTCACCACCCCGGAGGTGTCCGACGTCCACTGGGCGCCGGACGGGGGTCTGGAGCTGGTGGCCGAGGTGGACGTCAAGCCCGAGATCGAACTGCCGCGGACGGGGGGCTTCCGGATAGAGAAGAAGATCCGCCGGATCGACGACGCGGATGTCGACCGCGTCCTCGAGCGACTGCGCGACGAGCGGGCCGAGTGGCGGCCCGTCGAACGCCCAGCCGCCGACGGCGACCGCATCGTGTTCGATTCCGTGCCCCTCGGCGACGACGGCGAGCCGCGCGACGCGGAGCGCATCGAGAACCACGAGGTCGAGCTCGGAAAGGGCGAACTCCTGCCCGACTTCGAGGCCGGTCTGACGGGCAGGGCCGCCGGGGACCAGACCCGGGTCACGGTGCGCTTCGCCGAGGATCATCCCAACGCCGCTCTCCGGGGTCGGTCGCGGGAGTTCGACGTCTCGGTGAGCGAGGTTCGCGAAAAGCTGCCTCCGGCCATGGACGACGCCTTCGCCCGGGAGGTTGGCGACTTCGAGTCGCTCGGCACGCTCCGCGAGCGAATCCGCAGAAACCTCGAGGAAGAAATCGCGCAGCAGTCCACTCGAGAGGTCAACGAGGCGCTGATCGACGAGATCATCTCCGCCAACCCCATCGACCTGCCTGAAAGCATGGTCGAGCGCTATCTGAGGAACATGATGAGCGACCGCCACGGCCCGCTCGGCGGCCAGGTCCCGCCGGAGCGCGAGGAGCAACTCCGGGGGGTCCTGCGGCCGGGTGCCGAACGGGCCTTGCGCCGCTACTATATTCTGCAACGAATCGCCGAGCGAGAGGGTTTGGAAGCCGGAGACGAGGCCCTCGAGGCGGCGCTCCGTGAGCGTCTGGACGAAGATCAGACGCTCGACCAGGCGAGGGGCGCTCTCGAGCGATCCGGCCAGCTCGATGATCTGCGCTTCCACCTCACCATGGAGCGCGTCTTCGACTGGCTCCGCGAGCGCAGCCGGGTCATCCCGGTGGAGGTCGAAGGCGAGGAATGACGATTTCGATGCGTCGCATACGATTCCCGACCAAGGAGAGTTCGCCATGCCGCTGATCCCGATCGTCGTCGAGCGTACCGGCCGCGGCGAGCGGTCGTACGACATCTATTCGCGGCTGCTCCAGGACCGCATCGTGTTCCTGGGCACGCCCATCAACGTCGAGATCGCGAACCTGACCATCGCCCAACTGCTGTTCCTCCAGGCCGAGGCCCCGGACAAGGACATCAACCTGTACATCAACAGCCCGGGAGGGGTGGCCTCGGCGGCGCTGGCGATCTACGACACGATGCAGTACCTCGAGTGTGACGTGTCGACGATGTGCATGGGCATGTCGGCGTCGGCCGCGGCCCTCTTGCTGGCCGCTGGCGCCCAGGGCAAGCGCTACGCTCTGCCCCACTCGCGGGTCATGATCCACCAGCCGCTGGGCGGCGCCCAGGGCCAGGCCACGGATATCGAGATCCAGGCCCGCGAGATTCTGCATCTCAAGCAGCAGGTCAACGAGATCCTCGCCTCGCACACGGGCCAGGACGTGGAGAAGATCTCGACCGACACCGACCGCAACTTCTGGATGGGGGCCGAGGACGCCAAGGACTACGGCATGATTGATGCAGTCCTGACGCACCGGGAGGAGCGCCGCGGAGACGGCGACGGCCGGAAGGAGACCGACTAGCCTCATGGGCAGCTACGATCATCGCGGGGGACGCGGGACGGACGAGCTGCGCTGCTCTTTCTGCGGCAAGAGCAAGGAGCACGTCCAGAAGTTCATCTCCGGCCCGTCGGTCTACATCTGCAACGAGTGCATCAAGCTGTGCAACGAGATCCTCCAGGAAGAGGCGCTGCAGGGCCAGGCCGCGCCACTGCAGGATCTCCCCACACCGCAGGAGATCAAGAACCACCTCGACCAGTACGTGATCGGCCAGGACCGGGCCAAGAAGACGCTCTCGGTGGCGGTCTACAACCACTACAAGCGGATCAACTCGCGGGTCGAGGACGACGTCGAAATCGAGAAGTCCAATATCCTCCTCATCGGGCCCACCGGCGTAGGCAAGACTCTCCTCGCCCAGACCCTGGCGCGGTTCCTACAGGTGCCGTTCACCATCGCCGACGCGACGACGCTGACCGAGGCGGGCT
>CAZCZH010000191.1:0-4817 GCA_964502985.1 uncultured Gemmatimonadales bacterium
TACCGACGGGTCCGGCGACACGCTGCGGCTGGTCGTCGAGGCTCCGGCCGACGACTCCCAGCGGCTCGCGCGATACCGACCTTCCGCCACCGGAGTCGACAGCCTCACGGCGCAGATCGACTCCGCCGGCAAGACGCCCAGACACTCCTTCCAACGCGTTCACCGGGCCGACGGCCAGAGCGTCACGGCGGAGGTCCAGTACGGCCGCGGCTTCGAGGGCCAGGCCCGACTCGTCCTCGCCGCGCCACAAGGACGCCAGACGACCAACCTCCGCACCCCCCCGCCGTTCCTCGACGCGGCCCAGCTGCCGCTCACCTTCCAGGCGCTCCCCTTCGAGACTCCCGACTCGTTCGACTTCAACTACGTGGCCCCGTTCGAGAAGCGGGCCCTCGCCGCGCGCATCGTCGTCGGCCACCGCGAATCGCTGCGCCTCCCGTCCGGTCCGCGAGCCGCGTACCCGGTGCGGCTCCAGGTATCCGGCCTCGAGGAACGGTTCTGGTTCGACGCCGCCGCCCCGCACAGTCTGCTGCGGATCGAGGAGCGGACCCGCGGAGTGACGTGGACGGCCTCTCCGCCGAGCGCCGGACCGTGATACGGCCGCCGACCGGCGGCCGACGACGCGCCACCCTCGGTCTGGCCCTCGCGACTGCGCTCCTCGCGCCGGCCCGGCTTTCGGCCCAGAAGGCGGCCGGGACCGATTCCCTGGTCGCCATGGCCCGGGCTGTCGCCCGAGAGGTAGCCGGGATCCGGCACCTCGACTGGCGCGGACCGATCGACTTCCAGGTCAGCGACCGCGCCACGATCCGGGAGTACGCCCGGCGCACGCTGGACCGTGAAATGTCGCCCGAGCGATGGGCCGCATACCGCATGCTCCTCGTTCATACCGGCCTCGTCCCGGCCGGACTCGATTTGCACGACCTGGTCGTCCAGATGTACGCCGAGCAGGTCGCCGGCTACTACGATCCTGGGAGGAAAACGTTCTTTCTCGCCGATTGGTTGCCTCCCCTCTTACAACGCGGGGTCGTAGCCCACGAGGCGACCCATGCCCTGCAGGATCAACATTTCGACCTCCCGCACTGGCTCGGCGCGGTCCCCCCCGAGGAGGACGGCGCGCTGGCTCGCTCGGCGGTGACCGAGGGCGACGCGATGATCGTCATGCTGGCCTATCTCCTCGTCCCGACCGGGCTCGAGCTCGAGGACCTGCCCGAGGTGGGCCAGCTCCTGCGCGGGCACGGCCAGGACCTCGGCCAGGCCTATCCGACCTTCGAGAGCGCGCCGCCGGCACTCCAGCGACTGCTTCTGTTCCCGTACGTGGAGGGGGCGACCTTCGTACTCGCCGCCGTGCGTCACGGGGGGTGGTCCGCCGTCGACTCGCTGTATCGGTCACCTCCGGCGTCGACGGAGCAGATCCTGCACCCCGAGCGCTACTGGCGCTCCCCCGATCCGCCGACGGCCGTCGCCGTCCCGACCGGGCCGGCTGGCGACCACCTGCTGACCTCGGGGAGCTGGGGCGAATTCGGCACGCGCCTGATCCTCGAGGCGGGGCTCGGAGACTCGCTGGCCGCCCGCCAGGCGGCAGAGGGGTGGGACGGGGATCGATACGCCCTGTTCCGATCGCCGGATGGTCGGACCGGATACGCCTGGAGCCTGATCTGGGATTCGCCGCGCGCGGCTGAGCGCTTCGCCCTGACATACGCCCAGGCTGTCGCACGGCGCTTCCCCGGTCCGGCGCGCATGACGACCGGGGCGGGACGCTTCGCCTATCACGTGGAACGACGCGATCTGGAGCTCAGGTGGAGCGGAACTCGTGTCGAGATCCGCGAGGATCTGTGAGACGGCGTTCGGCATCTCGCCGGCGTGCGGCACGTCGCGCCGCACCGTCATCGATCGTTATACTTCTGCCCGCTCGATGAGCCGGACCCCCATTCCTCCTCTCCGCGCGACGCTCTTCCTCGCGTTCGCGCTCATGGCCGCCACTCCCGTCCGGGCACAGGTCGGCGGCGCGGACTCTCTGCGCCTGTCACTCGGGCGCGCCCTCGCCCTCGGGCTGCGCGAGAATCCGCAAGTACTGGAGGCTGGCTACCAGCGACAGGCTTCGGGAGCCGGACTTCTGGCGGCGTACGGCCGCCTGTTGCCACAGATCGCCCTGACAGGCGCCGCGCAGCGAACCGAGGCCGGCAAGTTCGCGCTGTTCGGCAGTGAGTTTCAAAGCCCGGCGACCTATGCGACCCAGTACGCGTGGGACATCAGCCACAGCCTGTTGGACGGCGGGCGCGATTGGTTCCGCCTGCGCGAGGCACGGGCCGATGCCGAGCGCAGCGTGGCCTCGTATGACTTGCAGTCGCTACGTACGTCGACCGACATCAAGACCCAGTATCTCGAGGCGCGCCGCCAGGAGGCGCTCCTCGAACAGGCCCGGCGCGAAGTCGACCGCCGCCAGAAGCACCTCGACCTGGCGCGAGCGCGCTTGGAGGCCGGCGAGGTGACGCGCTCCGACGAACTCCAGGCCCGGCTCTCGGTCAACCAGGGGGGGGTCGACGTGCTGCGAGCCGCCGAAGCGGCGTCCGAGGCCGAACTCGCTCTGCGCCGACTCCTGGGCGGAGCGCTGCCCCCGGGGCCGCTGGACCTGGTCACCGACTTTCAGGTCTTCGAACCGCGATTCGACGTCGAGGAACTGATCGAGCGAGCCGCGCGGGCCCATCCGGCGATGCGTGAGCTCGAGGCCCGTCGGGAGGCCGACACTTCCAGCCTGTGGGTCGCGCGCTCGAGCTACCTTCCGTCGCTCTCGTTCAGCTACACGCTGTTCCGCTCTGTCGTCGACACGAGCAAGTTCCGCTTTTCCGACTTCGACGCGCGAAACTACTGGACGGTGCAGCTCAACTGGAGCCTGTTCGGCGGTTTCAGCCGGTACAGCGAGACGAGCCAGGCGAACGCCGCGCTGCAGTCCACGCGCGCAGAGATCGACCATCAGCGGCTGACCATCGAGGAGGACGTGCAGAACGCCCTGAGTCGCCTGCGGACAGCCTTCGCCACCAATCAGGCGAATCGGGTGGCCGTCGAGCTGGCCCAGGAGGATTTGCGCCTGGGGGAGGGCCGCTATCAGGTCGGAACGGGCAGCTTCGTCGACTTGCAGGATGCACGGGTCCGGGCCGCCCAGGCAGAAACTGACCTCATCGGATCGACGTACGACTTCTATCAGGCTCTGGTCGACCTGGAACGCGCGACGGGTCTCAACCTGTTTCCCGACGAGGCGCTGCAATGAAGCCCGGCCGCAAGAAGTGGATCGTACTGGGGGCCGGCGTGCTCGTCGTGGCACTGGTCGTGGTAAGCATCCTGACGCAGCGCGAGAAGCGCACCGATGTGCAGGTCGAGGCTGTCCAGCGCCAAGATCTGACGTCCATCGTCAGCGCCAGCGGGACGATCGAGCCCAAGCAATCGGTGAACATCAGTGCCACGACGCCGGGAGAGGTCGTGCGGATCGGCGTCGAGGAAGGTCAACATGTCAACAAGGGGGACTTCCTGCTCCAGCTCGATCCGGTGAACGTCGCGGCCGGAGCCAGCGGTCAGGCCGCGGCCGTAGCGGCGGCGCGCGGCGAGCTGACGTCCGCTGAAAGCCAGCTCGATCTGGCCCGCGACACCTACGAGCGCAAGCGCAAGCTCGCCGCACAGGACCTGATACCGAAGGCCGAGCTGGATCAGGCCCTATCCGACCTGCGCTCGCGCCAGGGAGCGGTGGACGCGGCGCGTAACCGCGTCGCCCAGGCCGAGGCCTCGTTGACATCCGCGCGCCACGACCTGTCCCGCGTAACGATCACCAGCCCGATCGATGGCGTCGTCACGCGGGTCAATGTCGAGGAGGGCGAGGTCGCTATGATCGGGACCATGAACCAGGCCGGGACCATTCTGATGCAGATCGCCGATCTCGGAGTGATGGAGGCGACGGTCGACGTCGACGAGACCGAGGTGGTCAACGTAGACGTCGGCCAGAAGGCCGACGTCGAGGTCGACGCGTTTCCCGATACCACCTTCACCGGTCACGTGACCGAAGTGGCGACCAGCCCGAAGATCGTCCCCACGGCCGTCGGACCGGCCGACGACGCGACGGACTTCGAGGTCAAGGTCACGCTCGACGACACCCTTCCCACGGTCCGCTCGGGTCTCAGCGCGTCCGCCGACATCGTGACCGCGACGCGGCAGAAGGCCCTCACCATCCCGATCCAGTCCCTTGTCGTGCGCACCGTCTCGGACGACAAGGCGAGCGGGGGGGTCGCGGAAAAGGAAGGAGTCTTCGTCGTGCGTGACGGCAAGGCCCAGTTCGTCCCCGTACGCGTGGGGATCAGCGGTGACCGCTACTTCGAGGTCATCAGCGGGGTGCAGCCGGGAGACAGCGTCGTAAGCGGCAGTTACGAGGCTCTGCGCGATCTGACGGATGGCCAGGCGGTGAAGATTCGCGAAGCGTCCGACGAGAAGCCTTGAACGAAGCGACCTCGCTCGACGCCCCCGTTCTGGCCGACTCGCATCTCATCCGCGTCCGCGATCTCACCAAGATCTATCGGATGGGAAGCGAGGAGATCCACGCGCTCGACGGCATCGACCTGGATATCTCGCACAACGAATTCGTCGCCATCATGGGCCCTTCGGGATCGGGCAAATCGACGCTCATGAACCTGCTGGGATGCCTCGACACGCCGACGCGGGGCGAATACTGGCTGAACGAGCGAGCGGTCAGCGGGCTCGACGACGACGCGCTGGCCCATGTCCGGAACCGGGAGATCGGATTCGTCTTCCAGACGTTCAACCTGCTGCCGCGCGCCACC
>CAZCZH010000192.1:0-4782 GCA_964502985.1 uncultured Gemmatimonadales bacterium
GCGGACGGCCCGCTCGAGCTCGTCCGCCGCCGCCGCGGGATCGTTCAGCGGGAGGGTCGCCAGAGCCGCGAAGAGCCCGCCAGGCCGCCGGGTGGCCGCGGCCAGCGCATCGTTCACGATGCGCGCCAGCTCGATCGCCCGCCGGGGGGTTTCGACGTGGGTGCCGGGCGTGGTCAGGGTCAGGACCTGGACGTCCACGCCCTCGCGCTCCAGCACCTCCTCGCGGTACGCGAGGTCGCGATGGCCACGGACCGCGACGTTCGTGTCGCCCGGGTAATGGAGGCACGGGTGGCCATCCGCGTCGACGGTCAGGCGCACGGCGGACGGGCCCTCGGCCAGCGCGTCCAGGTACTCCGGGGGATAGTAATGGTTATGGACGTCGATCAGGCGCATGCGCTCGCTCCCAGACGAGGTACACGGGTAGTCCCACCGCGACCATGCCGAGTCCGACCACGCTCTCCGTCGGCCTGGCGGAGACCTGGACGACGACGACGAACAGGGCGCCGGCGATGAACAGCGCGGGCAGCACCGGTCCTCCCGGAATGCGCCAGCCCGGCGCGTAGCCCGGGCCACGGCGCGCCCGCAACAGCCCGACCGCCATGAGCGCGAAGAAGATCCACTCGGTGTAGACGACGCGCGTGAACAGGGCCCGATAAGTCCCCGTGGCGGCCAGGGCACAGGACCAGGCCGCCTGCAGGACGATGGCACGGTGCGGCGTCCGATGGCGGGGATGGACGGCCGCGATCCAACGAAAGGCGAGCCCGTCCGCGGCCATCGAGTGATACACGCGCGGCCCGGCGAGCACCACCCCGGCCAGCGCGCCGAAGCTCGAGAACGCCACCAGCGCGGAAAGGAACGTCGCTCCACCCGTTCCGAGCACGGCGTCCGCGGCGTCGGCTGCCACGCGCGTCGAGCGAATGACCGTCTCCATCGGCAGGACCCGCAGGTATGCCGCGTTGAGCGCCACGTAGCACGCCACGACGATGGCCACGCCGACCACCAGGGCGCGTGGAATCGTGCGCGCGGCGTCGATCGTCTCCCCGGCGGCGTAGGTGACCATGTGCCAGCCGCCGAACGCGAACAGTCCGCCGGCCACCGCTCGGCCGAAGGCCCCCGGGCCACCGGGGAACCAGGTCCTCGCTGCGTTGGCCTCGGCCGCGGCCGGGGTCCCGAGTGCGAAGGCCACCGCGATCATGCCGGCGATCACGGCCACCTTGCCGATCGTGAACGCCGCCTGGAGCCGGCCGCCGTGCTGCACGCCGAAGTAGTTGACGCCGGAGACGAAGACGATGGCCGCTACCGCGAGGGGTCGCACGGCACCGTCGCCCCACGGCGTCAGCGGCGCCGCATAGCGCCCGAACACCATGCCGACAGCGGCGATGATGCCCGAGTGCATGCTCCAGAACATGGCCCAGCCCCACAGGAAGCCGATCGAGGGGGCGATCGTCCGGCGCAGGAAGACGTACACGCCGCCCGTGCGGGGGAACGCCGACGCCAGCTCGGCGCAGATCAGGGCGCCCGCCGCCGTCAGGACCCCGGCCAAGAGCCACGCCAGCAGCGTCCCCCGCTCGGACGGCACCTCGCGCATGATCTCGGAGGGCTGGACGAAGATCGATGCCCCGATGACGACGCCCACCACGAGGGCCGTCGCCTGGAGGGACCCCAGCGAGCGACGCAGCTCGACGTGCGGCGCGAGCGGCCTCGGCATGGGGCGTCAGCCTAGCAGGCGGGCGAGGAAAGGGGCGGACGGATCCCGATCCTCTCCAGGAGCGCGACGAACCGCGGATCGTCGTGGAGCACGTCGAACGCCGGCTCGACGCCGATCTGGAGGGCCGCCGGGTCGCGATCGGCCACGACCCGCTCGAGGAGCTCCAGCGCGTCGTCGGCTCGACCGGTGCTCGGAAACTCCGCCAGGACGGCGTCTCCCACGAACTTGACGATCCTTCCGTCGTGGGCGGGAACGACGCCGCGCGTCGCTTCCTGCAGTCGCTCGACCAGCGCCATCGCCTGGTCCTCGTCCACCGACGACAGGGCGGTATACCCCGCCAGGTCGGCGAACCACAGGGCCGCGAGCCGACGGGATCGAGTCGTCATCGGTCGTCGAGCAGCGCCAGACGCGCCGGCCTTACGACCCGGCCGGGGTGTTCAGGCGGAGGTCCGTGACGACGATCGTCTCTTCGATGCCCCCGGCCTCGATCATGTGGCGCAGCTGATCGAGCTGATCCCCCATCATCTGCCGCATCACCTTGCGCTGAGACTCCGGCATCTCGGCCAGCTTCCGATCGAACTCCTCGAGCTGCTTGCGGGCGTTGGCCATCTTGGCGGAATCGGCGCCCATCGCTCCCGCGGTCGAGATCTTGGAGCGGAACGGGTAAGCGAATCCCTCCACCGTGCGGTAGTCCGAGAGCGTGACGGTCGTGGTCACCGATCGGGTCTCGTCGCCGATCGCCACGTCTCCCTTCATCACCATGCGCCGCGGGAGATATTCGTCGGTGTCGATGTAGAGCTTCATCTGCTCGGGCTCGAATCCGGCCGAATCGAGCGCGGCGAACTGGAGATCCTCGAAATCGTCGATGACCAGGACGTGGGCCTCGACCCCGCCGACGTCGGCGGTTCCCTCGTCTCGTGCGCGGCGAACGATGCGGGCAAAATCGGCGATGGCCCCCGTCTGGGCGGCCTCGGACCCCTCGGGGACGAAGACCGGGAAGCCCTCGACCTCCTGCTTGACGAAGCGCTGGGTGATCTCCTGGCCAGCGACCTCCTGGATCACCGTGTAGCTGTCGACCCCCTCGGCACGGTCGGCGTAGCGGGCCAGCGCCTTCTCGGCGATCGAGCTGTCGGCTCGGCTCGGTGCGAAGACCGCCAAAGATCCGGAAGTCGCGTCGCGAGCCAGGGCGGGTACTCCCGCCCCGCTGACGATGACGAGGGTGAGCAACGTCAAGGTCGACGTGCGATGCATCGAGAACCTCCTGCCTCGGGAATCGGCGACCGCCGCCAGCCTCGACATCCGGTCCGGCCGGCGGACGAGCGTGTCGATGAACCTACTCGGCAGGCAGGGGGCCGGAAACCGCGGGCATCTCGAGCCCGGGGAGGGACGCCTCGATCTCGCCGCGGCGCGACTCGAGCCACGGCGGAAGGACGAGCCGCTCGCCCAGCCGCTCGCGCTCCTCGTCGCGATCGAAGCCCGGGCCGTCGGTGGCCAGCTCGAACAGGGTTCCACCGGGTTCGCGGAAATAGACCGAGTGGAACCAGAACCGGTCGATGACCGGGGTCGGAGCCAGGCCGGAGGCCTCGACGTCGGACCGCAGCGCGACCTCGGCGTCGTCGTCCGCGACGCGGAACGCGACGTGGTGCACGCCGCCCACGCCCCAGCGTCCCATCGGCGCGCGCGGATCCTCCTTCAGATCGACGTACGTGCCCGATCCCTCCCCGGCCGCGAAGCGAACCCAGTCCCCGTGCTCGGCGCGACGAGCGAATCCCATGACGTGCTCGAGCAACCGCGCCGTCGACGCCAGATCTCGGACCCGGATCCTGACCGCGTGGATCCCGAGGGCCTGGTGCTCGGCCGGGACGGGACTCCCTCCCCACGGGACCGAGGCGCGCTCCTCCTCGAGCCCGACCAGCGACAACGGCAGACCGTGCGGATCGCGAAACGGAACCACCGTCTCGTCGAAGCGCGTCGTCGGCTCGGCGACTTCGGCGTGGCGCTCCGCGAGCCGCTCACCCCAGTACTCGAGGCTGGCGGCCCGCACGGCGAGGGCGATCTCGCCGACCATTCCCGCGCCGAGCCGGGCCGACGGCATCCCGTGGAATGGAAAGAACGTGACGTCCGTGCCCGGCGTCCCCTCCGCGTCGGCGTAGAACAGGTGGTACGTGCCCGGGTCGTCCTGGTTGACGCTGCGCTTGACGAGCCGTTGGCCCAGGACCCCGACCCAGAAGTCGAGGTTCTCCTGCGGATCGCCGGCGATCGCCGTGACGTGGTGGATGCCGTGGACGCCGGCCGTCTTTATTCCGCGTTCCCGGGCTCGAACGTCGCGACGTCCTGGCTGTCGGCGTCCAGCAGGACCAGGCGCCCGTCACGGAGGCTCCAGGCCCGCGTCATCTCGAGCGCGCTCTCGTAGGTTCGCTCGGTGTCCATCCCGTCGCCGCACGCCATGCGTGTCATGACGATTTGCGAGAAGCGCAGGCCCGACCCCTCGATTTCGTAGCTCCCGCCGAACTGGTTGCAGCCCGCGTATCCGACCGCCTGTCCATCAGGCCGCATGCGCAGGGTCACCGCCTTGCCGTTCGGTCGGCCGATCTCGACGTCCGCGAGCAGCGTCAGGACCCACCGCGAGCCGACCGGATCCGAGGGCGGCGGCGGCGTCTCCGTCGCGGTCGCCGGGCCCGGAGCGGTGGCCGTCGACTCGCTCGGCGCGGGCGACGGGGTTCCCGACGACCCCTGGTCCCGGGACTCGCCGCAGCCCGCTGCGAGCGCCAGGCACGCGGCGGCCAGGAACGGTCCCCGCAGGTCACGCATCCGGTTCGTCCGTCGCATCCAGTTCATCGTCCCTCCTTCCGGGCGAGCATAGACGGGCCGACCGGCGGCGTCAATCGGGCACCTTCATCCCAGACGCAGGAACTCCACCAGCACGTACGCGCAGAACGTCGCCACGCCCCGACGCAGCGTGTTGGCCCGCGTTCTCTGGCAAGACGACGAGGGACGTGAAGTCCTCCGCGACCAGCCCACCAAGACCAATCTGTACCGCGGCCAGATTTCCCGGGCGGTTCCCGACTATCCGC
>CAZCZH010000193.1:0-4777 GCA_964502985.1 uncultured Gemmatimonadales bacterium
AGCGCTTCGCCGGCCACGAGGTCAAGACGGCGGGGGACGGGTTCCTCGTCACGTTCGACAGCCCGGCGCGGGCCCTGACGTGCGCCGACGCGATCCGCAATGCGGTCCACGAGCTCGATCTCCAGGTGCGCTGCGGCCTCCACATGGGCGAGATCGAGGTCCAGGACCGCGACGTGGGCGGTCTCGCGGTGCACATCGGATCGCGTGTGGCCGACCTGGCGGGGCCGGGCGAGATCCTCGTATCGAGCACCCTGCGGGACGCCGTGGCCGGATCGGGGTTCCGCTTCGAAGAGCGTGGACGCCACGAACTGAAGGGCGTGCCCGGCCAGTGGCGGATCCATTCCCTCGTGGGAGTCCCGGAGGAGGCCAAGGTCGCGCTCCTGGAGGTGGCCTCGGAGGACGACGCGGCGGGTGGACTGGGCGCCCGGCTGAGACGTGCGAACCTGGTGCGGAACCTTCTGGCCTTCGTCCTCGCCGCGGCCGCGCTCCTGTGGCTGACCGGCTGGTCGATCGACCGTCACGTGCTTCCCGCATGGGCCTTCCCGGGGGCCGTGATCCTCCTCGGCGTGGGCCTGGTCGTGATCGTCGCGACGGGCTGGATCCAGTCGTCTCCAGAAACCCGGATCCGGGCCGCCGGTGGCGAGCTGCCGGGCTCCCGCGCGCTCGACCTGGGGGGCCTGTTCGGCGCGCTCCGGCGCGGCGAGCTGCCGCACCTGACGTGGGCCCGGGCGGTCGCCGGCGGCGTGTTCGCGTTCTCGCTCCTGTTCGGCCTGGCCGGCCTGTACGTCGTCGTGCACGATCGCGGGCGGAGCTTCGCGCCCGCGGAGGCGATCGCCGAGGCGGCGCCGGGGATCGCCGTCCTGCCATTCGACGTGCAGGGTGAGGGGCTCGACGTCTATCGCGAGGGGATGGTCGATCTGTTGTCGACGGACCTCGACGGCGCGGGCGGGCTGCGGGCGATCGACAGCCGCACCGTCCTCGCCCGGTGGAACGAGATGGTTCCCGAGGGCGACCGCGCCGATCTGGCGACCGGCCTCGAGGTGGGGCGCCGGGCGGGCGCGCGTTACGTGCTGTCGGGGAGCGCCGTATCGCTCGGCTCCGACGTCCGGCTGTCGGCCGACCTGTACGACGTCGACAGCGGCAAGCGCCTCGGCCAGGGCCAGGCAGTCGGCTCGCCGGACAGCGTGCTGGTCCTCGTCGACCGGCTGACGATCGACGTCCTGAGGGCCGTCCTCCAGGGCCACGAGGGCGACCTGCCGGACGTCGACCTGGCCCGGGTGACGACGACGTCGCTGCCGGCCCTCAAGGCGTATCTCGAGGGCGAGGTCCTGTTCCGGCGCGGGGACTTCGCGGGGTGGATCCCGGCCTACGAGCGCGCCGTCGAGGCCGATACGTCGTTCGCCATGGCCAACTGGCGCCTGTCGACGGCCTACGGCTGGGCGGAGACCATCGCCAGCGAGCTGGGCGAGGGGGCGATCGAGCGCGCGGTACGCCACGCCGACCGCCTCCCCGAGCACGAGGCGGTGCTGCTGAAGGCCGACTACGCCCTGATCACGGGGAGCCTCGACGGCGTCGCTCCGCTCGAGCAGGCGGTCCGGCGCTGGCCCGACGACATCGAGGCGTGGTACCTGCTGGGCGAGACGTACTACCACTTGGGCGCCGCCGTGCTGGCCCCGCCCGAGAAGGCCGAGGAGGCGTTCGCCCGCGCGATCCAGCTCGACCCGCGCTTCCTGCCGGCCTACATCCATCGGTTCGACTACGCCATGTACCAGGCCGACAGCGCGCGCGCCCTGGCGCTCCTCGACAGCATGGTGCGGGTCGCGGGAGCGAGCCAGGAGGACGCCGAGGGAGGGAGGGCGATCTACGCCGTCGCGTTCGGCGACTCCATGGCCAGAGTGCGGGCGTGGAAGGCGCTCGACGAGCGCGCCGACCAGGCGATCCCGATCGCCCTCCAGGACTTCCGCAATCCTCGCTTCCGCGCCGCCGAGGCCCGGCTGTACGAGATCGCCGACCGACACGGAAACCCCAATGCCAGGATCCTCCTCGCCGGGACGTCTCTTCGGAGCGGCCGTCCCGGCGAGATGCTCGAGCGGGTGACGGCGCCCGGGTTCCCGCCGGGGGCGGCTGCGACCTTCCTCTACGAGGAGAGGGCCCAGGGGATCCCGGTCGACGACGCGGCGCTCGGCGGGGAATTCGAGATCGCACCGGGGGACATCCCGGTCGACTACCTGCGCGCGGTCTACTTCTTCTTCCGCGCCGCGCGGGCGACGGACGAGGGCCGCGAAGCCGAGCGCGCCGCCGAACGGGGCGCACTACGCGACCTGGCGGCCCGCGTGCGGATCGAGGGCGACTCGGCGACGGCGCGCTTCGCCGACGGCGCGGGCCTGGCGCTGGACGGCCTCGTGGCGTGGAAGCGCGGCAAGCCGGAGCTGGCCGAACGGCTTCTCGACGAGGCGCGGACGAAGGCCACGGGTCACGGCCCGCGGTGGAGCGTCAACGACACGATCCGCTGGTGGCTGGCCGGGCTCCTGATCGAGCAGGGGAAGCTCCACGACGCCGAGCCGTACCTGACGTCCCTTCGCGCGGGCCCGTACGGCGGGATGGCCGATCGCCGGCTGGGAGAGCTGTACGTGGAGACGGGGGACTTCGACGCCGCGCGGGAATCGTACGAACGTTTTCTGATCGGCTGGAAGGACGCCGAGCCCGCCATGCGCCCGGTCGTCGAGCGCACGCGTCAGGCGCTGGCCGGCGTGGCCCCGCTCAGGCGCGAGTAGGTCGGAAAGGGGCTTAGTCGGGTTCCTCGGTGGCGTAGATGACCGGCGCCAGCCACGGTACGAGGGTCAGGTCGCGGTCGGCCAGTCGGACCGTGATCCCGCGCTCCGGGTCGTACTCGACGACCTGGAACCGGACGCCCTTCTCGAACCCCATCTCGACCAGACGCTGCTCGACGTCCTCCTCGCGCCAGCGGATGCCGGCCACGCGGCCGCGCTCGCCCTTCTGCATGAAGTGGAGCGGGAACTCGACGGTCACGAACGCCTCCTGAACGATAACGGTTCCTGACTACCCTACCATGGATCCGTGCGACCGGTCAAGCGGCGGGCTGTTCCTCAGGCGTCGGCGACCTCCGTGGCGCGGGCCACGAACACGCGCTCGGCCAGGCGCGGGCCGACCGAGAACGAACCCGCGTCGCCCTCGACGGACAGGCGGCCGCCGGAAGCGCGCTGGCGGACGGTGAGGCGGGCCCCGGGCACGAGATTCAGCGCTTCCAGCTCGCGCAGGAGCGCCCCGTCGCGATCGGATACCCGGCTCACGACGACGCTCTCCCCGGGCCGCGCCTCGCTCAGCGGTCGTACGGAACCCGTCGGCATGCGACCCGTCTTGGGCGGGATCGGATCCCCGTGCGGGTCGGTCGTGGGATGACCCAGCATGGCGTCGATGCGGTCCTCGAACTCCTCGCTGATGACGTGCTCGAGGCGCTCGGCCTCGTCGTGCACGGCGTCCCACGAGTAGCCCAGCGCCTCGGCCAGATACAGCTCGAGAAGCCGGTGGTGCCGGACCACCTCGAGGGCGATCTTCTCGCCTGCCGCCGTGAGCGAGACGCCGCGGTACGGGACGTAGTCGACGAGCTTCATCTCGGCAAGCTTCTGCATCATGTTCGTCACCGAGGCCGCGGACACGTCGAGGCGTCCGGCGATGGCCGACGTCGACGCGCGCTCGACCCCCCGCTCGCGGGCCAGCGAGTACACCGCCTTGAGGTAGTCCTCGATGGGCGGCGTGATCTCGGGCAACGAACCGGTCATGCGCGCAATCTAGCCGCGGGGATCGATGGGCACACCGCTTTTCCAGGTCGACGCGTTCGCCGACCGGCCGTACGCGGGCAACCCCGCCGCCGTGTGCGTCCTGGAGGAGGACGCCGACGGGCGGTGGATGGCCGCGGTGGCCGCCGAGATGAACCTCTCCGAGACGGCCTTCCTGCGGCCCACGGGCTCGCCCGACCGGTGGGGCCTGCGCTGGTTCACGCCGACGGTCGAGGTCGACCTGTGCGGCCACGCCACCCTGGCCAGCGCCCATGTCCTGTGGCAGGCGGGTCGTGCCCCGCGCGGCCGGCCGCTGCGGTTCGAGACGCGCTCGGGTGAACTATCCGCCGAGTCCGGCGGGGAGGGCTGGATCGCGCTCGACTTCCCGCGGGTCGATCCGCGCCCGGAGAGCGCGCCGCGCGAGCTTTTCGCGGCGCTCGGCGCGCCCGCGCGCTCGGCGGTCCGGGCCGGCGAGGACTGGTTGGTCGAGCTGGAGGACGAGGCTGCGGTCCGTGCTCTCACGCCTGATCTGCCGCGCCTGGCGACGGTGCCCGCGCGCGGGGTGTGCGTGACCGCGCGCGCCGATGGTACGGACTACGACTTCGTGTCGCGCTTCTTCGGCCCGCGGGTCGGCGTCGACGAGGACCCCGTCACGGGGTCGTCGCATTGCGCCCTGGCGCCCTACTGGGCGCCGCGGACGGGCAAGGATGCAATGCTCGGCTACCAGGCCAGCGCGCGAGGCGGGACCGTGCGCGTCCAGCTGGCCGGCGAGCGCGTCGTGCTCGAGGGACGCGCGGTGACGGTCCTGCGCGGCGAGCTGCTCGACGGCTCGCCGGAATCCAGAGCCTAGACCCGGGAGGGACGATGGTCCGCCCAACGATCCGCCGAACGACGATGGGCCGACGCCTCGCGTCGCCGTCAGCCTGGCTGGCCTGCCTGGCGCTCGCCGCGTGCACCGTCAGCGCCGCGTCCGACGGAGC
>CAZCZH010000194.1:0-4754 GCA_964502985.1 uncultured Gemmatimonadales bacterium
ACGGGCGCGAACAGCGTCCCCGCGATGACCAGGAACAGCACCCCCGAGAACAGCGCGTAGAACGAGGCGAAGAGCTTCCCGCTCGTGGTCCTCAGCACGTCCACCGGACCCATCCCGCTGAGGATCATCGACGCGTTGAGGAGCGCATCGAGCCACGGCAGGCCTTCTGTGAGATGATATCCGACGACGCCCAGGCCGAGGGAGATTCCCAGCATCAGCGTGGCCAGCAGCGCGTGACTCGCGAGGCGTCGCAGGAACAGGGGCCACGGCAGGAGCTTGTGTCTCAGGTTCTCGTACATCCTCTCGTCGCTCGCGACTACGGGAGAGTCGCCATCACACCAGGCGCATCAGCGCGGGCGAGTACGCCGACGGGTTCTCGGCCAGCCGTCGCCGCATGATCGGGCTGCCTTCGAGCGCCCCCCGGACAAAGCCCTCGAGGGCCGCCCGGTTCCGCCGCCCGAAGCTGTCGGCCATCACGGCGATGTGCTCGAGGTGGTTGAGGAACAGCTCGGCGATCGTCACCACGCGGGAGTATTCTTCGTGGTCGGGGCCGATGTCGGCGCCGTCGAAGAAGTACCGGCGCAGATGCGGGTAGGTGACGAGATGAGAGCGGAAATCCGCCCCTTGGGCGTACATCGCGGCGTGCGCGCTGCTGCGCACCGAGCGCTCGAACTGGCGCAGCTGCAGGGCGACGACGACGAACCCGATGACCGCGACGGCCACCCCGGCCACCGCCGCGTAGGCCTGCAACGCTACGGGGTCGATCTCCACGACTCCTCCGCTCCGTGGGACGAGGAAACGATATTCCGGCCGCGGAGGCCGATCAAGGAGCCTCGTCGATGACCTGTCACGTCCTGCTCGGAGTCCTCCCACCGGACGTCTTCCCGAAGCGCAAGCCGGTCGCGTCCGCGGAGATCCTGGCGCGGCCCGAGAGCGCGGCGATCGCCGGCTGGGAGCAATTGTCGATCGACCTCTCGTCCCGCTCGGGCGGCCGCCACGCGATGGTCGTCCTCGACGCCGCGGGTCGGGTCGTCAGCGCCTCGGACTGGGTGTATACCCGCGCCGAATCCGTCGTCGACGGGCGGCGGGTCGTGACGTTCGTCCACGACAACGTCGGGGGCCGGTTCGAGGAGGGCGGGACGTTCCGCGGGACCCGCTGGCACAGCGAGATCGAGGAGGCCGATGAGGGCCACGAGATCCGCAACGAGATGACGCCGTACCAGCCGACGGCGGACGAGGAGGCCGCGTTGCGGGCCCTGGTCGCGGAGATGCTGCGGCGTGTCGCCATGGATTGACCCGATATGTGGTATACTATCCGAGGTCGACCTCCCAAAACGAAGAGGAACCCCGATCATGATTCCACAAGACGCATCCGCGGCGTTGCGCCAGCATCGCTGGCTGTACCTCCTTCGCGGGGTGGTGGCGATCGCGTTCGCCGTCCTGACCCTGCGCTGGCCCGGGGCGACGCTCGTCGTCCTGATGGCCTTCATCGCCGTCTACGCCCTGTTCGACGGCGCGTTCTCGATCGGCTTTGCGTTCCGCCTTCGCCGGTGGTTCGGGCGCTGGTGGGTGCTTCTCGTCCAGGGGCTGATCAGCCTGGCCTTCGGGATCCTCGTGTTCCTCGTCCCGACGCTGTCGCTGATCTACATCGTCGTGTCGGTCGCCCTTTGGATGCTCTGGACGAGCATCGCGCACTTCATCATGGCACGAGCCCAGAGGGCGATGGGTGGATCTGGCCTGTGGAGCGTCGTGGTCGGAGCCCTGACCTTCGCCCTGGCGGTCCTGGCGATCTTCTATCCCCAGACGACCATCGCCGCGGTCCTGGCCTTGATCGCGTGGTTCGCGCTGTTCATCGGAATCGCCCAGTTGATGGTGGCGTTCCGCGTCAAGGCGGCGGCGAAGCGGCTGGCGACGATCTGACCGCGGGCTAGCGCCGCGGGCGCTGCTTCCTCGAGACCGAGCGGATGACGAGCTCGCCGCGTCCGCTCGGTCGGAGGGGCGTCCTCGATCGCTCTACGGCGGTCGCGATCAGCGCCTCGACCGGGGGTCGCGCCAGGTCCTCGACCGATTCCAGGCGGATGAAGCGCGTCTGCTTGCCGGATCCGAGCAGGATCCCGGTCGGGTCGGGGAGCGCGGCCCCGTGGATGAAGCACAGGCCGAGCCCCTTGGCGTTCGCCGTCAGCGACATGATCGCGTCGGACGGGCGCTCCGTCGGGGAGTACCCGATGACGAAGAAGTTGTAGTTGTCGTACACCAGCTCGAAGGCCGTCGGGAGGCGCTCGCGGAGGGCGGCGCGCGCAGCACGGATCCGCCCCCGCATCGACGGCTCGAACTTGTCGACGAACCCGGCGAGCCGCCTCTCGGCGTCCGCCCGGCCCGATCCGGTCCCCCCGGTCATCGGACCTCCTTCGCGGTGGCGTATTCCACGATGAACCGCGCGGCGCGGTCCATGACGCCGTCGAACCAGGGGTCGTAGTTCCAGAACGCGTGCGGCGCGTCGGGGACGAGCACTAGCTCGGCGCGGCCACCGGCCGCGCGGTACGCCCAAGCACCACTCCTCCGCTCCGTGGGACGAGGAAACGATATTCCGACCGCGGAAACCGATCAAGGAGCTTCATCGATGAACCGCCACGTCCTGCTGGGGGAGCTGCCTCCCGACGCCGTACAGACCGAGCACAGGTATGGTGGGGGACCTCCTCATGCGCTATGGTGTGAGACGACGATTCGGAGGTCGCTCTGCTTTGGAGAGATCGAGGTCCCGGACACGGTCGATCATGCACGGTGAGGTGCATTACTCCGATCGGATCGGCTGGCTGCGCGCCGCCGTCCTCGGCGCCAACGACGGCCTGATCTCCATCAGCAGCCTGGTCCTCGGCGTGGCCGCGGCGGAGCCCGGCCCGGGCGCGATCCTGCTGGCCAGCGTGGCGGGACTCGTGGCCGGAGCGCTCTCGATGGCGGCCGGCGAGTACGTCTCCGTGAGCTCCCAGGCGGATACCGAGCGCGCGGATCTGGCCCGTGAGCGCGGGGAGCTCGCGAGCTCCCCGGAGCTCGAGCGAGCCGAGCTGGCGGGGATCTACGTCGACCGCGGGCTGAGCGCGGAGCTCGCCGCGCGGGTCGCCGACCAGCTGATGGCCCACGACGCCCTGGGGGCCCACGCCAGGGACGAGCTCGGCATCCACGAGACGACGCGGGCCCGGCCGATCCAGGCGGCGATCGCGTCCGCGGCCTCGTTCGCGGCCGGTGCCGCGCCCCCGGCGCTCCTCGCGGCCTTACTGCCCCCGGGAATGCTGCGAGCGGGCGTCGTGGGGGTGACGCTGGCGCTCCTACTCGTGCTCGGCGGGCTGGCGGCTCGGATCGGGGGCGCCCCGCCCGCGCGCGGGGCCCTTCGGGTGGCGTTCTGGGGCGCCGTGGCGATGGCCTGCACCAGCCTCGTCGGGCAGCTCTTCGGTGCGGTCGTCTGAGGAAGGCTATGGGTGTCTGAAGAGAAGACCGAGCTGTTGATCGGCCACGTGCTGTTCCTCGACATCGTGGGGTATTCCCAGCGGCTGACGGACGAGCAGAGGGCGCTGGTCGATCGGCTCAACCGGATCGTTCGCGGCTCGAGCCAGTTCCGGAAGGAGGAGGCGGCGGGCCGGTTGATGAAGATCCCGACGGGCGACGGGATGGCGCTGGTGTTCTACCAGAGTCCCCAGCAGCCGGTGGAGAGCGCGCTGGAGATCGCCCGCGGGCTGAAGGCGCATCCCGAGCTGCAGGTGAGGATGGGGGTCCACAGCGGTCCAGTCAGCGTAGTGGTCGATCTGAACGAGCGATCGAACGCCGCCGGAATCGGGATCAACATCGCCCAGCGGGTGATGGACTGCGGCGACGCCGGTCACATCCTGCTGTCGAAGCGGGTCGCGGGAGATCTCGCGCAATACGGACACTGGAAATCCGACCTGCACGACCTCGGTGAAGTGGAGGTGAAGCACGGCGTGCGGGTGCACGTCTTCAACCTCTACACCGAAGAGCTCGGCAATCCGGACGTGCCGGAGAGACTGCGCCGGACAGCGGAGGACGCCAGGACGGGAGAGGGCGTTGCCGCGGAATCGGACGCGCGTCGGGACGAGGGGTTCTGGGTCGCGGTGCTGCCGTTCAAGTCCGGCGGTGCGAGCGACGATCTCGCGTCCCTGGCCGAGGGCTTGAGCGAGGAGATCGTCACCGGCCTGTCGCGTTTCTCCTACCTTCGGGTGGTCGCGCGGAGCTCGTCCGCACGCTACGCCAGCGAGGTCACCGACATCCGATCCGCCGGCAGGGAGCTCGGCGCGCGCTACGTGATGGAAGGGAGCCTGCGTGAGGCGGGCACCCGGCTGCGGATCGCGGTGCAGCTCGTGGACGCGAGCTCCGGTGCGCACCTGTGGGCCGAGACCTTCGATCGAAACCTCGCGGACGCTGACATCTTCGAAGTGCAGGATCAGATCGCCGACCGGGTCGTCGCCACGGTGGCAGATCCATACGGTGTTTTGGTCCGCTCGTTGGCCGCGCCACTGGCCGCCAAGCCGATCGAGACGCTCACGCCCTACGAGGCGGTGCTGCGGTTCTTCTTCTACCAGCAGCGCGTCAGCGCCGAGGATCATCTCGTCGCGCGGACCGCGCTGGAGCGTGCGGTGGAAGTCGACCCCGGCTACGCCGACCCCTGGGCCGCCCTGACGGTCTGCCTGCTGGACGAAGATCGGCACTTGTTCAATCCTCGTCCCGACGCGCTTGATCGGGCCCTC
>CAZCZH010000195.1:0-4750 GCA_964502985.1 uncultured Gemmatimonadales bacterium
TACAGCGTGGTGATCGTGACCCACAACATGCAGCAGGCGGCCCGCGTCTCGGACTACACCGCGTTCCTGTACATGGGGGAGCTGGTGGAGTACGACGAGACGGGGCGCGTCTTCACCGCTCCTCACGAGAAGCGCACGGAGGACTATGTCACCGGAAGATTCGGCTAAGGCGCCGCGTCACTTCGACGAGGAGCTGAACCAGCTCCGCGAATCACTCCTGGAAATGGCCGGCCGTGCGGAGGAGCAGCTGCGGGCCGCGCTGGCCGCGGTAAAGCGGCGCGACGCCCAGGCGGCCCAGCACACGATCGAGGAGGACCGGCGCATCGACGGGCTCGAGCTGGACATCGAGGATCGCACGATCGGGTTGCTCGCCCGTCGGCAACCGATGGCCGTCGACCTGCGAATGCTCGTCTCGACCCTCAAGATTTCCAACGACCTGGAGCGGGTCGGCGACCACGCCGTCAACATCGCCCAGTGCGCCAAGCGACTGGCCGAGGGCCTGCCGATCCCCGACCTGCCTGCGCTGGACGAGATGGCGGACGTGTCGGCCCGAATGCTGCGCGACGCCATCGGCGCGTTCATCGAACGCGACGTGGCGCTGGCGCGGAACGTTTGCCAGCGCGACGACGAGGTCGACCGCTACAACGACTCCGTGTTTCGCGCCATGCTCGCCGAGATGGCGCAGAACACGAACTCGACCGTCTCGGCCCTGCAGATGATGCTCGTCAGCCGTAACCTGGAGCGGGTGGCCGACCTTGCCACGAATCTGGCCGAGGACGTGATCTACATCGTCGAAGCGCGCTCCATCAAGCATCACACCTACGACGACGAGAGCGCGAGCGAAGGGGAGTTCGACCAGTGACCGAGGGGAACGGCCGGGGTCGCATCCTGGTTGTCGAGGACGAAGCCGACCTGCGCGGTTTGCTCGATCGCCAGCTGCGCCGGGCGGGATACGAAGTCCTCACGGCGGAGGACGGCGTCGAGGCGCTGGAGCGCGCCTGGCGGGAGCCGCTGGATCTCGTGCTGCTGGACCTCATGCTGCCGCACCTGGACGGCGGCGAGGTGTGCCGACGGCTGCGGTCCGACCCGCGGACGGCAGCGCTGCCGGTGATCATGCTGACGGCCAAGCAGGAGCCGGGCGACCGGATCGCGGGACTCGAGGTGGGAGCCGACGACTACGTGTCGAAGCCGTTCAACCTGCGCGAGCTGGTGTTGAGGGTCGAGGCGGTCCTGCGTCGCAGCCGTGGCGAGGGTCCCCTCGAGCGCCGCGTCCTGGGGTACGGCACCCTGCGCCTGGATCCAGTGGCGCGCACCGTCGAGGTCGACGGGAAGGAGATCCACCTGACGACCCGCGAGTTCGACCTGCTGCACTTCCTGATCAGCCACCCCAACCGGGTGTTCAGCCGATCGGAGCTCCTGCGTCAGGTCTGGGACTACGATTTCGAGGGCTACGACCGGACCGTCGACGCGCACGTGGCGCGGGTGCGGCGCAAGCTGGGCCAGCCCGGGGACTGGATCGAGACGGCGTGGGGCGTGGGATACAAGTTCCGCCCGCCGGACGAGTAGATTCCCCGAATGCGGCTGAGAGATCGACTGTTCGGGACGTACCTCGTCGTCGGCCTCATCCTGGTCGGGACCCTCGGAACGGTCCTGTACCAGACGGTGTCGCTCGAGGCGCGGAACGGCGTCGAGGAGCGCATGGAGGCCACGGTGCGCTTCGCCTCCAGTGACCTCGAGCGCGCGGACGCTCCGACGGACACCACCGAGCTCGACACGTGGGTCGACGCGATCGGCCGGGCCGCCAAGGCTCGGGTGACGGTCATCGGGCCCGATGGCCGTGTGGTCGGTGACAGCGAGTTCGACGGGGCCGATCTGCGGGCCCTCGACAACCACAACACGCGTCAAGAGGTGATCTCCGCGCGGGCCACGGGGGAGGGTCGCAGCTTGCGCTACTCGCGCTCCCTGGGGGCCGATCTGCTATATCACGCCCGGCGGGTCGACGGGGGAGTGTGGGATGGGAGCGTGGCGCGGGTGGCGGTGCCCCTGACACGCGTCGCCGCGGCGCGCCACGACGCGCTGGGCGGGCTCGCGTTCGCCCTGCTGCTCGCGCTCATGCTGGCGCTCGCGTCGGCGGCCTTCTGGTCGCGTCGGCTGAGCGCCCCGATCCGCTCCCTGGCCGATGTCGCCGGGCAGGTCATGGAGGGCGACCTCGATGCCCGTGCGCGGATCGACACCGGCGACGAGGTCGAGGACCTCGGCCGGGCGCTCAATGCGGCCACGATCCGGCTGGCCGAGCGCATTGCCGCGGCCACCGCCGAAGGGGAGCGGCTGGAAGCCCTTCTCGACGGCATGGTGGAGGGGGTCGTGGCGACTGACCAGGACGGGCGGATCACGCTGGCGAACCCGGCCTTGCGGGAGATCTTCGGCCTCGAGCGGCCGGTCCTCGGGCGGACCGTCAACGAGGCCCTGCGCCAGCCCGAGATCGCCGAGGCGATGCGCGAGGTGGCGGAAGCAAGGCGCGCCGCGATGCGCGAGCTGCGCATCACGTGGCCGGCCGAGAAGTGGCTCGCCTTGCACGCCGCGCCGCTGGCCAAGGGCGGAGCCGTGGGCGTGTTCCACGACGTCACCGCGCTCAAGCGGCTGGACGCCGTGCGACGCGACTTCGTGGCCAACGTCAGCCACGAGCTCCAGACGCCGCTGGCCGCCCTCGCGGGCTGGGCCGAGGCGCTGGCCGACGACGACGGGGACGACGAGGACCGCTACGCGGGCATCGCGGCCATCCGGCGCCAAGTCGGGCGCCTGTCGGCGCTCGTGAGCGACCTCCTCGATCTGTCGCGCCTGGAGGCCGAGGGCGCCACGATCCAACCGACGCGGGTCAACCTGACCGCCGTCTTACGCGAGCGTGCGGCGGAGTGGCGCGCCCGCATGGAGGGCCGCGGGCTGGCGCTCGAGCTGGTCGTCCCCGACGGGCTCCCGGCCCGCGCGGACCGCGGGCTCCTGATCCAGGCGCTCGACAACCTGCTGGACAACGCGCTCAAGTATTGCCCGCGGGGCACGACGGTCCGGCTGTCCGCCGCCGGACGTGACGACGGAGGCGTCGAGATCGCCGTGGCCGATGACGGGCCCGGGATCCCCGCCGACGATCAGCCGCGGGTCTTCGAACGGTTCTACCGCGTCGAGAAGGGGCGCTCGCGCGACACCGGCGGCACCGGCCTCGGGCTGGCGATCGTCAAGCACATCGCCGAGGCCCACGGCGGGCGGGCGACGCTCGAGTCGGCTCCCGGCAGGGGAACGACCTTTCGCATCGTGCTACCCAGATGAGATCCAGGCAGGGGACGAATGACGGCAGCGAGATTCCCCTTGCGCCGGCGAGCGGCCGTGCCCAGTTTGGCTCTCATCGAAAGGTCTGTCTGAAAACGGTTCGATTTTCGGTACTGACCAGTTCCCAGGCTTGAAACGCAGTGCGAGCTTCGGCACGCGAGACCAGACCCCGACGTCCCCAACCAGCAGGAAAAGCCATGAGCTTCGTGCGTACGCTGTACGGGGCCGCGACGATTCTCACGATCGCGGTCTTCGCTTCCATGGGGTTCGCCTCCACCGCGCGCGCCCAGGGCGTGACGACGGCCGCCGTGAGCGGCCGGGTCACGGACCAGGACGGTGCCCCCATCGAGAACATCACCGTCCAGGTCACCAACGAGTCGACGGGCATCGTCTACGGCGGAATCACAGACCCCGACGGGCGCTACTTCGTGCCCGGCCTGCAGGTCGGTGGCCCGTACACGATCCAGGCCAGCGGGCTGGGGTACGCCCCCGGGTCGCGGTCCGACGTTCGGTTGACCCTGGGGCAGAACCTGTCGACCAACTTCCAGCTCGAGACCCAGGCCGTCGAGGTGGCCGGAATCCGGGTCCAGATCAGTCCCACCGTGAACCAGATCATCAACCCGGGACGGACCGGGCAGGAGCAGCTGATCACGGAGCACGCGGTCCAGAATTTGCCGACGATCGGCCGCAACTTCACCGACTTCATCGACCAATCACCGCTGACCGGCTCGGGTGGCGGCAGCACGGCCGTCGGCGGGCAGAACAATCGCTTCAACAGCATCCAGATCGACGGCGTCGTCACGCAGGACGCGTTCGGTCTGGGCTCCACCGGCCAGCCCGGCGGCCAGGCTGACGCCCGCTCGATCTCGATCGAGGCGGTCAAGGAGTACCAGGTCATCACGGCGCCGTTCGACATCCGTCAGAGCGGCTTCACCGGCGGACTGATCAACGCCGTGACGAAGACCGGGACGAACGAATGGCAAGGCGCGGGCTACATCTACTACCGCAACCAGAACTTCGTCCGCGACAAGCTCACGGTGAACGACCAGGAGATCCCGTTCGGGGACTTCTTCAATACCCTGTGGGGCGGCACCTTCAGCGGCCCGATCGTGCGCGACAAGGTCCACTTCTTCGCCGCCGGCGAGTTCGAGACGGCCGACCAGCCTGGATCCGACGTCACGATCGGCGAGTCGGCGCCAGAACAGGTCGGCGTGAGCGTCGAGGACGCCCAGCAATTCCAGGACCTGCTGAACCAGAAGGGCGTCAGCTCGGGAGGGTTCGGCGAGTTCACCACCAAGAACCCCAACCAGAACGTGTTCGGCCGGGTCGATGCCCAGCTGAACCAGAACCACTCCCTCACCGTGCGCGACAACTGGGTCCATGCCATGGACGACGTGGTGGGGAACCGGTTCGGGGGAGGCACGTACTC
>CAZCZH010000196.1:0-4748 GCA_964502985.1 uncultured Gemmatimonadales bacterium
TCTTCGTGATCCTCGGCCGGTCCGAGCTGTTCACCGAGCACACCACCCTGGCCGTGCTGCCGGTCCTCGACCGCCGCGCGCCTCTCTCGTCGCTCGGTCGCCTGTGGGGGCTGGTCTACGCCTCGAACATGGTCGGCGCCGCGATGATCGCGGCGTTCCTGGCGTTCGTCCCGCCGCGCCTCGGGATCGTCGACCCGAAGACGTACGGGACGGTAGCCCACGAGCTGGTCGATCCCGCCGCGTGGCTTGTCGTGTCGAGCGCCGTCCTGGCGGGCTGGCTGATGGGGCTCCTGTCGTGGCTCGTGGCGGCCAGCCGTGACACGATCAGCCAGATTTTCATCATCTGGCTGGTCACGTTCTCGATCGGTCTGGCACACCTGCACCACGCGGTGGCTGGCGCGGTCGAGGTCTTCGCCGCGGCGTTCGCTGGGCAGGGGATCACGGTCCTCGACTTCCTCCACTTCGCCATGTGGACGACCCTCGGAAACGCCATCGGCGGGGTCATCTTCGTGGCCCTCATCAAGTACAGCCACGTGCGTCAGTCGGCCGAGTGACCCAGGCCTAGTCGTCGACTGGCTGCTCCTTCCCCGGCTGGTACTTGAGGATCCGGACACGCTCGATCGTCACCAGCCCCTCGTCGATCATGGCGTCGAGTTCGGGCAGTAGCGCATCGATCCGCTCCGCCGTGTCGACGATCTCGATGACGATCGGGAGGTCCTGGGACAGGCGCAGGATGCGCGCCGTGTGGATCCGGCTGTGGGCCCCGAATCCTTCCACGCCGCGCAGGACGGTGGCCCCGGCGCCGCCCGCCTCGCGGACCTTGCGCACGATGGCCTCGAACAGGGGCTCGCCCTGCCAGTGGTCGCTCTCACCGATGAAGATCCTGAGCAGCTTTCCTTCGCCCTCCATCTTCATGCCAGACCTCCCAGTCTCAGGCCGGCCAGGGCCGCTCCCAGGCCGAGGACCAGGTTCGCGGCGACGTTGGCGCCGCCCGTCACCCAGTCTCCCACCGAGAGCAGGGCGATCGTCTCGTAGGAGAACGTCGAGTAGGTGGTGAACGCGCCCAGGAGCCCGATCGTCCAGAACGCGCGTTGGACGGGACTCGCGGTCGCGTGGTCGAGAAACGCGGACAACAGCCAGGCCAACGCGAACGAGCCGGCCACGTTGACTGCCAGCGTTCCCCACGGGAACCGCGTACCGCCGAGACCCTGCACCCAGCCGGACACCAGGTAGCGCAGGACGGCGCCGATCGCGCCCCCGGCGGCGATCGCCAGAATGCCCATCCCATTCCTCCTCTGCGTCGCGCCGAAACAGAAAGACTCCCGCGGCCACGAAGGTCGCAGGAGTCATCAGCCCGGCACGGGCTCCGGGCGGTTCAGGCGAACTCCATCGCCTCTCCGCGACCCAAGATGTCGGATCGCGCGGCGAGGCGGCAAGGCGCCCGGCGCGGGCCCTTTTGACGGTGCTACGAAGGCGGGCCTACCTTGGCCGCGGAAGGAGCGGCCGTGGGCGAGACGATCCGGGTGGAGAACGAGGCGGGACCGGTGGCGCGCGTCGTCCTGGCGCGCCCGCCGCTCAACATCCTGAACATCGCCATGCTCGAGGAGCTGTCCGACGCCGTCGACGATCTCGCCGGCCGGTCGGCGCTGAAGGCCGTAGCCTTCCTCGCCGAGGGACGGGCGTTCTCGGCCGGGGTCGACGTCGAGGACCACGTCGGGCACCGGGTGCGGCCGATGATCGCCGCGTTCCACGGGCTGTTCCGACGGCTGGCCGACCTCGAGCCGCCGACCGTCGCCGTCGTCCACGGCGCGGCGCTGGGTGGCGGGTGCGAGCTGGCGGCGTTCTGCGACCTCGTCCTGGCGGCCGACACGGCGACGTTCGGCCAGCCGGAGATCGGACTGGGACTGTTCCCGCCCGTGACGGCCGCCGCGTTCCCGTACTTCGTCCGCGGCAAGCGGACCCTCGAGCTGATGCTCCTGGGCGAGGTCGTCGACGCCCGCCAGGCGGAGCGTATCGGCCTCGTCAATCGGGTCTTCCCGGCGGCCGCCTTCGAGGCCGCGGTGGAGGCCCTGCTGGACCGGCTGGGGTCGTTCAGCGGCGCGGCGCTGCGCCTGGCCAAGAAGGCCTACTACGCGGGGATCGACCGGCCCTTCGACGCGGCGCTGGACCGGGCCGAGGAGATCTACCTGGCCGAGCTGATGCGGACCGAGGACGCGCGCGAGGGGATCGCCGCGTTCCGCGAGAAGCGGGAGCCCCGGTGGCGCGACGCCTAGCTCTTCCGAGCCTCGTGGGGTGGGCGCTGGTCGCGGCGTGCGCGGGGGGACCGCCCCCCGGCGGCGACGACTCTGTCCCGGCCATCCCGGGGGACCTCCTGGCCGTCGAGACCGTCGCCGTCCTGCCACTGCTCGAGGTCGTCCTGCCTGTTGGCACGCCGGCCGTGCTGGATCGCGACTCGCTGGCCGACGCCCTGGCGGCGTTCGTCGACGCGGGGCTCGCCCAGGCCCTCCAGGAGACGGGCACGGCGAGCCGCGCGCTGGCTCCGGCCGGGTACGCTCCGGCGCTGGCCGCACTGGGGCCGGCGACCCTGGCCGCCGCGTATGCCGCAGCCGACTCCGCGGCCGCGACGGGCGACGAGCTGTCCGGTCCAGCCGCCCGCGCGTTCGCCGACCTGGCCGCCGCGGTCGGCGTGCGGCTGTTCCTCGTTCCCCGGCGGTTGGTCCTGGAGCCGGCCGGAGTCCTGACGTGGCGCGGGGACCTCCGGGTGGCGCTGGTGGACGGCCAGTCGGGCCAGCTCCTGTGGCTCGCCGACCCGCGGGGTCAGAACCCGACGCCGCCGCCGGGCGACTCGCCGGACCTGCTGGCTGCGGCGCTCGAGAAGACGGTCTCCGCCACCGTGTCCGCCGTGGCCCGAGGGCTCGGCTCGGCCGGCAAGCCGGACACGGCGGACTTCGAGGACGCCGGACCCTGAGGCTCCCTCCGCGGGCGGCTCCCGCCGTTCCCACGCGATGACGCCCTCCGGGGCCGCGGCTAGATTCGGCACGTGCCCGAGGTCACCCTCATCGCTGGCGACGGGATCGGACCCGAGGTCGTCGACGCCGCAGTGCAGGTGGTGGAGGCCGCGGGGGCGGATCTCGAATGGGACCGCGAGGTGGCGGGACTGGCGGCGATCGAGGCCGGCCTGGACGTCCTGCCGGAGTCCACGATCGAGTCGTTCCGGCGCACGGGACTGGCCCTCAAGGGACCTTTGACGACGCCGGTCGGGGCCGGTTTCCGCAGCGTGAACGTCGCGCTGCGCAAGGCGTTCGACCTGTACGCCAACGTTCGGCCCGCACGCACGATGGTCCCCGGCGGGCGCTACGCGGGCGTCGACCTGGTCGTCGTGCGCGAGAACACGGAAGGGCTGTACGCCGGGATCGAGCACTACGTCGACCGGCGGCACGACTACGCCGAATCGATCACGATCGTCACCCGCGAGGCGTCCGAGCGCGTCATCCGGTACGCGTTCGATCTCGCCGCCGAGCGTCCGGCGAAGCGCCTGATCCTGGTCCACAAGGCGAACATCCTGAAATACACGAGCGGGTTGTTTCTCGAGGTCGGGCGCGAGTTGGCGAAGGACAATCCCGAGGTCGAGTTCAGCGAGCGGATCATCGACAACATGGCCATGCAGCTCGTCGTCGATCCGACGCGGTTCGACACGATCGTGACGACGAACATGTTCGGCGACATCCTGTCCGATTTGTGCGCGGGCCTGGTCGGCGGTCTGGGCCTGGCGCCGGCCGCCAACATCGGCGCCGAGGCGGCGATGTTCGAGGCGGTCCACGGCTCCGCTCCGGACATCGCTGGCGAGGGGATCGCCAACCCGACGGCGCTGGTACTGGCCGCGGCGTGGCTCTGCGAGCACGCGGGCCAGCCGGAGGTGGCGGCCCGCGTTCGGGGAGCCGTCGAGCGAGTCCTTGCGGCCCGCGAGGTGCGGACCCCGGACCTGGGCGGCCGGGCGACGACGTCGGAGTTCACCGCGACCCTGATCGGCGAGGTCGATCGATCGTGACCGGCACGGCAATTGCGGCTTGTGGGTGGGCGCGGTCGATTCGTAGATTAAGCGAGGCTAAAACGCTGGATTCTCCCGCCGAACTTCGTCGAGCCCGGTCCACGACGCGATAGGCATGCCAATGGATACGCACATTCTGGGCATCTCGGCCTTCTATCACGACAGCGCGGCCTGCCTGCTGCGCGACGGGGAGATCGTGGCCGCCGCCCAGGAGGAGCGCTTCACGCGCAAGAAGGGGGACGCCTCGTACCCGCGCCACGCTGTCGAGTATTGCCTGCGCACGGCGGGAATCGGAGTGTCGGATCTCTCCTCGGTGGCTTTCTACGACAAGCCGCTCCTCAAGTTCGAGCGCATCCTGGAGACGTATCTGGGTGTCGCCCCGCGGGGCTTGCGGTCGTTCCTCATGGCGGGTCCGTTGTGGATCAAGGACAAGCTGTACATGGACCGCCAGTTGCGAAACGACCTCGAGTACGACGGCGACATCCTGTACGCCGAGCATCACGAGTCCCACGCGGCGAGCGCCTTCTTCCCGTCCCCGTTCGACGAGGCGGCCATCCTGACCATGGATGGAGTCGGAGAGTGGGCCACGGCTTCGATCGGAATCGGGCGAGGAAACGACATCGAGCTGCTGAAGGAGCTGCGCTTTCCGGACTCGCTGGGGCTGTTGTACTCGGCCTTCACCTACTACATCGGCTTCAAG
>CAZCZH010000197.1:0-4731 GCA_964502985.1 uncultured Gemmatimonadales bacterium
TCCGTGTGGCGCGCGGCTGCGTACAGGACCCGGCCGCGCTCGGTGTCGACCAGCGCGTAGTCGTGCTCCGGATGGACGACGACGGCACGGTTGGCGGGGATCGTCCACGGCGTCGTCGTCCAGATGAGCACACCCGCCGGGTCGGCGCCCTCGAAGATCCCGTTCGGGTCCTCGCGCAGGGGGAACCACACCGTGATCGACGGCGAGACGCGGTCGTGATACTCGATCTCGGCCTCGGCGAGCGCCGTCTCGCAGGTCGGGCACCAGTGGATCGGCCGCAGCCCGCGGTACACGTAGCCGGCCTCGACCAGCTCGCCGAACACCTCGACGATGTCCGCCTCGTAGTCCGGCGACATCGTCAGGTACGGGTCGTCCCACGCCCCGACGCCGCCCAGCCGGCGGAACTCGGCCTTCTGGATCTCGACCCACTCGGTGGCGTACTCGCGGCAGCGGGCCCGCAGCTCGAGCAGGCTGGGCTCCTCCCCCCGCTCCTGGAGCTCGCGCATGACGTTGATCTCGATCGGCATCCCGTGGCAGTCCCAGCCCGGGACGTAGGGCGCGTCGAAGCCCATCATCGAGCGACTCCGGACGATGAAGTCCTTCTGCGCCTTCTCGACCGCGTGCCCGAGGTGGATGTGGTTGTTGGCGTACGGCGGACCGTCGTGGAGGACGTACTTCGGGCGTCCCTTGCGCAGCGAGCGCAGGCGGCCGTACAGGTCCATCGCCAGCCAGCGGGCGAGCGTCTCCGGCTCACGCTTGGGCAACCCGGCGCGCATCGGGAACTCCGTCCGCGGGAGGTTCAGCGTGTCCTTGTAGTCCTGGCGCGTGACCTCGGCCATGGGATCTCCTCTACGCCTCGTCCAGCCGGCGCACGACGCGCCGGATGACTTCCGTCAAGCGCGGCTCGGCCTCGCCCGCCACGCGGATGATCTCCTCGACGTCCACCGGCTCGAGCGCGTCGGGAAAGCACTCGTCGGTGACGATCGACAGGCCGAGGACGCGCATCCCGGCGTGACGCGCGACGATCACCTCGGGGACCGTGCTCATCCCGACCACGTCGCCCCCGATGCCTCGCAGGAAGCGATACTCGGCGGGTGTCTCGAGGTTCGGCCCAGCGACCGCCACGTACACGCCGACGTGCATCCGGATGGCGGCCTCGAGCGCGATCGCGTCGGCCAGCGCCCCCAGCCCCCGGTCGTAGGGCTCGCTCATGTCGGGAAAGCGCGGCCCGAGCTCTTCCAGGTTGGGGCCCCGCAGCGGGTTGTCGCCGATCAGGTTGACATGGTCGTAGATCCGCACCAGGTCCCCGCGCCGGTACACCGGATTCATCCCGCCGCACGCGTTCGACACGATCAGGGTCGGCACTCCGAGGCGCTGCATCACGCGCACCGGATACGTCACCTGTCGCATGGTGTAGCCCTCGTAGTAGTGGAACCGCCCCTGCATGGCGACCACCGGACGACCCTCCAGCGCGCCGAACAGGAGCCTTCCGCTGTGGCTTTCGACCGTCGACACCGGAAAGTGCGGCAGCTCGGCGTAGGGCAGCGCGGCCTCGACTTCGATATCCTCGGCCAGCGCGCCGAGGCCCGTTCCCAGGACGATGCCCGCCGCCGGCCGGAAGTCGCCCGCGGCGCGGACCGCCTCCAGCGTCTCGTCGAGGGCCGCTGCCAGGTCACGTTCCACGAGCTCCGTCACGCGGCCCCGCTCTCCGCCTCCAGGTCCTCCTCGTCGGCGTCCGATTCCTCCGACCTGCCATCCTCGTCGTCGGGGCGCTCGGTCCCACGCTCCAGGCGGTGCTCGGTCGCAGTCGGGCGTGACGCGGCATGCGTATCTTCGATCTCCTCCGGCTCCTCGGCCCACGCACCGCCGGGCGCGAACGGATCGCCCTCGCGGCTCACGACGGGGGTCGTCTCGTGCGCCTCGAGCGCGCGCCGGTGATCCTCCAGGAGGCCCTTCATCTTGCCGATGAACGCCCGCTCACGCTGCTCGAGCTCGGTCACTCGCTGCTCGAGCGCGGCCCGCCGGCGACTGGCCTCGGACACGATCCCTTCGGCCTCCAGCCGCGCCTCGCGGCGGATCAGCTCGGCGTCCCGCTGGGCGGCCTGCTTGGCCTCCTCGACGAGCCGCTGGGCGGAAAGCATGGTCTCCTTCAGGGCGCGCTCCATCTTGCGGTAGTCGTCGAGCGTCTCGTCGAGCCCGCGCAGCTTCTCCTCGAGGGCGTGGACGCGCGTCACCAGGCTCCCCATCTCCTCCGCGGCGAGCTCGAGGAACGCGTCCACGGCCACCGGATCGTAGCCGCGGAACACCTTGTCGAACTCCTGCTTCTTGACGTCCAGCGGGGTCAGGGACACGATCGGGCCTCCCGTCGGTTGGTCATCGCCGGCGCTCGCCGAAGAGTGCCGTTCCGAGTCGGATCATCGTGGCGCCCTCTTCGATGGCCACAGGATAATCGCTGGACATGCCCATCGACAGGGTGTCGAGGCGCGCTCCCGGCGCGCGCCGGCGCAGTTCCTCGAACAGCGCGCGGGCCGTGGCGAACGTCGCGCGCAGCACGCCTTCGTCGTCGGTCCACGGGGCCATCGTCATCAGCCCGCGCACCTCGATCCCGCCGAGATCGGCGATCTCGAGCGCCCGCTCGACGACCTCGGAGGGATCGAATCCGTGCTTCCGCTCCTCGCGCGCCGCGTTGACCTGGACCAGCGCCTGCAGCGCGTCGCCGTCCAGCCGCCGCGACACCTCGCGAGCCAGGCGCAGGCTGTCTATCGATTGGATCCAGTCGAACAGCCGGACGGCGTCTCGCGCCTTGTTGCGCTGCAGATGGCCCACCATGTGCCGGCGGGCGCTCCGCTCGTCCAGCTCGCCGCGCAACGTCCCGAACTTCTCCCGCGCTTCCCCGACGCGATTTTCCCCGATGTCCTGGAGACCGTGTTCCAGCGCGCTCCGGAGGACCTCCGCCGAGTGACCCTTGGTGATCGCCACGAGCCGCACGGTTCGCGGGTCGCGATCGACCCTCGCGCAGGCGTCGGCGACCGTTTCCCGGACTCGCGAGAGGCGGTCGTCGAGGAGTGCGGAATCCATCTGAATCGGCTAATCTAGCTCGCGAGGGGTCCGGGCGTCACCGTCGGACGGGTTAAACCCGCTCCACGGAGAGCCGGTTTTCCCGCTGGAACCCTCGCGCCAGCACAGGAGGCCGTCGCATGCTTCGATGCCGCTTCGCGCGAACGGCCGGGATCGGCTTCGCGTTCGCGCTCTGCGCTCTTCCCGGTCGGGCCCGCGCCCAGTTCGTCGACTCCCACTTCCGACCGCTGCACGCGACCCCCGACTCGGCGGCCTACGGCCCGCAGGTCCTCGAGGCCATCCGCGAGGGGTACCGGCAGCTCGACCTGGTCGCCGACCCGTCGGACGACGACCACCTCGAGCCGGCGAAGTCCGCCTTCGAACGGGCCGTCGAGGCCGAACCCCGTGCAATCGAGGCGTGGATCGGGCTGGGTTCCTACGAGCTGACCAAGGACGAGCAGTGGCTGGTCCTCCTGGAGAGCGTCAAGAAGCTCCTCAACCGAGACCACATCTCGATGGCCATCAAGGACTTCCGGCATGCGCTAGAGATCGACCCGCGGTCCGCCGAGGCGCGCTACGACCTGGCCCTGGCGTACCGCCAGGCGCGGGGAGAGGACAACACCAAGCACGCCGCCGAGGAGCTGCGCACCCTGCTCGACCAGCACCCCGACGACGGGGACGCGGCGCTCCTGCTGGCATACACGTACCGCGATCAAGGAGACCTGGAGGCGATGGCCGAGGCCCTGCGGTCCTTGCCCACGGGGAGCGGGTTCACGGCCGCGGACAAGGCGCTCCTGACGACCTACGCCCTGGTCAACCTCGGTCAGCCGCAGGAAGGGGCGGCGGCGTATTGGGCGGGGCTCGACTCGCTGGACACGGAGCGCGCGGCGGAGCTGTACTGGTTCGACGTCCGGCCCATCGCGTCGCCCCGCGCCGACGCGGAGTTCCAATCCCTGCCGCTCGACGCGAAGGCGCGCTTCCTGCGTGAGTACTGGCAGCGCCTGGCCGACCAGAGCTTCGTGACCCCCGGCCAGCGGCTGGCCGAGCACTATCGGCGCCTGCACTACGCCTACGAGAACTTCCGCCTCGACTTGCCCGAGCGCCGGCACTACACCGGCTCGGCGGCCTACGTCCCCCCGTGGCAGACGGGCTTCGACGACCGCGGAGTCATCTACCTGCGGCACGGCGAGCCGGACAAGATCTCGACCTTTTCCGGCCCCGAGGTCGAGCGCAACGTGTCGTGGCGCTACGACCGGCCGGACGGCAATCCGCTGATCTTCCACTTCGTCAGCGACGAGGACGTCCAGGACTACAAGCTCGTGCGCCACCTGAGCGACGCGATCATCACCAACAGCACCAAGATGAGCGGCCAGACGACGTTCAACCCGCAGTGCGGGCGCGGCGGCATCTGCGACGAGAACGACATCCGGATCCTGGCCGGCCAGAATCGATCGCTGCGCGACCTGTACTCCTCGCGCGGGGACCTGGCGCCGATGTACGACCGCGTGGCGACGGGTCTCGATCCACAGATCCTCGAGCAGGAGGAGTCGCGCCTGGCGCGACTCTGCCCATTTCATGGATGTTTTCCCGTCAAGGCTGGCGACGGTTTCAGCATTCGTTCGTTGGTGGCATCTGTGCTCAGGAACTGGCGAGCAAGTGGTGTCAGCCGAGTCT
>CAZCZH010000198.1:0-4720 GCA_964502985.1 uncultured Gemmatimonadales bacterium
CCCGATTCGCACCAGCCGCTCGACCGTCTCGACCATCGGTGCGCCGCCCTCCAGCTTCACCGCCTGGGCGCCGGTCTCCTTCATCACGCGGCCGGCGTTGCGCAGCGTCTCCTCGGGCGACACCTGGAACGAGAGGAACGGCATGTCGACGACGAGGAACGATTCCGGGGCCCCGCGGCGCACGGCGCGGGCGTGGTAGATCATGTCATCGAGGGTCACCGGCAACGTGCTCGGATGGCCGGCGAACACCTGTCCCACGCTGTCCCCGACCAGGATCCCGTCCACGCCGGCGTCCGCCAGGTAGCGCGCCAGTAGCCAGTCGTAGGCCGTCAGGAAGACGATCTTGCGTCCGGCCGCCTTCATCTGGCGGATCGTGACCACGGTCTCGGGCATCTCTCCTCCTCAGCCGATGGGGGCCGGCGCCGGCAGCCACCCCGCGGGGACGTGGATCGAGCGACACAGCTCCAGCAGGAAGCCGCGT
Source organism: uncultured Gemmatimonadales bacterium (assembly GCA_964502985.1). Lineage (GTDB taxonomy): Bacteria > Gemmatimonadota > Gemmatimonadetes > JACCXV01 > JAHWKZ01 > CAZCZH01. Next base: position 482 of record CAZCZH010000198.1, read on the forward strand.
CGATGGAGCCTCCGGTGCGGCACGCTCAACCCGTCCTCGTCGATCGTCCGACCGCCGAACAGGAGGATGTCCACGTCGATCGTGCGCGGGCCCCGCCGTCTCCCCCGCGTCCGGTCGCGTCCCAGCTCGAGCTCGATCTCGAGACACGCGTCGAGGAGCTCGCGGGCGCCGCCGTGGACGTCGAGGGCCAGCACCTGATTGAGGAAATCCGGCTGGTCCTCGACATCCACCGGCGCCGTCTCGACGACCGCCGAGCACGCCGTCAGGCGGATGCCCGGGCGGCCCATCAGGGCGGCGCGAGCCGCCCCCAGAAGCTCCTCGCGCGGACCCAGGTTCGATCCGAGGCTGACGTAGGCCCGCGTCACGGCCGCCCGATCTCGACCTCGACCCACCGGGCGGGCCCCGGCAGGGCCGCCCACGGTTTCCGGCAGCGCACCCGGCACGCCTCCACCCCGGCCAGATCCAGCACTTCGTCCGCGATCCGCGCGCAGAGGGTTTCCAGGAGCCGCGGAGCGGCCTCCGGCGGTCCGCCCACGACGCGCGCCACGACCTCGTACACGAGACGATAGTCGAGGCCGTCCCGCAGCCGGTCGGAGCGAACCGCGGAGCGCGTGTCCGTCGTGACCTCGACGTCGATCGACAGAGGCTGTGGCGACTGGCGCTCGTGCGGCAGGTCGCCGACGACGGCGAAGAACTCGAGCCCGGCGAGCCGGATCGTGTCGTTCACCGGGACCTACGGGAGGAGCAGGAGCCGGATCGCGCGCGTCGTCCCCTGCGTTTCGAGGCGCACCAGGTACACGCCGGCCGGCGCCCGGCGTCCGGACTCGTCGCGACCGTCCCACGTGACGGCCTGCTCGCCGGCGACCACACTGCCCTGACGCAGAGTCCGCACGCGCTGCCCGAGGACGTCGTACACCGCGATGTCCACGCTCGCCTGCCCGCTCCCGGAGGGCTCTGGGATGCCGAAGCGGATCGTCGTCGCCTGGTCGACGCGGAACGGGTTCGGGAAGTTCTGTTCCAGGGCCACGGCGTCGGGCGGCTCCCCCGGCGTGGGCGGCTCGGTCCCCAGGATCCGCCGGAAGTAGGCGTCGCGCGCACGGTCGGCCACCGCCGTCAGGCCGGCGCGGTCCGCTGCGGCGACAAGCGCCACGGCCACCGTATCCCGTTCCCCGACGGCGATCGACAGCGGCCCCGCTCCGATGATCTGCCATACGTCCTGCGGGGTCCCGATCGTGACGTCGGTCTGGCCGCTCGTCAGTGCGTCCCATTTCTCGAGGTCGGAGAATTCGCCGCCGAACGCCCGGCCAGCCTCGGCGGGCGCGAGCCCGGCGACCGGATTGCCGCGCGAGTCCGACAGCGCGTCCGTCGCCGACAGCGCCGCATAGGACAACTGGGCAGTCGGCGTGGCGTCGAGCCATACCACTCCGAGCGCCGGCTGGTCGGAAAGGGTTCCCTCGACGAACCCCAGCCGGTGCGCGGGGTCCCAGCCCGCCGTCTCCCCGGGCTGACCGTTGCCGCCCGGCAAGTCCCAATCGGCGAACAGACCGACTCGGAGCCCCGCCAGCCCGGCCGAACCGCGGTTCGTCAGGACGTACTGCAGGATGACGAAGTCGTCGGCGTCCGAATCGTCGAAGGCGAACGACTTCTGATCGACGTCCAGGCCCAGCGGATTCAGTGCCTTGCGGTCGTCGTACCCGACCAGGATGCGCTGTCCCCCGGCCTCCGTCCCGACCGAGATCGGGAATCCGAAACGGGGCAACCAGTCCGTCGAGGCCTGGGTGTCTTCGCCGTAGGGCACGTCGTCCGACAGCCGGCTCGGCGACGTGCCCGCCATGAATCCGGCGTGGAACAGCCAGTTCGGCGACGACGGCGGGAAGCGGAATCCCTGTCCCTGGAGGACGAAGCCGCCGATGTGCCGACCGGTATAGTAGCCCAGGCCGCCGAAGTCGGTGACCGTCAGGCGGATCTGCCCCTGGTCGTGGGTCGCGAAGTCGCCCGGGACCGGATCGCCGGCCTGGAGGATCAGGCGGAACGGCCCGATGGTCGCTCCCTGTACGGTCAGCACGAGCTCGATCGGGGTTCCGGGAGCCACCGATCCGTCGACGTCCACCGTGAAGGATTGCGACCCGACGGTTCCGAACGTTCCGCCCGTGGCCACGGCCTCCAGGGCGATCGCCGACGTCGACGCCGTCACCCCAGGTGTCGGGCTCGACATCGTGGCCGTCGTGCTCGGCAGCGCCGGCCCGTGATTCGTCAGGACGGGGACGATCGAGACAGACCCGCCGGGGCGCAGGACGAGCGCGTCCTCGATCCCCGTCGGGTCGAGCTTGCCCGACGCGTCCCCCGTGGCACGATAGCCGACGAGCCGGGCCAGGGGATGGGTCGGCCGCTCGACCCGGGCCAGGGCGGCGGCGGCGTTCACCAACCCGGAGCCGGTGTCGTTGTCGTCGCCGGGTGCGCCCAGGTCGATGGCTGTCTGGAGCAGGATGGACTTCGCCGTCTCGGGCGTGATCTCGGGGTTCTTCGACCGCATGAGAGCCAGGACGCCGCCCACCATCGGAGTCGAGAAGGATGTGCCGGTGAACCCGCTCGAGGTCATGTTGAAGCGGTTGCGGCTCGTGACCCGCACTCCCGGCGCGACGATGTCGGGTTTGGTGGCGAACGACCCTCCGCACGCCGACGGCCCACGCCCGCTGCCGCTGCCGCCCGAGCCGAATGGGTCGTTCTGCTGGTCCACGCCGCCGACCGCGAAGGCGTTGACCGGAGAGTCGGCGCGGTTCGCCGGCGAGGTGACGCCTTGCGTGCCGAAGTTTCCGGCGCTCCATACGACGATCGCCCCGGCTGCCTCGAGCCCGTCCAGTGCGGCGTCGAAGATGCGGTCACAGCGGATCTTGTTCGTCGCCGGATCGAGGTCCGAGAGCCCGTACGAGTTGCTCACCACATCGGGTACGTCGGAGTCCGTCGACGGATCTCCGTCGGGATCGGCCATCCATTCGAGCAGCTTGATCGCCGTCGACACCCAGCCCTCCGCGTCACGCCCCGCCGAGGTGAACAGGTCGCCGGCCATCCAGGTCGCCCCGTACGCCACGCCGAACGTTCCGTCGCCGCCCGTCAGGATGCCCATCGTGGCCGTGCCGTGGCCGCTCGACAGGGCGGTGTCGTCGTCGTTGGGGAAGACCGTCAGCTCGACCGGCGCGTACCACGACTGGTCGCTGCCGGCGAAGCGCCCGCGCCAGCGCGCGGTGAGAGTCTCGTCGTCGCCGTTGACGCCGGTATCGACGTTGGCCACGATCGCGCCCTGCCCGATGTTTCCCTGGGCCCAGACCTCGGGCACGTGGATCCGGTTCAGCTCCTCGACCGGGGCGCTCGGCGGGGGCGTCGCCACGCGCCCGCCGCCCGCGCGGGCCTCGCCGAGGGTCAAGCGGCGATCGGGCACGATCTCGGCGATCGAGGGATCGGCGGACAGCCGCGCGATCCACGCCGGATCGACCTCGGCGACGACGGCGTTGACCAGCCACAGGTCGTCGATCCGCCGCAGCGCGCCGGCCGATTCGGCCGCTTCCAAGGTCGACCGCGCGGCGCCCATCGACCGCTCGTGGATCGAGCGCAGGCCGCGCACCACCGCCGCATGCCGTGCTTGGAGGTTCGGCTCGGTGCGGATCGCCGACGCCAGCAAGGAGGCCCGTGTGCCCCCCGCGTCGGCGAGGCGGATCAGGACCCGCTCGGGTCCCGCTCCGGAGGCCGCGCCCGAGCCCGCCATGGTCACCGACACCAGGCCCAGGACGAGGGTCGCCAGCCCGCGGACGAAGGTTCGGCGGGAGGTCACAGGAATTCCAGCTGGATCTCGCCGTAGCCGCCGGCGGTGATGCGCTTCAAGCTCTGGAGTCCCTGCTCGAGCGGCATCTCGATCACCCGGGGGACGTCGGGAGCGTGGCGGAACATGCATTCGAACACCTTTCTCCAGTCGAGGGCCCCTTCGCCGATCGGCAGGTGTTCGTCGGAGAACGTGTCGGTGTCGTGCAGATGGATCTCACCGATCGCCGAACCGAGATCGGACCACCACGTCTCGGGGGAGACGGTCCCATAGATGTAGGTGTGGGCCACGTCGAGGGTGAACTCGACGTGCCGCGAATCGAGCTGGTCGCGCAGGTCGAGCAGGATCTGGGGCGAGCGCTCGAACATGTTCTCGACGAGCAGGGTCATGCCGGCGTCTGCCACCAGGTCCAGCAACCGCTCCCA
>CAZCZH010000199.1:0-2048 GCA_964502985.1 uncultured Gemmatimonadales bacterium
GAGCCCGAGCGCCACGGCGGCCGGGCCGCCGACGCCTTCCACGTGGTGGCGCCCTCGCTGCCCGGGTACGGGTTCTCGGAGCCCCCGCGCACGCGCGGCTGGGACGTGCCGCGCATCGCGAAGGCCTTCACGGTGCTGATGTCCCGCCTGGGCTACCCGCGCTACGGCGCCCAGGGCGGCGACTGGGGAGCCCAGGTCACGACGCGGATCGGCGCGCTCGACCCCGAGCGCTGCGCGGCCATCCACCTGAACATGCCCATCGGCGTCCGCCCGGAGGAGCCCTGCCCCCCCACCGAAGAGGAGAACGCGGATCTCGCCGCGATGGCGGCGTTCCAGCGCGAGGAGTCGGGCTACGCGCTGGAGCAGGGAACGAAGCCAGAGACCCTGGGCGCCGCGCTCAACGATTCGCCGGTGGGGCTGCTGGCCTGGATCGTGGAGAAGTTCCGCACCTGGAGCGACTGCGATGGCGACCCGGAGAACGCGTTCAGCCGCGACCAGCTCCTCACCAACGTGATGCTCTACTGGCTGACGGAGACCGCGACCTCCTCCGCGCGGCTCTACTGGGAGAGCCGGCACGGCGGAACGTGGACCGAGCGGGCGGCGTTCGTGGGCGTTCCCACCGGCGTCGCGCGTTATCCGAAGGAGGTGGTGCGCTTCCCGCGCTCCTGGGTCGAGCGGCAGTACAACGTGACCCACTGGGCCGAGATGCCGCGCGGCGGACACTTCGCCGCCATGGAGCAGCCGGAGCTCTTCGCGGAGGACCTGCGGAGCTTCTTCCGCGCGGTCCGCTGAAGCGGGCCGCGGTCCCGCGCTTGCCCGTCGGCCATATTGGTGTCATAGTGTGAGGCGCCAATTTCGAGCAACGACGGGGACTTATAGGGATGGGGCTCCTGGACGGGAAGGTCGCGGTCGTCACCGGCGCGGGCTCCGGCATGGGGAGGGCGTCGGCGGAGGTCTTCGTGCGGGAAGGCGCCCGCGTCGTGGCCGCGGACGTGAGCGGCGCCGAGAAGGACACCGCGACGGCGCTCGGCGAGGGCGTCCTGCCGGTGCACTGCGACGTCACCCGGGAGCCCGAGGTCGAGGCCATGATCCGCGCCGCGGTCGAGGCGTTCGGCCGCGTCGACGCCGTGCTGAACGTCGCGGGGATCGCCGAGCCGGCCATGCTCGCCGACGCGACCCTCGAGCACTACGACCGGATCATGGAGGTGGACCTGCGCGGCGTGTTCCTCGGCACGAAGCACGGCATCCGGGCCATGCGCGAGGCGGACCACGGCGGATCCATCGTCAACTGGTCGTCCCTCGGCGGCCTGGGCGCCGCGCCGGCAACGAGCGTGTACTCGGCCGCCAAGGCGGGAGTCATCTCCTTCACCAAGGCCGCGGCCGTCGAGTACGGCCGCAAGGGGATCCGGGTCAACTGCCTCTGCCCCGGCTTCATCCACACCGAGATGACCGCCGGCGCCGAGAAGATCCCCGGCATGCTCGAGAAGGCGGCGCTGGGCCGCGGCGGGCAGCCCCGCGAGGTCGCGGAGGTGGCGGCCTTCCTCGCCTCGGATCGCGCCTCCTACGTCTCGGGCGCCGTGATCCCCGTCGACGGCGGATGGGCGGCGAAGCTCGCCTGAGCGCCCGGAGCGGAGGGATCCACAGCGATGAAGCCCGCGCCCTTCGAGTACCACGCACCCGACTCGGCCGCCGAAGCCGTGAAGATCCTCGCCGAGCTCGGGGACGACGCGAAGGTGCTGGCCGGCGGTCAGAGTCTCATCCCCATGCTGGCGCTCCGTCTCGCGGCCTTCGGGCATCTCGTCGACGTCGGGCACATCGCCGAGCTGAAGGGCATCGAGCGACGCGACGACCACCTGTGGGTCGGGGCCGGTACGACCGACGCGGCCGTCGAGGCCAGCGCCGAGGTGGCGAACGCCGTCCCCCTGCTGGCCCGGGCGACGCCGCTGGTGGGCCACTTCCAGATCCGCAGCCGCGGCACGCTCGGCGGCTCCCTCGCCCACGCCGATCCGGCCGCCGAGTACCCGGCCGTCGCTCTCGCGCTCGACGCG
>CAZCZH010000199.1:2058-4629 GCA_964502985.1 uncultured Gemmatimonadales bacterium
CATGGAGGTCGTCTCGACGCGCGGCCGCCGGTCCGTCGCGGCGAGCGACTTCTTCGACGGCCTCTGGACGACGACCCTGGAGCCCGACGAGATCCTGGCGGGCGTGTCGTTTCCGATCTGGAGCGGCCGTAGCGGCTTCGCGATCGAGGAGTTCTCGCGCCGCCACGGCGACTTCGCCATCGCCGGCGCGGCGGTCGGCGTCGAGCTCGGCGGGGACGACGCAATCTGGCGCTGCGCCATCGGCCTCATCGGCCTGGGGTCGACGCCCGAGCGGGCGACCGCGGCCGAGGCCGGGGTCGCGGGGCGCCCGGTCGCAGACGTCTCGCCGGACGAGGTCGGGCGCCTCGCGACGTCCGGGCTCGCCAACGTGCCCGGCGACCTCCACGGGTCGGCCGACTACCGCAGGCGCGTCGGCGCCGCGATGGTGGCCCGCGCCTTCGCCGCGGCGACCGCGGAGGCACGCCGTGCGTGAGGTGACGGTGCGGCTCACCGTCAACGGCCGGGTCCGGAAGGCGATCGTCGAGCCGCGGGTGACCCTCGCCGATTTCCTGCGCGAGGAGTGCCGCCTCACCGGGACGCACCTCGGCTGCGAGCACGGCGTCTGCGGGGCCTGCACGGTGCTCCTCGACGGCGCCGCCGTCCGCTCGTGCCTCGTGTTCGCCGTCCAGGCCGGCGGCGCCGAGGTCACGACGATCGAAGGCATCGCCTCGCCGGACGGCGAGCTCTCCGCGGTGCAGGCGGCGTTCCGCGACTGCCACGGGCTCCAGTGCGGATTCTGCACGCCGGGCTTCATCGTTTCGGCGACCGCGTTCCTGCGCGACCACCCGAACCCGACCGACCGCGAGATCCGCGAGGGCCTGTCGGGCAACCTGTGCCGTTGCACCGGCTACCAGAGCATCGTGGACGCGGTGCGCCGGGCCGCCGGCGCCGCCCGGACCGGGGAGCCGTGATGGCCGAGCCCGCGGCCCGGGCCGCCCGCTACGCCGGCGAACGCGTGAGCCGCGTCGAGGATGCGCGCCTGCTCACGGGCCACGGCACCTACGTGGACGACGTCTCGCTCCCGGGGATGCTCCACGCCTGCTTCGTCCGCAGCCCCTTCCCCCGCGCGAGGCTGCTCGCGATCGACGCGTCGGAGGCGCTGGCCCTGCCCGGTGTCCACGCCGTGTTCACCGCCCAGGACCTCAACCCCGGCGTCCACCAGCAGTGGCACACGTCGATGGGCCCGAAGATGCCGGAGACTCCGCGCCCGCCGCTGGCCGAGGGGGAGGTGCGCTTCGTCGGCGATCCCGTCGCCCTGGTGGTGGCCGAGAGTCGCTACGTCGCCGAGGACGCGGCCGAGCGGGTCGAGGTCGACTACGAGCCCCTCCCCGCCGTCGTCGACTACACCCGGGCCGAGCAGTCGGAGGCGCTCGTCCACGAGAGCCACGGGTCGAACGTCGTCGCGCAGTTCTCGAACCGGCCCGCCTCCGATCTCGCCGACGTCTTCGACGCGGCCGCCCACGTGGTGAGCGAGACCATCCACCAGCAGGCCGTCACCCCCGTTCCGCTGGAAGCGCGCGGCCTCGTGGTCGACTACGCGCGGTCGACGGGCGACCTGACGATCTACGCGTCGACACAGACGCCGCACGAGGTGCGCCTCTTCTGCTCCCGCCTGCTCGGGCTGCCCGAGCACCACATTCGCGTCGTCGCCCGCGACACGGGGGGCGGGTTCGGGCAGAAGGTCATGGTCCAGCGCGACGAGATGGTCCTGATGCTCGCCGCGCCGAAGGTGGACGCGCCCGTGAAGTGGGTGGAGGACCGGCGCGAGAATCTGCTCGCCGCGGGGATGTCCCGCCACGAGCACGCCTCCGTCCAGATGGCCTTCGACGCGGACGGAGCCATCCAGGCGGCGTACATCGACTTCGTCCAGGACTGCGGCGCCTACCCCACCCCGTGGCCCATCGGCCCCGCGGCCTCCGTGGGAATGCTGTTCCCCGGGCCCTACCGCGTTCCCCGCGGCGGCTTCTCGGTCAAGACGGTGTACTCGAACACGGTCGGGCGGATGGCGTACCGCGGACCGTGGCAGTTCGAGTCGCTGTCGCGCGAGGTGCTCCTCGACATCGCCGCGCGCCGCATGGGGATGGATCCCGTCGAGCTCCGGCGCCGCAACCTGCTGCGCCGGGACGAGCTCCCCTACGCGAACCCCAACGGGATGACCTACGACCACATCTCCGCGCTCGAGACCTTCGAGCAGGCCCTCGCAATGCTCGACTACGAGGCATTCCGCGCCGAGCAGACCGAGGCGCGAGCGCGAGGCCGCTACCTGGGCGTGGGAGTCGGCAACTTCGTCGAGCCGTCGACGCCCGGCCAGGGCACCTACGCCACCGAGGCGGCGACGATCCGCATCGAGCCATCGGGCCGGGTCAACGTCTACATCGCCGGGGGCTCCAGCGGAAACAGCATCGAGACCACGGTGGTCCAGCTCGCGGCCGATGCCCTCGGCGCGCGGATCGAGGACGTGCACACGATCCAGGGCGACACCGCCGTCACCGGCTTCGGCGCCGGCACGGCCGGGAGCCGCAGCGCCTCGAT
>CAZCZH010000200.1:0-4611 GCA_964502985.1 uncultured Gemmatimonadales bacterium
ACCCCGGGGAGTCCGGCGAGCCGATCCCGTCCCCCGTCTATCCGGTGGCCTTCCGCGATCCGGATGGACAGACGGCGGTGTGGTTCTACTATGCCCTGCCGACGAACCAGATGAGCATCGCCGCGCGCCCGGGAGGGGGCAGCGCTCTGGACTACCACTACCAGCTCATCGTCCATCCGACGGGCTCCGACGAGGAGGTCGCCCGCCAGGCGGACGACGTCAGGATCGCCACCTCGACCCCGATCCCGACCGGATCGGGCGTCATGCTGCCCGGCGTCCGCAAGGCGCCCCTCGGACCGGGAGCCTACCAGTACGGGTTGAAGCTGACCGACCTGACCTCCGGCCGATACGGCCTGGCGCAGGGCTCCGTGGACGTGCCCGATATGACGGGCGGCATGGCGCTGTCGAGCGTGGTGCTCGCCGAGCGCGTCGAGCCGGCGTCCGAGGGGGGCGCGTTCGTGCGCTGGAGCCGGTACAAGATCCTGCCCCTGCCATCGCGCGTGTTCAAGCGCTCCCAGCCGGTGTACGTGTACTACGAGGTGTACGGTCTCCAGCCCGACGATTCCGGCCAGGTCCGCTACCGCACGACGTACACGCTCGAGTCACGCGGGCAGGGCAACGTCGTGGCGCGCTTCTTCTCCGCGGTCGGCGAGCTGCTGACGGGCAAGGAGGACAAGGGCGGGATCACGTACTCGTTCGAGCGCAGCCAGGGCGGCGACGTCGACCCGCTCCTCGAGTACGTGTCGCTCGACGTATCGGAATCGACGCCGGGCGACTACCAGATGACGGTCCAGGTCGACGACCTGGTGGGTGGAACGAGCCGCACGCGCTCGGTGCCTCTGACGCTCGTCAAGTAGTCGAGTCGGCCGGCGCGGCGGCCGCGTCGATCCCCACGTCGTAGCCCACGATCTCGCGGCGCTCCACGCCGGTCGGCTGAACGATGGCGAACAGCCGGCCGGTCGGCGAGAACGACGTCCGCTGGACCTTCCCCGGCACCACGACCCGCGCCAGGTACTGTCCGCGCTCGTTGAACACGTCGTAGGGGGTATCCTGGTCGGCGTCCGGCCGGTTGGTGCGGACCCACAGCCGCTCCTGCGGGTCGACGACCAGCTCCTCGACGATCGGCAGGAGCGAGTCGGGCTCGGCCCCCTCCGCCAGCAGCGAGTCCGAGATGTCCGGGGCCTGGCGTTTCAACAGCGCCATCCGCTCCTGGCGCTCGGCGCTCAACCGCTCGGGGCTCTTCCCGAGCGGCTCGCGGGCCAGGTCGACGAGCCGGACCGTCTCCCCGCGCGGGGTCAGCACACGCACCGGATAGCCGTCCTGAAACGCGACGTACAGCCGGCCGCGTCGGTCGGTGGCGGTGAGGAATCGCACGCTGCGTGCCGCCCGCCGGACGTCGATCCCCGACGGGATGGCTACCTCGTAGGTCGTGGCCAGCGAATCGTACGGGGCGCGCATGTAGAGGACCGTCGACCGGTTCTGCTCGGGGATCCACTTGTGCAGGTAGAACTCACCGAACTCGGGCAGCGCCAGGACGTTCAGCGCGACTCCCGGCTCGATGTGAACGGCCGAGGCGAACGTGCCCAGGGTGAGGAACGTGCTGAGCTGGTTCTTGCCCCGGTCGACGAGCAGGATCTCGTTCCACGGGGCCAGGGCGAACTCGGCGGCCGACCCGATCGGGTTCCGGTCGGCCTCCCGCTCGCCGAACCTGAGGACGAACTGGCCGGTCGAGTCGTACTTCAGGAGTTCGGTCTTTCCGGCGAAGTCGAGGACGTACAGGAACCCCTGCCCGTCGACGGCCAGATCGCGCGGCAGCTCGAGCCGTCCGGGGTCGCCCAGGCGGAAGCGCTCGGTCAGCCGGACGGCGTTCGCCGGCAGGAGCGGCCGGTCGGGAGGAGGCGCTGGACGCATCGAATCGGACGGGGCGGCTGCCCGCTGGCCCGGACCGCCGCGCCCGCAAGCCACGGCCACGACGAGAGCCGCCAGGGCCCACAGAAACGCCCCCGAGGGGCCGCGGGCGCTCGATCGGCGCCCGGGCAGGGTCATCGCCGGGCGACCTCCGCTCGACGGTCCCAGGCGCGGCTCATGGCCTTGCGCAGACCCTCCACCGCGGCGGCCGGGTCGGCCGCGGCCTGGATCGCCTCGCTGACCGCGAGCCCCGTGACGAGCGGAACGCGGAACACGTCGTCGACGCGATCGGGGCGCACCCCCCCCACACCGAACACGGGGATCGTCAGCGCGGGGATGCGCTCCATCAGGCCCTCCTTCCACGGATCGAGCACCTGCGCCCCGGGCTTGGTGCGGCTCTGGAAGAAGGCCCCCAGCCCGGCGTAGTCGGCGCCCTTGGCCTGCCCGATCAAGAGCTCGTCCCGGCTGCGCGCCGTGCAGCCGATCAGGAAGCCGTCCACGGCCTGCTCGCGGGCCTCGTCGATGGGGACGTCGTCCGGTCCCAGGTGGACGCCGTGCGCCTCGGCGGCGAGCGCGACGTCCATCCGGTCGTTGACCACGACCCGCGTCTCGAGGCCTTCCAGCCGCTCGACCCAACCCCGGGCCAGGCTCTCCAGATCGGCATCAGCGAGCTCCTTGCCGCGCACCTGCACCACGTCGACGTCGGCCCACGTCTCGTCGTCGAGGTCCCACAAGGCACGCGGCTCGTCGACGGTGTCGACGTCGTGAATGAAGCACAACAGCGGTCGGGTACGATCCAAGGTCATGACCTCCCATGGTCGATGGAAAAAAGAGGAGGACGTTCGCGCTCGGCGCCCATCCTCCTCGTGAACGACCCGCGGAATGTAACGGCCCGGGTCGGAGACCGCGAGCCGGCGCGTCCGGCTAGGGGTTGAACCCCGTCGACACGCGGTGGGTCCGAATGTCCTCGATGATCTGCTCGTAGCCGCGCCCCAGCTTGAGGAAGCTCTCGCGGCTGTTGGTCGGGCTCTGGTCGACCTGCGACTGGATCGCGGGGTCGCCGGTGAAGCGCGGGTCGGTCGAGTAGATGAGCTTGAAGTCGCCGTCGTTGCGGAAGTCGCCGAAGGCGAACGTCTTGCCCTGGTTCGAGTAGTTCCAGATCACGTACGCCCCCAGCGTCGCCTCCACCGGCCGGTCGAACTTCTCGGTCGGCTCGCCGAACAACATGTATATCCGGCCACGATCGGTATCGCGCCCCAGCCGCTGGCTGGAGGTGAAGAACTGGTCGGCATAGGCGATGCGCTGCTCGATGACCTGCTTGGCCTCGTTGGCCTCGGTCGAAGGGTCGGTGTCCATGCTGTCCCACCAGCGGTTGAGGAACTGCACCTTGCCGGTGTTGTTGAGCGTGGACAGGAGCTGCTTCTGGGCGGGCGTGAACCAGATGTCGAGGGCGCTCACCACGCTGTCCACCTGGGCCGGGCTGAGATCCGCGTAGTACTGGAGGTTCGCCGGAGCGGTACCCCCACCCGCCGAGTCGGACGGCAGGAACGCGATGCGCTCCTGATGCGGAGGCATCACTTCGAAGGCGCTCGCGAGTCGGGCCGGCTCGGAGCACGACTCGCAGCTCACCCGGAGCTCGTAACGTCCCGGCACGAGGCCCCCGATGTTGAACGCGCCGAGGTCGAAGTTGCGGCCCTCGGCGACCGTGATCTTGCGCTCGCCGAGGTCCTTGATCACAGAGCCGTCGGGCTGCGTCACGGTCATGTGGAGGTCGACCGTCTGACCCTCCGCGGCGTCCTCCGGATTGACCTCGTAGTAGAAGTACAGGAGCGGCGAGTCCTTGTAGAACGCGTTGCGCGGATTGGGGTTGAACATCGTCGTACCGATCAGGTACGGGAGGTACGTGCCCTCCTGCAGCCGGACGTCCTTCTGGACGTTGTTCGACAGCAGGACGTCGCTGAAGTACGGGCGATCGGCGGGAACTTCCAGCGGTGCCGTGATCTCGTACGACTTGCCGCTTGCCTCGTCCGTCACCCGGGCCCGCGCGGTGTACGCTCCGGGCGGCGCGTACACGGCGAAGGTCTCGATGCTCGACACGCGCCGGGACGCCGCCATGTCGGCGTTGACCGCCTCCGGCGAGATGTCGTGCTCGGTGTGGTAGACCTGCCCGCCGTCGGGCTTCTCGATGGCCACCTCGACCTTGGCCTTGGCGCGCAGGCTCTCGCCCGAGGCGCTGAACGTCAACAGCGGGTACGGGATCTCGACCGCTCCTTCCACGAGCGCGCGTTCCTGCTCGCCGTAGTAGCGATTGATCTCCAGCGCCAGGCCGCTCGATCCGGATTGCGCGAGCAGGGTCCCGGGGAGAGCGAGCCAGAGCAGGGCGGGAATCCAGCCGAAACGCGGGAAAGATCTGGTCATCCGATCGTCACTCCTCGATGGCGCACAACGGTAGCGGGGCTCGTGCGGCGACCCGGACCGGCCTCCGCCACGTCTCGGGTACAAAAGCCGGTCTGAGTGGAAGGGGTTTAATGTCGTGCCGCGGACCTGGTTCCGGCAAGTCGGGCTGGCGAAAAAAGGGAACGCCCGGGCCGAACTCCGACCCGGGCGTCCCACGCGATTCGGTCGCGTCAAGCGGCGGGCTGGGTTGCCGCTAGAACATGACCGAGACGCTGAAGTTGTTGGTTCCGCCGAGGCGTCCCCAGT
>CAZCZH010000201.1:0-1124 GCA_964502985.1 uncultured Gemmatimonadales bacterium
TGACCGGTGGAGTGGCGATCATTTCGGTCGGTGCCGGCACCGAATCAGAAATGAAGCAGAAGAAAGCTCGGGTCGAAGACGCGCTGCACGCCACGCGTGCCGCGGTCGAGGAAGGCATCGTGCCCGGTGGCGGGGTGGCGCTGCTGCGCTCGATCAAGGCGCTCGACAAGCTGTCCCTCGACAACGAGGAAGAGCAGCTCGGCGTCCAGATCGTCAAGAAGGCGCTCGAGGAGCCGGCCAAGTGGATCATCCAGAACGCCGGCCTCGAGGGTGCGGTGTACGTGGAGAAGATCAAGTCCGAGAAGAAGAACGTCGGGTTCAACGCCACGACGATGGCCTTCGAGGACATGGTCGAGGCCGGAGTCATCGACCCGACCAAGGTCACGCGAACGGCGCTGCAGAACGCGGCGTCGATCGCCGGGCTCTTGCTGACGACCGAGGCGGTCGTCACGGAGAAGCCCGAAGAGGACAAGACCCCGCCCATGCCGGGTGGCGGAATGGGCGACATGTACTAGTCGCTCGGAAGGGATCCGGCGGCTCGGCCGTCGACCCCGCGGGGGCGCCCATCCGGCGCCCCCGCTTTTTTTGTGGCGAAGAACGGCGTATGAACCCGTGTGGCGGGGATTGACAACAGAAGCGTCTGCCCATATAGATCGGTGCGAACTCGTTCCCCAGCCACTTACCGCAAAAACGAAGGGGCCTCGATGCAGAAAACCGTCCGCTGCCTCGTGTCCGTGCTCGCGCTATCGTCGATCGTCGCTGCCTGCGAGTCGGGGCCCGCCACGGTGCCCACGGCGGCGAATCCGGGCGCGACATCCCTCAGCGAGTCTCCCGCGTCGACCCGGGTCGCGGCGCGCGCCGAGGGCGGGATCGTCCGCGTCCAGCGGGGGCTCGAGCTGGCCGCCACGTTCACGACCTTCGCCTCGCGCGGCGCGTTCGACGCGGCCGCCCCCGGTCTTCCGGTCGAGGATTTCGAGGAGGGGAACGTCGCGAACGGCGGCATCATTTCTTGCCCACGCCCCCTGAACAGCGCCTCGAACGACGCGTGCTTCAGCCCGGGCGACATCCTGTCCGGCCTCAGCGTGACGACGACCGGCGCGTCGCAAGGAGGGGAGGAACTCTAC
>CAZCZH010000201.1:1134-4596 GCA_964502985.1 uncultured Gemmatimonadales bacterium
GGGGCGAACTTCTTCATCGACACGCTCGAGCTCGATTTCTCCGGCAACACGTGCGCTGTGGGGGCGGACCTGGTGGCTCCGTTCGCCAACGGGGACGTCAACGTCGACGTGTACGACGGGAGCAACGCGCTACTGGGATCCGCCGTCGTCGCGACGCCCGGGTTCTTCGGGGTGCAGACCGATGGCACGATCTCGCGCATCGTCATCGCCAGCCCGACGTCCCAGGCCGAGGGCGTGGACAACGTGGCCTTCGGGTGCGCCGGTGGAGGAGGGGCGCCGAGTTGCGCGGCGGGAGTGACCCAGGCCAAGGCGCTGGTCGCCGGGTCGACGACGATCAACCCGCTGTTCCGCACCGTCATCACGAATCTGCTCACGGCGATCGGCCAGGGGAACGCCTCGGCTCACCGGACCTACAACGGTCTGGTCCTCGTTCTGGTCAAGTTCCGCGCGATGACCACCGCGGAGGCGGCGAGCCTGGTCCAGCTCGTCTCGGGCTGCCCTTGAGGGAGGGACCCGGCGGGCTGGAACGAAACATGCATCGCGGGTATATTACAAAGTTCGATCCACCCGCCCTCGTGGGGGCGAAACGGCTTCGACGGGGAAGGTCGGGATGGAGACAGCAGGCCGTGCATCTCAGGTCCACACGTTAAACGGTCCTGGGAAACTGTAGCTGCGAACGACAACTTCGCGCTGGCTGCGTAAGGCAACTTAGGTAGCCCGATCCCCTCCACTCCGAGGCCCGTCGGGGGGAGACGGATCGTCGACAAAACGGGCTGGTCGCGCGTCGGGCTTCCTGGCGCGTGACGAGAGCCCGGCTTCCCTGGTTCTCCAGGGTGTCGGGATGGAGGCTCACCCTTCGGCTAGCGTGTCGGCGGTAGGTCGAGGGGGACACGAATCGGCCGGCTAAGCCTGTAGCGGTCTCCTTGCTGCCTCTCTCGGACGTGGGTTCGACTCCCACCGCCTCCACCAGGTCGACAGCGCCCGGCTCGCCCGAGCCGGGCGCTTTTTCTTTCCGCCGCTGACCCGGCGCGTCCGCGCGGGACGGCTATATTGGGCGGCGATGTACCCCGTCCTGTTCCGCCTCGGCGGCTTCACCGTCACTTCGTACG
Source organism: uncultured Gemmatimonadales bacterium (assembly GCA_964502985.1). Taxonomy (GTDB): domain Bacteria; phylum Gemmatimonadota; class Gemmatimonadetes; order JACCXV01; family JAHWKZ01; genus CAZCZH01. The sequence goes on from CAZCZH010000201.1 coordinate 2,244, forward strand.
GCGTCATGCTGGTCCTGGCCTTCGTCGGGGCCGGGATGGTCCTGGCGAGCGAGTTCCGCCGCCGCGGCTGGGATCCGGCCACCGCCCAGGACGTCGTCCTGGCGGCCATGCTGGGTGGCGTGGTCGGGTCGAAGCTGTACTGGGCCCTGGGCCACTGGCCCGAGCTGACGGCGGATCCCCTGGGCACCCTGTTCAGTCGCGGCGGGTTCACGTTCTACGGCGGGCTGTTCGGCGGGATCCTGGCCGCGATCGTCCTCTTCCGCCTGCGCCGGATCCCGCTCGGCGAGGCGGTCAACGCGGCGGCGCCGGCCGTTCCCGTGGGCTACATGCTGGGCCGTGTGGGGTGCTTTCTGGTAGGCGACGACTACGGACGGCCGACGGACGTCCCGTGGGGCATCGCGTTCCCCGAGGGAAGCCCGCCGACGACGGTGCCGGTCCATCCCACCCAGCTCTACGAAATCCTCATGACGCTGCCGATCTTCCTGTTCCTGTGGTCGATCCGGACCCGGGACCTGCCGGGCTGGTTCCTGCTGTGTGCCTACGCGGCGCTGGCCGGGGTCGAGCGGTTCATCGTCGAGTTCTGGCGCGTCAACCCGCGGATCGCCCTCGGGCTGACGGCGGCCCAGTGGATCTCGCTGGCGATGATCGTCATCGGAGTCGGCGGGATGGCGTGGACCTGGCAGCACCGGTCGAGGCCGGCGCCGAGACGCCCCCGGAGCTCGGCCAGAGCCGCCTGAGGACCAGCGCGGCCCTCGGCTAGAAGATCTTCAGGTTGATGTACTTGCGGGGATTCTTCTGCAGGTCGTCGATGAGCGCCTGGGACTCGACGACGAACTCGTTCAGCCGGTCGTAGAGATCCGGGTCGTTGATCAGCTTGGCCATCGAGCCGTCGCCCGTCCGCAGCTCGACGATCAAGCTCTGGCCCTCGCGCACCGTCTTCACGAGCTCCTGGTACAGGGCCGGGTCCTGGAACATCTGCCCGAGCGTGCCCTTGCCGTCCCGCAACTGGTCGGTCACCTGCTGCAGGTCGGCCGTCGTCTGGACCAGCTGGTCGTACAGCCGTGGATCGTTGAGCAGGGCCGGGAAGGCGCCCTCGCCGTGCTGCGCCCGCTCGAGGATCGACGACCCCTGCGCCGACAGCGAGACCCACTCGTCGTACAGCTGCGGATCGTTGATCAGCTTGCCGAGCGTGCCTTCCCCCTGGTTGACGCGCGCGATGAGCTGGCGGGATCCCTCCAGCGATCCGACCAGCTCGTCGACCCCCTCGGCCGCGCGGGCGATCAAGCCTTCGTAGTCGATCGGCCGCTCGTTGAGCACGATGTCGCCCTCCTGGAGGACGGGCTCGCGCGGATCGCCGACCTCGAGATCGAGATACTTGTCGCCCAGGAGGCCGATCGTCCCGATCTTGGCGCGCGAGGAGCGCGTCAGCTTGCGCTGGACCTTCTCGTTGACGCTGAACTCGACCACCAGGAAGCGGTCCCCGAGCGAGTCCCCATAGGCTCGGAGGAAGCGCCGGCTGAGGCTGTCGCGTTCGGCGGGATCCATGAACGCGACGCGATCCACAGTGCCCACGTCGACCCCCGCCAGACGGACCGGCGCCCCCTGGATCAATCCCGACACGCTCGGCATCAGCGTGTACAGCGTGTACTTCTTCTCGAACACGCCGACCCGCCCGCCAAGCGTGAAAATGGCTAGGATCCCGAGCGCAAGGCAGATCACGACCACGATCCCGACCCGCAGCTCGGCCCACGTGACGAACGACGAGCGCTTCACGCGCTACTCATCCGGGCGTCGATGAACGTCCGCACGTACTGATCGTCGGTCTGCATGACCTCCTCCGAGTCGCCCTCGAAGATGATGTCGCCGTCCTTGAGCATGGCGAAGCGGTCGCCGACGGCCAGAGCGGAGCCAATGTCGTGAGTGACGACGATGCTGGCCACGTTCTGCTTGTCGCGGAGCTTGTTTATCAGGTCGTTGATGGTGGCCGACGTGATCGGATCGAGGCCCGTCGTCGGCTCGTCGTACAGGACGATCTTGGGATTGCCCATGATCGCCCTCGCCAGCGCCACGCGCTTCCGCATCCCGCCGGACAGCTCGGCCGGCATGAGGTTGACCACGCCCGCCTCGAGGTCGACGAACGACAGCTTCTCGGCGACCATGCGCTCGATCTCCGCGTCGCTGTGGCCGCCTTCCTCGTGCAGCCGGAAGCCCAGGTTCTCACCCACCGAGAGGGAGTCGAACAGGGCGCCGCCCTGGAACACCATGCCGATGTCCCGCCGCACGGTGTCGAGGACCTGCTGGTTGGCCTGGACGATGTTGACGCCGTGCACGTAGACCCGGCCGTCGTCGGGCT
>CAZCZH010000202.1:0-4592 GCA_964502985.1 uncultured Gemmatimonadales bacterium
CCAAGCGGCAGGAATCTATCTTCTCGAATCGCGTCGGGCGAAACCGACCTACTCGTCGAATACCTCGACCCCCCGCGGGACTCGGAAGCGGAACCGAGCCGCGTCGATCCGCGTTCCAGGCTCCAGGACGCCGAACGTGTACGTCGTCTCGACGCCGTCCGAGGTCGATGTCCGGACCTGTCGCAAGAGCCCCGATTCCCGGTCGACCCACACGTCCAGCGTCTCGAACTGCGCCGTCGGATCGTTCGGGAGCAGGGCCAGATGATCGGTCGGGTGTCCGGCGATCGATTCCTGGCCGGCGTCCGTGGCGCGATACCCGGCACGCAGGTCGCGCAGATACGTGAGCGGGTTCAGCGCCGCCGACCGGTCGGCCGGCTGCCGGATGACCTGGCCCGGCTGGCTGGACGGCAGATAGATCCAGACCTGTCGCCCGTCGTTGACCACGACGTCGCCCGCCGGGTCGGTGTACTCGATCCGGAACCTGTCGGGGGCTCGATACAGCAGGGTGCCGCGGCCCGTCGAAGTCTTCTCCAGCAGCGGATTCCGCACCCGCTGGACGAACTCGGCGCGCAGGGTCTGGAGACCGTCGAGGGCGCGATCGGCGCGCCGCAGGACGGCCTGCGGGTCCTGCCCCGCCGCGGCTCGAACGGTGGCGAGCAGGATCAGCGACGCCGCCAGGGCCAGGCCGAGCGCCGCACGAGGCTGGGAGAAGGCATTCATGCGTCGATAAATAACCCCGCCCCGGCGACGGGGTTCCGCCGATGGGGACTACGCGCGCGGGCGAATCAGGCTCCGACGACCCGGCCGGGCTCCGCCCCGAGCTCGTGGGAGCCGAAGTACTCCTTGCGCTCGACCTCCAGGATCCCCTCGATCGACTTCATCGCGCCGACCACCCGGTTGAGATGCTCCAGATCCTTCACCTCGACGACGAACGTCCCCTCGATCCCCGTCTCGTTGACGGTCAAGTCGGCGCTCTTGATGTCGGTCGACGTTCGCGATACCGCGCCGGCCACATCAGCGAACAGGCCGCGCCGATCGGTTCCGGTGACGACCAGCCGCACGATGAACGTCTCGGCGCCGCTGGTGTCCCACTGGACCTCGATCTTGCGCTCTGGCGTATCCGTCAGGTTGAGCAGGTTCGGACAGTCGGCACGATGGATCGAGACCCCGCGGCCGCGCGTGACGTAGCCCAGGATCTCATCGCCCGGAATGGGCTGACAGCACTGGCTGAAGCGCACCATCATGTTGTCCACGCCCTGGATCTTGACCCCGGTCGGCCGGCCCTTGATGCGCTCGATGAGCCGCTCGAACGCCGAGACGGGCTTGGGCTCGACCGGCTTCTCTTCGGGATACAGCGCGTTCCAGACCTGGGTCAGGGTCAGGTCGCCCCGTCCCAGGGCGGCGTACAGCGCCTCGGAATCGGTCAGACTGAACTTCTCGGCTGCGCCCTCGAGCGCCTCGTCGTCGGGTCGGCGAACTCGCGCCCGCCGACATTCCTTCTCGAGCATCTCCTGGCCCAGGGCGACCGAGCTGGCGTGTTCCTCCTCACGGATCGTCCGGCGAACGATCTGACGCGCCTTGGAGGTCTTGACGGCGTGCAGCCAGTCGCGGGACGGGCGCTGGTTGGGATTGGTCAGGATCTGGACCGTGTCGCCCGAGCGCAGCCCCTTGTGGAGCGGCACGATGCGGCCGTTCACCTTGGCCCCGGCGCAATGCACGCCGACCTCGGTGTGGACCTGGAACGCGAAGTCGATCGGGGTCGACCCGGCCGGCAACTGGATCAGGTCCCCCTGCGGCGTGAAGACGAAGATCTCGTCCTTGTAGAGGTCGATCTTCAGGTACTCGAGGAACTCGTCCGGATCGGTCATGTCCTGCTGCCACTCGAGGATCTGGCGGAACCACGCCAGCTGCTCGTCGATCTCCGTTCCCTCGCTGCCCTCCTTGTACTTCCAGTGGGCCGCGATTCCGACCTCCGCCGTGCGGTGCATGTCCCAGGTGCGGATCTGGATCTCGTACGAAGTCCCCCCCGGTCCGTACACCGTCGTGTGCAACGACTGGTACATGTTCGACTTGGGCGTCGCGATGTAATCCTTGAACCGATCGTGGATCGGGTTCCACAGCGTGTGGATGATCCCCAGGACGTGGTAGCAATCGCGCACCGTGTCGGTCAGGACCCTGATCGCCAGCAGATCGTAGATCTCCTCGTACGGCTTGTTGCGGGCGCGCATCTTCTTGTGGATCGACCACAGGTGCTTCGGCCGGCCCGTGATCTCGGCCCGGATGTCCGCGCCGTCGAGTGCCTCGTGCAGGGGCTCGGCGATGGCCGCGATCATCCGCTCCCGCTCCTTGCGCTTGGCCTGGACTTTCTTGGCCAGGGCTCGGTAGGCGTCCGGCTCGAGGAACTTGAACGACAGGTCCTCGAGCTCCCAGCGGATCGTCGCCATACCGAAGCGGTGCGCGAGCGGAGCATAGATGTCCCGGGTCTCCTGCGCGATGCGGCGTCGCTTCTCGTCGGGCAGATATTCGAGAGTACGCATGTTGTGCAGCCGATCGGCGAGCTTGATCATGATGATCCGGATGTCGCGCGCCATGGACAGCAGGAGCTTGCGATAGTTCTCGACCTGACGCTCCTCGCGGGAGCGGAACTTGAGGTGCCCGATCTTGGTCAATCCGTCGACCAGCAACGCCACAGCGGAGCCGAACTCGGCCTCGATGTCCTCGACGGTGACGGCGGTGTCCTCGACCACGTCGTGCAACAGGGCCGCCGCGATCGTCGTCGTGTCGACCAGATTCAGGTCGAGAAGGATGCCGGCGATCTCGGCCGAGTGCGAGATGAACGGCTCTCCGGAGAGGCGGCGCTGTCCACCGTGGGCCCGCTCGCCGAACGAGTAAGCCCGCGCGACGCGCTCGACGTCCAGCCGATCGGAATAAGGCTTCAGGAGCCGCAGGAAGGTCTTTCGATCCATGGAACTGGAGATGATAGCGCCCCCGCGAGGAGCACGCGAGGGCGCGGGAAGCGAATGGTGGGGGCGCGTCCCGGAACAGCCGATCCGCTCCGGGACGCGGGCCGGGCGCGCGAGCGCTACTTCAGGGAAATCTCGACGACCTTCTCCTTTTCGTTCCACTTGGCGTCGAAGCTCTTCGCCTTGTCGACCTTGACGTTATACGACTCCAGGAACTGGCCTCCCGAGACGTAGCGGCGAAGCCCGCCCTGGGGCGATTCCCGCAGCTTGTAAGTGGCCTTGGTCGACTTCGTCCGCGGCTTGAGCCCGACCCGACGATTCTGTGGATCGAACATCAGCTCCACGTAGTTCGCCTTGTCGAACCACTTGTCGTACACCATGGGGCTGATGGAGAAGTCGCCGTTCTTCAGGATCCGTATCGTGGACTTCCCTGAAGAGGGACCGCGTTGGGGAATATAGGTCTCGAAACCCACCTGACTCGCTCCTTTTCGGAAATGATCATTTATACCAGGGACGGTGCGTTGGTTCTGGTTGGTGTATGATACCAAGAAAGACCCCCGGATTCAAGTGTGGACTCGACCTTCGTTTGTCATGTAGGATGAGTCCTACTCTGATACTACATATCATCTTGTTCTTTTCGACCTATAGTAAGCCCGCGTCCTTGAACGAGAAGTATGAGTCCGCCCCGACGATGAGATGGTCGTGCAGTGGTACGTCCAGCAGGGCACCCGCGTCGCGGATGACGCGCGTGACCTCGCGATCCTCGCGGCTCGGCGACGGATCTCCAGACGGGTGGTTGTGGGCCACTACGAGCCCCGCGGCGGCGCATGCCAGGGCCGGGCGGAACACTTCCCGGGGATGGACGATGCTGGCGTTCAGCGAGCCGACCGACACGACGTACTCCCGCACGAGCTCGTTCCGGGCGTTGAGGCACAGCGCCACGAAACGCTCGCGGTCGCGATCGCGGAGCTCGGGTGCCAGGTAGCGCCAGACGGCGCGCGGCGAGGCGAGCGACGGGTTGCGCTCGCGGCGCTCGCGCTGCATCCGCCTTCCGAGCTCGAACGCGGCCGCGAAGCGCGCCGCCGTCGCCCGACCGACGCCGTCCAGCCGCGCCAGGTCGGCGCTCGGCAGGGCGGCCAGGGCGCGCAACGTCGGATAGGCCCGCAGAGCGCGTCGCGCAACGGCCTCGGCCGATCCACCGGGGCTGCCGCTGCCGACGAGGATCGTCAACAGCTCGACATTGGACAGCGCGGCGATCCCCAGGCGCTCGAGGCGCTCTCTGGGTCGTTCGGACAGGGGGCATTCCTTGAGAGGCAGGCCGTCGTCGATCACGTCGACGGCCGAATGCAAGCCGGAGGCCAGTCGGCCCACCGGCGGGGGGCGCTACTTCGACATGCTGGCCAGCAGCTCCGCGTTGGACTTGGAGTGCTCCACCTTGTCGATCAAGAACTCGGCCGCCTCGGTCGTGCGCATCTCGGCCAGGAAGCGGCGCAGGAGACGCAGCCGGTCGAGATGCTCCTCGGCGTACAGCAGCTCCTCGCGGCGCGTGCCGCTGGCCGTCACGTCGATGGCCGGCCAGATCCGTTGCTCGGCCAGCTCGCGCGCCAGGACGATCTCGGCGTTGCCTGT
>CAZCZH010000203.1:0-4558 GCA_964502985.1 uncultured Gemmatimonadales bacterium
TCGCTTCGCGCGGGAGACGCGCGGGCCGCGCGCCGCGCCTTCGCGCGCGCCCTTGAGGCCGACCCCTTCCTCTCGGAGGCCCTCGCGAACGCGGGGCTCCTCGCCGCCCGGGACGGCGACCGCGCGGACGCGCTTCGCATGCTCGCCCGCCTGCGCGCGATCGCCCCGCTCGGGCCGACGCCCGAGGAGCGCGCCCTGGCGGGCGCCCTCGCCGAGCGCGGACCGGCTCCGTGAGCGGGGGGGACGCACTCCGCAGCGAGCGTGTGGCGCGGCGCCTCCCGCGGCGTTTCACTACCGATCGGGGCGCAGGACCCCGTGAAGAGAGCGGGATGTCCACGCCGAGACCCGACCGCCCGGCACCGCCCGATCCGCGTCCCGACGGCGCCGCGAGCGCTCCGGGCCCCGCCGCGCGCGTGCGGGCCCACCTCCCCGAGAAGGTGGCCGTGCTGCTCGGGCTCTCGGTGGGGATCTGCGTGCCGTACTTCTCCCTCCAGCGGATGGACGCGTTCCCGGTGTGGACCGTGCCGCGGACCGCCCTCGACCGCTGGGTGCCCTTCGAGCCGTCGTGGGTGTGGGCGTACGCGTCGCTCGCCCTGCTCGTGCCGCTGTTCCCGCTGCTCGCGACCCGCCGCGACGAGCTGTTCCGCTACGCCGGGGGGCTCGCGATCCTGTGCGGCATCTGCTTCGCCTTGTTCCTGCTGGCTCCGGTGGCGGGTCCGCGGCCCGAGGCGCTGCCGGACCACGGCTTCTACCGGCTGCTGATCGACTACGACCGACCGCTCAACTCGCTGCCCTCGCTGCACGCGGGGCTCACGCTGTACGGCTTCCTGTTCGGCTACCGCGTGCTGCGGCGATCCCTCGGGCGGGGAGCGCTCGCCGCCTACGCGCTCGCCGCCGGCGCGTGGACGGGGGTCATCCTCTACGCGACGCTCGCCACCAAGCAGCACTGGGCGCTCGACCTGCCGCCCGGCCTGGTCGCCGCGTGGATCTCAGACCGCCTCGCCTGGAGAGGGGCCTGACGGACGCCGCAGGCAGGCGGCGAGCACCGCGAGCCCCAGCACCGTCGCCACCACGGACAGGTACTGGCCGGGCGTCCAGCCCAGGTAGCGGGCGTCGCCGGTCCGCAGGGCGTCCATCGCGAAGCGCACCGGACCGTAGAGCGCGAAGAAGAGACCCGTGTAGAACCCGTCGGGCCGCCGGCGGCCGTCGAGCAGCACGAAGACGAGCGCCATCCCGAACGTGTAGAGGGCCTCGAGCAGGCCCAGGTCGAAGTGGTTGCCCTGGGGAAACCGGACGGTGAGCCAGTGGTCGGACGCGATGCCCATGTGGTCGTGCTGGAGCGCGCAGCCGGCGCGCCCCACCGCCAGGGTGAACGGGAGGGCAAAGAGCAGGCAGTCCACGAAGCGCCACATGTCCGCCCGGGTGAGCGCGTGGCGCCGCATGACGACCGCGAGCGCCGACAGGCCCCCCAGCATGCCGCCGAAGGACGACATCCCGCCCCACACGCGCAGGAGCTCCAGCGGATTCCGGACCAGCTCCTCCGGGTAGTAGGCCACCAGATCGAAGACGTGGCCGCCCACGAGCCCCCAGAGGATCGCCCAGCCGGTGAGGCTCGAGGCCGTGCGCCGGGGTATGCCGTGCGACGGCGCGCGCCACATCACGATCTGGAACTCGACCACGAGCGCGAGGGCCACGAGGGCGTGGAACGCGCCGAAGGAGATCGGGCCGAGCTGGAACGTCGGGTGCTCGACGTACGGGAACATGGCGTCGTCGGGCTCACGGCGGGCCGAACCGTAGCGGCCCCGACACGACGACGCCCCGGCCGAGGGGCCGGGGCGTCGCAGTGCCGGAAGACGGCGGGCTCAGCCCTCCTGGCGCAGGCGCCGCCGGTGCCACCACATGAGCAGCGGCATCACCAGCGCGAGCACCGGACCGATTCCGCAGGCAGGCGGAACCGCGATGGCCCCGGGCGTGCACTCGAGGGTCTCGTCGTCGTCGACCATCCCCTCGAGCAGCCAGTCGTTGATCAGGCCCGGCTCGTCGGTCTTGAGGTTGCCTTCCCGCTTGCCGCAGTCGTTGATGCCGTTCATGTCCTTGTCCTGGCACCACAGGTCGAAGGACGACTCGCCGAGCTTGGTCGTGCCGGTCTGGTCGAAGATCTCCCATACCGGGTTGGAGGCGCCGAGACCGTCCACGGTGATCGCGTCGCCGGGCTGGATGTCCTCGAAGATCGCGAGCAGCGTGCTGCTGCCGGCGGCTCCGGACCACGCCTTGACGTCCACCGTCTGCGCGCCGTCCCAGATCATGGTCAGCTCGGTGATCGGCTCGGAGCAGCTGAACGAGCCCTGGGGCGGCACGTCCACGGTGACGGTGACCTCGTCGCTGGCCACGTCGCAGGCCTGGCCGCCGACGTCGCCCATCACGGTGGCGACGTTGGTGGTCGTGCCGAACAGCGTGGACATCGCCGTGTACGTCTCCGTGTCGCCGGCGGCGATGGACTCGCCCGTCACGATGTCGCCGAGCTCGCTGTCGGTGACCTTGACGTTGTCGACCTGGGAGGCGTTCGGGTTCGTCACCTTGTACTGGTACAGGACCTTGCCGCCCAGGCTGATCGCGCCGTCGTCCTTGCGGTCCATGCCGAAGACGACCCACGAGCCGAAGCGGTCGCCGAGGCTGAGCGGCTTGTGGCAGGACGACTTGAACGTGATGTCCTGCTGCCCGCCCGCGCCCGTGGTCGACAGGCTCGTGAAGGTCGGCAGCACGCTGCCGCTCGACGGCGTGACCGAGATCGTGTCGCCGAACTCGAGGTCGATGTTGGGATCGATGGTGAGGCCGGGCCCCGCCACGACCGACACCGGATCACCCGGATCGTCGGCGCCGCTGCAGCTCGCGTAGCCGAACTGGCCGTTGCTGACCGTGCAGCCCTCGCCGAGCAGGTCGCCGATGTAGACGAGCGTCAGCTCCTCGAGGTCGTCGGTGCAGTGCGGGCCGGGCGGCGCCAGCGGCACCTCGCAGGCGTCCGCCGTCCCGTCGCCGCCGGACCCGAGGGCGACGGTCGTGCCGTTCTTCGTGGTGAACTCGACCAGCTTGAAGCTGCCGAACTCGTCCCCGAGGGCCAGCGGCTGCGAGCACGACACGTGGAACTCCACCTTCTGTCGCACGCCGCTCTCGTCCGTGACGAGGAACTTGACGTTCGGGAACAAGCCACCGTGGCGCGTCGACGTGACGCGAACCCGGTCGCCGTCGTTCACGTTGCTCGCCGGCGAGATCTGGACGCCGGAGCCGAACTTGCTTGCGTAGACGATGCCGACGTCGGTGGCGCCGGTCGCGTCGCCGTCGCAGTGGGCCTCTCCGTTCTGCGGGTTCGCCAGCGGGTCCTGGCAGTCCTGGCCGTTGTACTCGAGGACCATGTCCACGAGCTTGGCGTCGCAGGGCGTGCCCGCGGGGTCGCCGTTGGTCGTGCAGGTGAGCGGCGGCGGGCCGTTGCAGTCGACGTAGCCGCCCTCGGTGCTCTCGACGCCCACCACCTTGAAGGCGCCGAACTGGTCGCCGCAGCTGATGGCGCGGTCACAGGAGGTGTCGATCTTCAGGTACTGCTTCTTCCACCACCAGGAGCCCACCGTCTTGAAGTAGAGCTTGTCGGGCAGCGTTCCGGTGCTGCTCGTGAACTCGACGGTGTCACCCGTGACGATGTCGTCGCTCGGCGTGGCCTGGACGGTGGAGCCGTACGTGAGGATCTGGATGTCCGCGGGCGAGCCCGGGCGATGGCGCCCGTGGCACTTGAACTTCTTGCCCTGCTCGTTGTTCGACTTGGATCCCTTGTCGTTCGTGTACTCCATGATCAGGCGAACCATGTCGCCCTCGCAGATGTCGAGGTCCGGGAGCGCCGGCTGGGGAACGCAGCAGGTCTTGTCGATCTCGAGATCGCAGGCCTCACCGGGAACCGGGCCCACGCAGGTGCCGGGCGCGTCGAGGGAGAGCTGCCCGTCGAAGGAGATCATGGTGTCGCCGGAGCCGCCGGGGCCCAGGGGCGAGCAGAGGAAGAGCGGGCTGCTGGTCAGGCCGTTGGCGACCCGCGGCGCGTTGAAGTCCCAGGTGACCACGTCGAGCGTGGTGTTGATGGTGACGGCGCTCGGGTCGAGCGGCCCCGGGATGAACCCTGCGGAGGTCACGTTCGCGGCGGCGTTGGGCACGCCGAGCTCGAAGGACGTGACGTCGGGGACGAAGGGCCCCGAGCCGCCGATGTGCGTGAAGGTGTAGACGTAGGTGTTGTTGCCGGCGGGGCAGACGCCCGGCGCCGTCGGGTTCCCGTCGAGGTAGACCTCGAACGACTTCTCGATGCTGAAGCACGGCTGGTTGCAGGTCGGCGGGAAGCCGTTGTCCTCGTTCACGACCGTGGTTCCGGCCACGTCGGGCGCCGCCCAGGTGGCGGTGGCGGCGAACAGGGCCAGGACGGACGTCGCGGCGGCGATGAGCAGGAATCGCATGAAACACCCCTTCTCCGGAGGCGCTCCCCTAAAGCATCTCCGGGCAGAAATCGAGTCGGTCTTCAGGTAGC
>CAZCZH010000204.1:0-3189 GCA_964502985.1 uncultured Gemmatimonadales bacterium
CAACATCTACGAGCGCGTGATGAACGAGTATCCCCAGAGCGAGTACTTCGATCAGGCCCAGCAGCGACGCACCCAGTTGCGCGACAAGCTGGCCGAGAAGACGTATCTGAACGCCGAGTTCTACTTCGACAACGAAGACTTCAAGGCGGCCGAGATCTATCTGACCGATCTCATCGGGCGCTACACCGACAGCGACTGGCTGCCGGCCGGGTATGCGCTGCTGGCGCGGACGTTCTGCGCCGAAGGTCTGCCCGACCGCGCCGCGGACGCGTATCGGGCGTTGCGCGATTCGTACCCCGATTCGGCGGCCGCCGACCAGGTCGGCGACGAGCTGTCCTCGCGATGCCGCGAGAAGCCGTCGGTGGAAGGAACCGCCGGACCGTGACTACAGCCCGTCAACGCAAGGGAATCCTGGGCGGAACGTTCAATCCGCCGCACCTCGCGCATCTGATCGTCGCCCAGGCGGTCCACGAGGCGCTGGAGCTGGACCAGGTCCTGCTCGTTCCTACGGCGCGCCATCCGTTCAAGGGCGATTCCGCGGCCAGCCCCAAGGATCGCGCGGCGATGACCGAGCTCGCGGTGGCTGGCGATCCGACGCTGGTCGCGGACCGGATCGAAGTCGCGCGCGGCGGGACCTCGTACACGGTCGATACGCTGCGAGCCCTTCGCGAGCGGGAGCCGAAGACCGCCTGGCACCTCGTCATCGGGCGTGACATCCTGGCCGAACTCGCCGATTGGCGCGAGGTCGAGACGCTGCCCGAGCTCGCCGAGATCGTCGTCACGACGCGGGGGCCCCACGCGATCGATTCGCCGGCCCCGCGCTTGCCGTTCGGCGGAGATTGCACGTTCGTGCCGGTTCCATCGCTGGAAATCTCCTCGACCGAGATTCGAAGACGGGTCGCTGCCGGGCAATCGATCCGCTACTGGGTGCCCGCTGGGGTCGAGGCGTACATCCGGGAGCACGAGCTGTACGCGGCGCGGGCGCTGGCCCGGGAGGACGGCTCGTGAACGACCTCCGCCAGGCACTGCGTCGCTTTCGACCTTCGCGGATCGTGGTCTACGGAGACCTCATGCTCGACGAGTACCTGTTCGGCCGGGCCGACCGGCTGAGCCCGGAAAGGCCGGTTCCGGTCGTGAACTTCGAGCGCCGGAGCGTCTTTCCCGGGGGGGCGGGGAACGTCGTGCGGAACCTTCGAGCTCTGGGCTGCGAGGCGGTCCTGGTGGCGCGCGTCGGAGACGACGAAACCGGTCGGGTGTGTCGCTCCGAGCTCGAGAGAGCCGGACTGGCGGGCCCCGGGCTCGTCGAGGCGCCCGGCTGGATGACGCCGCGCAAGCTTCGCGTCCACGCCGGCCAGCATGCCCTGGCGCGGATCGACTTCGAGTCCGCGGCGGAGGACCCCGGGCCCGGCCGGGCGGAGATGCTGGATCGGCTGCGCGTGCTGGCGCCGGGCACCGCGGCGGGCCTCGTCAGCGACTATCGCAAGGGCGGGGTCGACGGCACCGGGGTCGGTGTCCTGGCCGCTGCCCTGGCGGGAAAGCCGGTCGTCGTGGATCCGAAGGGCGGTGACCCCGAGCGCTACCGCGGCGCGACGGTGCTCGTGCCCAACGAGCGCGAGCTGATCGATCTGGCGGGAGCGGAGGACGACGCGGCTGCCGAGTCCCTGCGCGGGTCGCTCGGGCTGGAGGCGCTCGTATTGACGCGCTCCGAGCGTGGCGTTCGGCTGTACGACGGCGGCGCGCCGCGCGACTTTGCGGCCCGCGCGCGGCAGGTGTTCGACGTGACGGGTGCCGGCGACACCTTCGCCGCGGCGCTGACCGCCTTCCTGGCCTCCGGCGAGGACCTTTCCACGGCCGCGCAGCTGGCGAATCTGGCGGCCGGGATCAAGGTCCGGAAGATCGGGACCGCGACCGTAACCCGGGACGAGATCGAGGCCGAGATCGTGCGCGACCTGCACGCTCCCGACAAGCGCGTCGATCGGAGCACGCTGGTCGCGGCCGCCGAAAGCCGTCGCGAGCGTGGCGAGGCGATCGTGTTTACGAACGGGTGCTTCGATCTGTTGCACGCCGGCCACATCCAGTACCTGCAGGCGTCGCGGGCCCTGGGGGAGTGCCTCGTCGTCGGGTTGAACTCGGACGCATCCGTGCGCCGGCTGAAGGGCGATGGGCGGCCCATTCTCGGAGAGGAGGAGCGCGCCGAGATCCTGTCGGCCCTGTCGTGCGTCGATTACGTCGTCGTATTCGACGAGGACACGCCGAAGGAGCTGATCGCAGCCGTTCGACCCGACGTGCTGACCAAGGGCGCCGACTACGAACGAGCCGACATCGTGGGGGCGGAGCTGGTCGCCTCGTGGGGCGGCCGCGTCGAGAGGATTCCACTCGTCGAAGGGAGGTCGACGAGCGACATCGTGCGCCGGATCCAGGAGCGGGAACGTTGATGGACGTGACGAAAAGCGGTATCTTGTACTATCTACCGGCTGTAGCCCGCCCGACCCTCGCATTCGCGAAACCTGGCGCCCGAGCTTCGCTTGGGGCGCGGCCCGAAATCGTGCGCAGGCCTTTCGTCAAGCCGGAATCCACGGGAGCGTAGAAGTGGTCCTGAATTCGATCCTGAAACTGTTCGTCGGCGACAAGCATGCCCGCGAGCGCAAGCGGCTGTGGCCGGTCGTCGAGGACATCAACGTCATCGCCGAATCGCTGAGCGAGCTGTCGGACGAGGAGCTGCAGGCCAAGACCGACGAGTTCCGGCAGCGGCTCGGCGCCGGCGAAGTGCTCGACGATCTACTGCCCGAGGCGTTCGCCGTGGTCAAGGAGGCGTGTCGCCGAAACCTCGGCAGGACGTGGTCGGTCACCGATCACGAGTTCGAGTGGGACATGGTCCCGTTCGACGTACAGATCTTCGGTGGCATCGTGCTCCACGAGGGGAAGATCGCCGAAATGGCGACCGGCGAGGGGAAGACGCTCGTCGCGATCATGCCGCTGTACCTGAACGCGCTCGAAGGCAAGGGCACCCACCTCGTCACCGTCAACGACTACCTGGCGCGTCGCGATTCGGAGTGGGTCGGCGAGATCCTGCGCTGGCTCGGCCTGACCGTCGGCGTGATCCATCACGACATGACGCCCGATCAGCGTCGCCAGGCGTACGACTGCGACGTGACGTACGGCACGAACAACGAGTTCGGCTTCGACTAC
>CAZCZH010000204.1:3199-4543 GCA_964502985.1 uncultured Gemmatimonadales bacterium
TGGCGGTGACGCGTGAGCATCGTGTCCAGCGCGGCCACCATTACGCCATCATCGACGAGGTCGACTCGGTGCTGATCGACGAGGCCCGGACGCCGTTGATCATTTCCGGCCCGACCCAAGCCGACTCGTCGTCCAAGTTCGGCGAGCTCAAGCCGATGGTCGATCGCCTGGTGCGCGACCAGACGCGGATGGTCAACGAGCTGGTCGCGGAAGCCGAGCGACTGCTCGAGACGGGCGACGAGGCCGACGCCTACGAAGCCGGGATCCAGCTGTTCCAGGCGCAACGCGGCATGCCGAAGCACAAGCGTCTGATGAAGACGCTGAACGAGACGGGGATCAAGAAGCTCGTCCAGAAGGTCGAGGCGGATTTCATGCGCGACAAGCGCGTCCATGAGCTGGACGAGGCGTTGCTGTTCGCCATGGACGAGAAGGGGCACGACGCTCATCTCACCGATCGCGGGCGCGAGAAGATCGCCCCCAACGATCCCGATCTGTTCATCGTTCCCGACTTGTCTCAGCTGATGCACGAGATCGACACCGATCCCGCACTCGACGAGCAGCGGAAGAGCGAGCGTCGCTTGGCTCTCGAACGGGAGTACGCCGAGAAGAGCGAGACCCTGCACTCGATCCACCAGCTGATCAAGGCGTACGCTCTGTACGAGAAGGACGTCGAGTACGTCGTCCAGGACGGAAAGGTGCTCATCGTCGACACCTTCACCGGCCGCCTGATGCCGGGTCGACGGTACTCCGAAGGGATGCACCAGGCGATCGAGGCCAAAGAAGGAGTGACGATCGAGGGCGAAACCCAGACCCTGGCCACGATCACGATCCAGAACTACTACCGGATGTACGACAAGCTGGCGGGCATGACGGGCACCGCGGAGACGGAGGAGAACGAGTTCTACGAGATCTACGAGATGGATGTCGTCGTCATCCCGACGAACGAGCCCGTACGCCGCGTCGACTACGATGACGTCGTGTACAAGACGCGACGCGAGAAGTACAACGCGGTGCTCGACGAGATCGAGCGCGAGCACGCCCGCCGCCGGCCGGTCCTGGTGGGCACCACCTCGGTCGAGGTCTCGGAGACCCTCTCGCGCCTGCTCAAGCGTCGCAACATGCCGCACAACGTGCTGAACGCGAAACACCACCAGCGTGAAGCCGAGATCGTGGCCCGGGCCGGACAGCCCGGAGCGATCACGATCGCGACCAACATGGCCGGGCGCGGGACCGACATCAAGCTCGGCAAGGGAATCGTGCCCGACGACTGGCCCGAGCTCGGCCCCGAAGACGTTCCCGAGGGATACGATCCGGATCGGCTTGAAGTGGAGATCGAGGAAGACA
>CAZCZH010000205.1:0-4535 GCA_964502985.1 uncultured Gemmatimonadales bacterium
CGCCAGGACGATCCCCAGCCGGCGCCGATCGGCGCCCCGGTCGACCCCGCCCCCGGACGTGCGTTCGACGTGCATGTGGGCCGCGCTCATCGGGATCGATGATAATCCGAAGGTTAAACCATGTCCCGCGCGGATCGGCTTTTGAGTCCGGACGATCGAGACCGCGGCCGGTGGACTCGGCCTGGAGGTGGACGTGGCGCGATGGACGGACTTGATCCTGCTGGCGGCCCCGCTCCTGGCGTCCGCCGGATGCTCGGGCGGGCCGTCGGGGCCGGGCGCCTCCGGCGCGACGGGCGACTTCCAGCGCCGGCTCCGGTCCGGCTCGATGGACCGCGCCTATCTGCTGCACGTTCCTTCCGGGATCCCGCCCGGCGCCACGGTCCCCCTCGTCGTGGCGTTCCATGGAACCCCCAGCTCCGCCGCCGAGATGCGGGCCATCACGGGGTTCGACGCCCTGGCCGACGAGCGCGGCTTCCTGGTGGCGTATCCGGCGACGGCCGAGGCCGACTGGAACACGGGCTGCGCCGAGTGCGGCTCGCTGGAGTTCGAGCTGGGGATCGACGACGTGCGATTCGCCCGCGACGTCGTGGCGGACGTCACGCGCGACCATCCCGTCGACGCGCGGCGGGTGTACGCCGCGGGCTTCTCGAACGGCGCCCTGTTCACGCTCCGCCTGGCGTGCGACGCGAGCGATCTGTTCGCGGCGTTCGGTGCGGTCGGGGCCACGGCGCTCGATCCGCGCTTCGTGCCGGGCTGCGACGCGGCCCGCCCGGCCCCGCTGGCCTTCGTCCACGGAACCGCCGACCGGGAGTTCCCGCTCGACGGCCGCGACTTCACCCACGACCCGGACGGCCTGCGCCTCCTGTCGATGGACGAGACGCTCGCGCTGTGGACCGGCCGCGACGGCTGCTCCGGGGGCCCGACCACGAGCTCCGTCCCCGACACGGTGGACGACGGCACGTCGACCCGTCTCGACGCCTGGTCCTGCGCGGGAGGCGCGGCCGTGCTCTACTACCGGGTCGAGGGCGGAGGCCACACCTGGCCCGGCTCGCCCGTCACGTTCTCGCCGACGCTGGGCCCCGAGAGCCAGGACTTCAGCGCCAGCGCGGCCCTCATGGACTTCTTCCTCGCCCATCCCCGTTGAATCGATTCTCTCTGCTACGGAGGCACCGCATGACGTCTCGCGCGATCAGAACTCTTCTCGCGATCATCTGTCTGCTCCTGGCTGCCGGGTGCGGCGACGCGGTCACCGACCCGCAGCGCGAGGGCTTCGCCTCGGACCCGCGCCCGATCGAGGGGCGCTGGGTCACGCTCACCCGGATCGGCGCGGACGAGCAGACGTTCGAGGGCGAGCTGACCCCGGCCGGCGGCGTGTTCCTCGGCGCGTTCGACTTCTTCCGCTTCGGCCGAGTGTGGCAGCTGCGTTTCGACGACGGTCAGTGGGACGGCACGCGACTCCGATTCACCGCCGCGGAGACGGTCAACGGCCAGCACAGCGTGTTCCAGTGGGAGGCCGTGCTCCTGCCGGCGCGCGACCGCGGCACGCCGGACTTCGTCCCGGCCCGGCTCCAGCTGTCGGGCGACCCGGTCGACGTCGCGGCGGCCGTCGAGTACGTCCGGCCCGCCGACCTGCAGGCCGCCGCGCGCTGAGCCGGCCGACCCTTCCTGCGGTTCCCCCCTCGATCCTGCTATATTCGTCCGCTCGCCGGGGTGGCGGAACTGGTAGACGCGCGGGACTTAAAATCCTGTGGGCGAAAGCCCGTGCGGGTTCGACTCCCGCCCCCGGTACACGCTTCGATCGCGCCGCTCGTCCTGCTCCCGCTCGGCGAAAGATCCGTCCATGGAATCGGTCCGCGTCGCCGCGCTCCAGTATTGCATCCGGCCGGTGGCGTCGTTCGACGAGTTCGCGCTGCAGGTCCGGTCGCTGGTCGCGGCGGCGGTCGACTATCGCTGCCGTCTGATCGTCTTTCCGGAATACTTCACGACCCAGCTCCTGACGCTCGGGCACCTCGACCTGCCGATCGACCGCCAGATCCGCGCGCTGGCCGACCACCACGAGGCGTACCTCGAGCTGATGAGCGGCCTGGCGCGCGAGCATGGCGCGTACATCGTGGGTGGGACGATCCCGGTGCGCGGCGACGACGACGCGGTGTACAACGATGCCACCGTGTTCGACCCCCGGGGGCGCCACGCCGTCCAGGGGAAGCTCCACATGACGCGGTTCGAGAAGGAGGAGTGGCGCGTCTCGCCGCGCTCCGAGCTCGTCGTGTTCGAAACCGACCTGGGCCGCCTGGCGGTGGCCATCTGCTACGACGTGGAGTTTCCCGAGATCGTCCGCGCCGCGGCCCGCGAGGGCGTCCGCACGCTCGTCGTGCCGAGCTGCACGGACGATCGGCGGGGCTTCCTCCGCGTCCGACTCTGCGCCCACGCGCGGGCCGTCGAGAACAACCTGTACGTCGTCCACGCCTGCACGGTGGGGTCCCTTCCGATGGTCCCCGCCGTCCACCTGAACTACGGCCAGGCCGCCATCCTGACGCCCAGCGACTACGCCTTCCCGCGAGACGGGATCCTCGCCGAAGGGCATCCCAACGAGGAGAGCATGGTGATCGGCGACCTCGACATGGAGGCCATCGAGCGCAGCCGCTCGTTCGGCTCCGTGCTGCCGCTCGAGGACAGCCGGCGCACCGCCGACCTGCTCCACCAGCCCCCGCGTCTCGTCACGCTGTGAATCCGGCCGCCGGCCGCGTCGTCGTCCGGCCCTCCCGGCCGGCCGACGATCGCGCCGTCATCGCCCTGTCGCGGCGCTGCTACCCCCACGACGAGCCGTGGACGCGGGCCGAGCTCGACTCCCAGCGCGCCGTCTTCCCCGCCGGCCAGCTGGTGGCCGAAGATGCGCTCCGCGGCGAGGTCGTCGGGATGGCCGCCAGCCTGGTCGTCCGGTGGGACGATTACGACATCGCCGACTCGTGGCGCGACTTCACCGACCACGGCCGGTTCACCAATCACGATCCAGTCGGCCGGACGCTGTACGGAGCGGAGATCATGGTCTCGCCGGATCGCCGGCGGCAGGGGGTCGGCTCCCGGCTGTACGACGCCCGGGAGGCGCTCGTGGAGGAGCTCGGGCTGGACCGGATCCGGGCCGGGGCCCGTCTCGGGGACTACGCGCGCCACGCCGAACGGTGGGGGCCCGAGGAATATGTCGAGAATGTCGTCGCGGGGCGGGTTGCGGACCCCACCCTGTCGTTCCAGCTGCACCGCGGCTTTCGCGTCCTGGCCGTCGTCCCCGAGTACCTCAAGCGCGATCCGGCGAGCCTGGGGTGGGCGGCGGTCGTCGAGTGGCGCCCCGACTCGCCCGCGCCGGGCGCGGGCGGCTAGCGCGCCGCGCCCACCTCGCGCTTCGCGCTCGTGGACGCCGCGCCACCCTCGCCCCCGGCCTCCCCGGCCGGCAACAGCGCGGCTTCGAGGACCTCCTCGATCGAGTCGACGTACACGAAGCTCAGCCCCTCGAGGAGCTCGGACTCGACCTCCTCGACGTGCTCGCGGTTGCGCGCCGGCAGGATCACGGTCCGGATCTCCGAGCGGCGCGCCGCGACGAGCTTCTCCTTGATGCCGCCGACCGGCAGGACCTGGCCCGTCAGCGTGATCTCGCCGGTCATGGCGATCTCCGGCCGCACCTTGCGCCCGGTCACCGCCGAGGCGAGGGCGGTGGCCATGGTGACTCCCGCCGAAGGGCCGTCCTTGGGCACGGCGCCGGCCGGGACGTGGAGGTGGATGTCGGTCCGCGAGAAGAAGTCCGGCTCGACGCCGAGCTCGTCGGCGTGGGATCGGATCCACGCCAGCGCGGCCCGCGCCGACTCCTGCATCACGTCGCCCAGCTTCCCGGTCAGCGAGAACCCCTTGCTGCCGGGCATCACCGTCGCCTCGACGAACAGGATCTCGCCTCCGGCCGCGGTCCACGCCAGGGCCGTCGCCACGCCGGGTCTGGCCACCCGCAGGGCCGTCTCGTGGAACGCCCGCCGCGGCCCTAGATAACCGACCAGGTCGTCGGTTCCGACGTGCACCGATTGGGGACCGGCCGTGGCGATCCGCGCCGCCACCTTGCGACAGATCTTGGCGATCTCCCGCTCCAGCGCGCGCACTCCCGCCTCCCGCGTATAGCTCGCGATGATGCCCTCGAGCGCGGCGTTGTCGATCTCCAGTTGCCCCTCCCGGAGGCCGTTCTCCTCCATCTGCTTGGGCACGAGGTGCTGGAGCGCGATGTGCAGCTTCTCGGCATCGGTGTAGCCCGCCAGCCGGATGACTTCCATGCGGTCCAACAGCGCGTCCTGGATCGTGTCCAGGACGTTGGCCGTGGCGATGAACAGGACGTTCGACAGGTCGAGCGGGAGGTCGAGGTAATGGTCGTTGAACGTGTCGTTCTGCTCGGGGTCGAGGACCTCGAGCAGCGCGCTCGACGGATCGCCGCGGAAGTCGGCGCCGACCTTGTCGATCTCGTCGAGCATGAACACCGGGTTGTTGACGCCGACCCGCTTCAA
>CAZCZH010000206.1:0-4433 GCA_964502985.1 uncultured Gemmatimonadales bacterium
CGGCAAGTACTGGCCGCTGCTCTGCGACGCCGTCGGGCGGCCCGAGCTGAAGGACGACGTGCGCTTCGCCGACGCCGCGAAGCTGATGGAGAACACGGGCGAGGCCTGCGCGATCCTCGAGGAGGTCTTCGCCGGGGCGACGCTCGCGGAGTGGTGCGACCGCCTCGCGTCCTTCGAGGGCCAGTGGTGCGTCGTGCAGGACACGCTGGAGGCCGCAGAGGATCCGCAGACGATCTCCAACGGCTACCTCCAGGAGTGCCAGACGTCCGACGGGACGCCGTTCCGCCTCGTCTCGGTGCCGGTCCAGTACGACGAGGAGCCGGCGGCACCGGCGCGGGCGCCGGAGTTCAACGAGCACGGCGACGAGATCCTCGGCGAGCTCGGCCTCGACTGGGATGCGATCATCGACCTCAAGGCCCGCGGCGTCGTCGCCTGACCCCAACCACCCGAACAGGAGATCCTTCATGTCGCTCTTCGATGCATTCCGATTCGACGGCAAGCGCGTCCTCGTGGTCGGAGGCGCCACGGGAATGGGCGCCGCCGCGGCCGAGCTGGCGCTGGACGCCGGCGCCGAGGTCGTCGTCATGGACCATGCCGACGTGAAGCTCACCGGCGCCAAGGCGATCCGCGTGAACCTCGCGGACGAGGGCTCCATCGACGCCGCCGTCGACGAGTGCGGCGGGCCGGTGCACGCCCTCCTCGCGTGCGCGGGCGTGGCCGACGGAACGCCGGGCATCGAGCGGATCAACTTCGTCGGCCACCGCCACCTGATCGACCGCATGGTCGACGGGGGCATGCTGGGTCGCGGAAGCGCGATCGGCTTCATCTCCTCGGCGGCCGGCCTCGGCTGGGAGGCGACGCTGGAGGAGCTCCAGGGGCTGCTCGACACGCCGGACTTCGACGGCGGTGCTGCCTGGTTCGTGAAGCACGACAAGCGCAACTACTTCACGACCAAGCAGGCCATCTGCGCCTACGTGGCCAGCCAGGCCTTCCCGATGCTGAAGCGCGGCATCCGCATCAACGCGATCTGCCCCGGTCCGACCGACACGCCGCTCGCGCAGGCCAACAAGGACGTGTGGCTCGCCTTCGGGGCCGACTTCCGCGAGGAGGCCGGCATCCAGACCTCGACGCCGATGGAGCAGGCGTATCCGCTGCTGTTCCTGTGCAGCGATGCCGCGTGCGGCATCAACGGCATCACCCTCATCACGGACGCCGGCTACATGAGTTCCGGAATCACCGGCTCCTTCCCCAACGCCACCATGATCGCCAGGATCCTCATGGGCCGGAGCTGAGCCGGGGCACATGATCTTCGGGCTCCGCTTCGATTGCCGGAACCCGGCCTTCGCGGGCGTCGACAACGCCACGCGCTACCGGGCGCTGCTCGAGATGTGCGAGTGGGCCGACGAGCGGGGTGCGCTCTTCGTGGGCCTCTCCGAGCACCACGGCTCCGACGACGACTACCTCCCCAGCCCGATCGTCATGGCGGCTGCCATCGCCGCCCGCACGAGCCGGGTGCGCATCGGGATCAACGCCCTGATCGCGCCGTTCCACGACCCGCTCCGCCTCGCCGAGGACGCGGCCGTCGTCGACCTCCTCTCCGGCGGGCGGCTGGACCTGACCATCGCCGGCGGCTACGTCGCGGACGAGTTCGACATGTTCGGCGTCTCGCTCTCCGAACGGCCGGCGCGGGTGCGGGAGACCGTCGCCACGCTGCGAGCCGCCTGGACGGGAGAGCCCTTCGACTTCCGCGGGCGCACGGTGCGCGTCCGGCCGCGGCCCGCCCGGGACGGCGGGCCGGCGATCCTGCTCGGCGGCACGTCGGAGGCGGCGGCGAGGCGGGCGGCGCGGATCGCGGACGGGTTCATTCCATCGGAGCCCGGGTGCTGGCAGTTCTACCGCGACGAGTGCCTGAAGCTCGGGAAGCCGGATCCCGGCCCGGGAATGCCCGCGAACGCAGACGTCGTGATCCTCGCCGAGGATCCGGAGTCCGCCTGGCCCGAGCTCGGCCCGTACTTCCTGCACGAGACGAACGCCTACGGCGCCTGGCAGGCGGCGGCGAACGTCCGGGCGACGTACGAGCCCCGGGCCAGCATCGACGAGCTCCGCGCCGATGGCCAGTACCGCATCCTGACCCCGGACGCCTACGCGGCGGAGCTCTCGGCCGCGGAGGGCCTCGCCATCGCCGTGCTGCACCCCATGGTGGGCGGCATCCCGCCCGATCTCGCCTGGCGCCACCTGCGCCTCTTCGAGGCGCTCCTCTAGCCGCCCCCGGGCCGGCGCAGGGCGGCCAGCTCTCCGCCGTCCACCAGGACGTCGGTTCCGGTGAGGAACGACGCGGCGTCGGACACGAGGAACGCGGCCACCGCCGCCACCTCTTCGGCCCGTCCCATCCGCCCGAGCGCGCTCGACGCGACCATCCGAGCCATCACCGGCTGGTTCTCCGCCTCGAGCCGACCCATGCCCGTGTCGACGATGCCAGGCGACAGCGACACGAGCCGCGCTCCGCGGCCCCCCCAGGCCGGCGCGTGGCGCCGCGCGAGCCGCTGCACGCCGTGCTTCGACAGCGCGTAGGCGAGCTGCGGCTGGTCCGGGTCGAACCCCTTCGAGGCGAGGTCGTCGAAGAACGAGTCGGAGAGCGGGTCGTCCAGGATCGCGGCGACGTCGTCGGACACCGGCAACAGGTGGCCGGCGACCGAGCCGAAGCACACGGCGGCGGAGCCTTCGCCCGCCGCCGGCTCGAAGGCGCGCACCACCCGCTCGAGGCCCCGGAGGTTCACCTCGAAGATCCGCCGCCCGCCGGCCATCGACGGCGACAGCCCGGCCGTGACCACCAGGGCGCCGACGCGGGCGACCGCCTCGCCGAGCGCCTCCACCTCCGCCGCGACGGTGACGTCGCAGGCCTTCGTGGCGACGTCGCCGCCGAGGCCGGCGGCGACCTCGCCCAGTCGCTCTGCATCGCGGTCCGCGAGCAGGAGCGGTCCGCGTGCTGCGAGCTGCGCGGCGACGGCGGCGCCCATCCCCGAGGCCGCACCGATCACGACGTTCACGGGCCGGGCTTCGGACATCGCTCTACTTCGGCGCGAACCGCTGGCCCCCGTCCAGCCGGATCGTCCCGCCGTTCAGCATCGGCGTCTCGTAGATCGCCTGGGCGACCCGCGCGAACTCCTCGGGCCGCCCCATGCGCCTGGGGAACGCCGCGTCCCGGGTGAGCTGCGCGGCCATCTCCTCCGGGACCCGCTCGGTGAGGCCGGTCGCGAACAGGCTCGGCGCGATCGCCATCACGCGGATGCCGAGGCTGCCGAGGTCGCGCGCCATGGTCAGGCTCATCCCGGCGATCCCGGCCTTGGCCGCCGTGTACGCCACCTGGCCGATCTGGCCCTCGAAGGCGGCGATCGAGGCCGTGTTGAGGATCACGCCGCGCTCGCCGTTCTCGTCGGGCTCGTTCTGCGCCATCCGGGCCGCGGCCAGGCGCGCGACGTTGAAGGTGGCGACCAGGTTGAGGTCGACGACGCGCCGGAAGGCGTCGAGCGGGTGGGGCCCCTGCTTGCTCAGGGTGCGCATGGCGATCCCGCCCCCCGCCGTGTTGCACACGAAATGGAGGGCTCCCAGCTCGTCGCACGCCGCCGAGAGCGCGGCCTCCGTGCCCTCGAAGTCGGTGACGTCGCACGGATGAAAGCTCCCGCCGAGCTCCTTTGCGACCTCCGCCCCCTTCGACGTCGGAAGGTCGAGGATGGACACCTGCGCCCCTTCCCGAGCCAGCATCTCGGCCGAGGCCTTCGCCATGCCCGAGGCCCCGCCGACCACCACCGCCGCTCTTCCCGAGATCTCCATCGCCTCTGCTCCTCCTCGCTCCGTTCGGGTTCGATCAGCCGCCGGATGCGCCTTCGAGCGCCCGCTCGGCCACCTCGTAGCAATCCTCGTCGAGACCCGCGAGCGCCTGCTCCAGCGCGGGCATGCTGCGCGGCCACTGCGTGACGATCCGCCCGCTCGGGGCGCGGTAGTAGTCCATGCATCCCGACTGCCACATCTCGATGGCCTCGAGCTCCCGCTGGAGCGCGTCGTTGTACGCCGCCATGGGCCCGGGCTTCACGTCGATCCAGGCCAGGTTCTCGGTCGCGATGCGCTGGACCTGACGCAGCACGTGGTCCACCTGGTACTCGATCATGGTGATGATCGAGTCGGCGTTGGTGTTCGGCCCGTAGAGCATGAACAGGTTCGGGAAGCCCGCCGTCGTGACGCCCTTGTACGCCTGGGCCCCGTCGCTCCAGGCGTCGGCGATCCCGAGCCCGCCGCGGCCGGTGACGTCGATCGCGGACAGGAACTTCGTCGTCGCGAAGCCGGTCGCCAGGATCAGCGTGTCGACCCCTCGCTCCCGACCGTCGGCCGTGGCGATCCCGGTCGGCGTGATGCGCTCGATCGGTTCCGTCACCAGC
>CAZCZH010000207.1:0-892 GCA_964502985.1 uncultured Gemmatimonadales bacterium
CCAGCGGGAGGAGCAGCAGGGGGAGAAGGACGATGAGGTGGGCCCCGATCCTCGCCGCGCTGCCCTCCGTCCAGGAGATCCATCACGTGGCCGGCGAGGACTGCTACCTGCTGAAGGTGCGCGTGGCCGACACCGAGGATCTGGCGCGGCTGATCCGCGAACGGTTGGGGGCCATCCCGTCCGTGCGCTCGACCCGCACGACGATCGTGCTCGAGACGCTGAAGGAGACCGGACGCCTGCCCCTGGGGGCCGGCGCGGGAACGGACGGCGGAGACGACGATGTCTAGCTCCGGGGCGGCGTCTCGGGCACGGCTGGTGCTGGCGTTCGCCGCGATCTACGGCATCTGGGGCACGACCTTCCTGGCGATCAAGGTGGCCCTGGGCTCCATGCCGCCGTTCCTGCTGGCCGGTGTCCGCTTCACCTTCGCCGGAGGCGCGCTGTACGTCTTCGCCCGGCTCCGCGGCGCGGCGCGGCCGAGTCGCGCCGAGTGGCGCGCCGCGGTCGTCGCCGGAGCGCTCCTGTTCCTCGCCAGCCACGGCGCGCTGGCGTGGTCCGAGACGCGCCTCGCGAGCGGCGTGGCGGCCCTGGTGTGCGCCACGATCCCGCTGTGGACCCTGCTCCTGGCGGCGCTGCCGCCGAACCGCGAGCGGCCCTCCGCGCGCGGCGTGGCGGGAGTCGTCCTGGGCTTGGCCGCGGTCGCGGCGCTGGTCCTGCCGGCCGGCGCCGCGGGGGCCGTCGACCCCCTGGGGGTAGCCGCGCTGACGGCTGGCTCCGTGGCCTGGGTCGTCGGATCGCTGCGCGTCCGGCGGGGCCCCCGGCCGAAGTCGCCGGCCCTCGCCGCGGCGCTCCCCATGCTGGCCGGCGGAGCGCTTCTCGTGGCCGCCAGCGCGA
>CAZCZH010000207.1:902-4393 GCA_964502985.1 uncultured Gemmatimonadales bacterium
GGAGGCCCTGGCGTGGCACCCGGTGACCCTCAGCGGGGCATCCGTCGCTGCCCTCGCGTACCTCGTCGTCGGCGGCTCGATCGTCGGATTCACGGCCTACCACTGGCTGCTCGGCGTGTCGGCGCCGGCCCGCGTGTCGAGCTACGCCTACGTCAATCCCGTCATCGCCCTGGCCGTAGGCTGGGCGCTGGCCGACGAGCGCCTGTCGGCGCGCATCGTGGCGGCCTCGGTGGCGATCGTCGTCGCCGTCGCGCTGGTCGTCTCGGCGCGCGGCGGCCGCGCCGCGTCGGTCGTCCGCCCCCCGGCCGGGGAATCGACTTCAGCCAGGAGGTTCGAAGTGATCGCCCGCATCTGGCACGGCACGACTCCCGCCCACCGGGCGGAGGAGTATCGCGCGTACATGGAACGCACGGGGCTCGAGGCGCTGCGCGCGACCCCCGGCAACCGCCACGCCTGGATCCTGCATCGCTTCGAGGAGGACCGCGCGGAGTTCATCGTCCTCAGCCTGTGGGAGTCGTGGGACGCGGTGCGGCGCTTCGCCGGCCCCGATGTCGAGCGCGCGGTGTATTTTCCCGGGGACCACGACTTCCTGATCGAGATGGCGCCGTGCGTGACCCACTACGAGATCGAGGATGACGAGGGCGAGACCGCCGCGTAGGACACGCTCGGCGAGGAGCGTCGAGGTCCTCCCGGCGACGATCGAGCGCTGGCCCGACCTCGAGCGGCTGTTCGGCCCGCGCGGCGCGTGCGCCGGCTGCTGGTGCATGTACTGGCGCCTGGCGAAGGCCGAGTACGAGGCGGGCAAGGGCGAACCGAACCGGCGCGCCCTGCGACGGCTGGTCGAGGCCGGCCCGCCGCCCGGCGTCCTGGCGTACGTCGACGCGGAGCCCACGGGGTGGTGCGCGATCGCGCCCCGCGAGGAGTATCCGCGGTTCGAGCGCTCGCGCGTCCTGGCGCCGGTCGACGACGCCCCGGTGTGGTCGGTGACCTGTTTCTTCGTGCGCCGCGACCAGCGCGGCACGGGTCTCGGGCGCGCTCTCCTGGAGGGGGCCGTCCGCCTGGCGGCCGAGCACGACGCGACCCGCGTCGAAGGGTACCCGGTGGACCCCGCCGCCCGCCAGGCGGACGCCTTCGTCTGGACCGGGGTCCTGCCGACGTTCCGCGCGGCCGGTTTCCGCGAGGTCGCGCGTCGCTCGCCGACCCGACCCATCGTGCGCCGCAAGATCCGCCCTCAGTCGAGCTGATCGACCCGCCTGGCGTCCGTCGAGCACGGCGGACCGCCGGCGTACGTCAACCGGATGGCCCTGCTCCCGGTGGGCCCGAGCCGCCACACGGCGGCGCTCCGCGTCCCGTAGCTTCCCCCATGGAGGCACACGGCGTCGGGGCCCGTCCTTCCGTGGTCCGCCAGGATCCTCATCAGGCGCGCCTCCAGATCCGCCGGCGGATGGTCGGTCCGCTGGGCGGGCCACACGTCGTCGCGGTACAGGCACTCCCACGCACGCCGCGCCTTGGGCTCGTCCGACGTCCGGTCGAACGGCCGATTGGTGATCAGGTGACAGCCCGCCTCGAGCCGACGGATCGTCGAGCGGCCGCCCTCGTGCTCGACGAGGAACATGGCGTCCGCGTCGGCGGCCAGCAGGTTGAACGGATTGGTGCGCTCCTCGAGATCCTCCAGCCGGCGGGCCACGGCGCGCGCCGTGGGCTCCGCCAGCAGGTCCCGGCACAACAGTCCGCGCGAGCGGCGCGCCGGGTCCGCCGAGCCGGAGCGCCGGTTCGTCAGACCGACCCACACGCCGCGCTCGTTGGCTCCCATCCACGTGCCACCGGCCCGTTCATCACGCGGCGCGAGCACGCGCGGTTCCTCCGCGCTCCAGGCCGGGCCGCTGGCCGGACGGTCGTACGCCTCGTCACGGTTCGTCGCCACGACGAGCGGCCACTCGTCCCATACCCGGTGGAAGGCGATCAGCGTGCACATGGCGCGGATTCGGCCGGCCCGACCAGGCCGCGCCGGCTCAGCTCCAGCGGCGGTACTCGTCCCACGAGTCGCGCTGCCGCATGCCGTGGAACGCCGACAGAACGAGGAACGCGATCGCCAGGTCGAGGGCGATCATGAGGACCGCCACGAGCGACGTCGGGCCGTCGAGGAGCGACGGCAGGAAGGAGACCGAGTAGCCGAGATAGAGGATCCCCAGCCCGATCAAAGCGAGCTTGCCGAAACGCGACGGCTTGACGCGTCCACGGATCGCCTGCCGCACGACGGCCGCGTTCTGGTGGATCGCCACGAACGGATCATACACGCTGCGGTCCAGCGGAACCCCGCACCGCTCGCACTCGGCGCGCACGCCGGGCTGCAGCCAACCGCACTGGTCGCAGAACGTAAGGGCGTCGTCGTCCGGCTCGAAGGGATTCACGAGGGGCGAATATAGGTCGGAGGTGCTAGGTTGGACGACCTTCATGTCGCGCCCCCGCGCCGCCCGCCACCGAATCGCGTCCGACCGGACCGACCCCTTCGAGGGGCTGGTTGACGCGTTCTTCGAACGCTGGTTCGACTTCTATCCCACTGCCGCCGCCCAGGCCGGGCTCCACGAGTACGATCCGCGGCTCGGCTCGCGCGACGCGCCGGCGATCGCCCATTACCTGTCGGAGATGATCGGCCTCGAGGAGCGCTTGGGGGCTCTCGATTCGACGACGCTGGATCCGGACCAGCGGCTGGATCGGGATCTGATTCTGCGCGAGATCCGTGGCGACCGGTTCTGGCTCGAGGAGGTCGGCACGTGGCGCGCCGATCCGTGTTTCTACGCTCATCAGATGGACCTGTCGCTGCTGCTCATGCTCGACTACGCGCCGCTGGACGACCGCATGCGGTCCCTGGTGGCCCGGCTCGAACGCTTTCCCGACCTCGTCGCCGCGGCGCGGGAGAACGTCGCCGACCCGCCCCGCCCGTTCGTCGAAACGGCCCTCGTCGTCTTCGGCGGCTGGCCGGGCTACCTGCGGGAGGATCTCCCGCGAGCCTTGGCGTCCGTCGAGGACGAGGAGCTTCAGGCGCGCTTCGGCCGGGCGCGCGACGAGGCGGTCCTGGCGATCGAAGGATACGTCGCGCATCTGGAGCGCGACGTCCTGCCCGAGGCTTGCGGGAAATACGCCCTGGGATCCGAACGGTATCGCCGCATGAACGCGATCCTGTCGGGCGTCGATCTGCCGGCCGAGCGGCTGGAGTCCGTCGCCCGGGACGAGCTGGCGCGGCTGCAGGGCCTGGCCGCCGAGCTCGCCGAGGAGATCGCCCCGGGGCAAGGCGTCCGGGCCGCGTTCGAGACGCTCGGCGCGGACCGCGCCGAGCGAGGTACGATCGTGTCCACCGCCGCCGGCCTTATCGACGACCTGAGGAGATTCGTGTCTGACCACGGGATCGGGAGCCTCCTGTCGGGCGAGGTCGAGGTTCATGAGATCCCGCCCTACGCGCGGACCAACTTCGCCTATATCTGGATTCCCGG
>CAZCZH010000208.1:0-3750 GCA_964502985.1 uncultured Gemmatimonadales bacterium
CCGAGATCCTGCTGCTCGCGGAGCGCCTCGCGCCCGAGACGCCCCTCGTGCCGGACGATCCCACCGAGCGGGCGCTGCTCATGGGCTACGCCCACGAGATCTGCGGCGAGATGGGGCTCGGCTGGTGCCGGCGCCTGGCGGGCGTGCACGACTCGCTCGAGACCGAGGGGAAGATCGGCTTCCCCGTCCCGGTGGCGCAGTACCTCGGCCCGAAGTACGGATTCCGGCCCGAGCAGGCCGACGAGGACCGCCGGCGCGTGCGGGACGTCCTGGGGCTCCTGTCCCGCCGCCTCCACGAGCAGCGCGAGCGCGGCAGCCGCTTCTACCTGGGGGACCGCCTGACCGCGCTGGACCTCTACTCCGCCGCGTTCATGGTGATGGGATCGCCGCTCCCGGAGGAGCAGTGCCCGATGCCGGAGATGCTGCGGAAGGCCTTCTCCCAGATGGACCCGGAGACCGAGAAGGCGCTCGACCCGATCCTGCTCGAGCACCGGGATTTCGTGTACCGCGAGTACCTGGAGCTTCCGATCGCCATCTGAGTCGCTCCGGTGGTAGGATGGGCCCCGCCCCCCCCTTGCTGGCGAGGTTGGTCGTGTTGCGCGCGCGCTCCGGGTGGCTGCTGTGGTCGGTCCTCGTCTGTGGTCTCGCGGCCTCCGCGGGGCCCGCGTCCGCCGCCGTCCCGTACCCGGCCTGCGCGCTGCCCGCCTGCGACCCCTCCTGCGCCCTCGGGGACCCCTCCTGCACCGGGCCGGACGACTACGAGGCGTACCTGTTCCTGCCGCCGGGCGTCCTCCCCAACGACTACAATTTCAACGCGAACGACCCCACCTCCGGGAGCTCCTGGCTCTACCAGGGGGAGATCCAGACCGGGCCGGCCGCGGGGATCTTCGCCGGCAACAACGTGGTCGGGGCCTGGCAGATCAGCACGGGCCGCCCGGACGTGGTGGGCGCCGTGCTCGACAGCGGCATCCGCTGGAGCGCGTCGGACCTCGCGCGCACGGCGGCCCTCAACACGGGCGAGCTGCCGCTCCCCCCCGGCTGCGGCCCGAGCTACGACTGCGACGGCAACGGGGTGGTCAACGTCGCCGACTTCCTGGGCGCCCCGTGCCCGGGCGGCCTCGTCTCCGACGTGAACGGCAACCAGAACGGCATCCTCGACCCGCAGGACCTGATCCTGATCTGCTCCGACGGCTTCGACGACGACGGCAACGGCTACGAGGACGACATCTGCGGCTGGGACTTCCACCAGGACGACAACGATCCCTTCGACGACGTCGACTACGGGCACGGGACCGGGGAGGCGTCGGACCAGGTCAACGAGGCCGACAACGGCGGGGGCCAGCCCGGCGTCGCGCCCGCCTCGCGCTTCATGCCGCTCAAGGTGGGCGACAGCTTCGTCGCCGCCGACACGGACTTCGGCCAGGCGGTGATCTACGCGGTCGACCGCGGCGCATCGTACATCTCCGAGGCGCTCGGGACCCTCAGCTCGAGCCCGTTCGGCCAGGCGGCGGTCGACTACGCCTACGCGAACGACGTCCCCATCATCGCGAGCGCCGCCGACGAGCAGGCGCGCCACCACAACTACCCGTCCAACTACGACCACATGATCTGGGTGAACTCGGTGCGCCCCCAGGACGGGCTCTTCGTCGAGGTCACCGACCCGCCGCGCTTCGATCTCCAGAACGGCTGCACCAACCACGGTGGGAAGGCGTGGGTCGCGATCGGCTCCAACGCGTGCTCGTCCGAGGCGACCGGCCGCGCGGGCGGGCTCACCTCGCTGCTGATCGCAGAGGGCAAGAACCTGATGGACCGCGGGCTGCTCCAGCCCCACACGCCCGGCTCCGACCGGCCCTTCTCGTCGGAGGAGGTGCGCCAGCTCTTCCGCCGCTCCGCCCGCGACATCGACCACTCGGCCGACCCGGCGCTCCCGCCCGGCGACATCTTCCAGCTCGTGAACCTCGACCTGCTGCTCTCGAACCCGATGCTGGGCTTCCTCTTCGGCTCGTCGCACTTTCCCGACCAGAGCGGGTGGGACGAGTACACGGGCTACGGCCGCCCCGACGGCGCCGCGCTCCTCACGATCACCGAGGAGACCGTCCCGCCCGAGGCGAACCTCGCCGGGGGGCTCACCTGGTTCGACGTCGTCCACCCGGGCTACACGCCCATGGTAGAGATCGTGGGCTCGGCCGCGGCGGTGCGCGATCCGAACGGCTTCGACTGGAGCGTGCAGGTGGGGTGCGGCGTGCAGCCCACCTCCTTCGTGGAGCTCGGGAACGGCAGCTCCAACGCGCCGATCGAGCAGCAGACCCTCGCGATGTGGGACCCGGCCGCGACGGCGGACGACTGCGGCTTCGACCCGACCGCGCGCGTGCAGGAGCCGGACGACCACGCCGTGACCCTGCGCCTCCAGGTCACCGACACGCGGGGCAACCTCGGCGAGGACCGCCGGACCGTCGCCGTGGACGCCGACCCGACGCTCGAGTACGCGCCGCTGACCCTGGGCGGGTCCGGCGAGAGCTCGCCGAAGCTCGCCGACGTGGACGGCGACGGCGTCCTCGACATCGTGCACGCCAACGGCGCGGGCCTGGTCCACGCGCTCGACGGCGCCACCGGCGCGCCGCTGCCCGGCTTCCCGGTGTCGGCGGCGCTGATCCCCGTGCACGACTCGCCGGCGTTCGACTCCGGCGCCGTGCCGCGGCCGCGGGAGGCGTTCGTCGCCACGGTGGCGGTGGACGACCTGGACGGGGACGGCGCGGCCGAGATCGTCGCCTCGAGCTTCGAGGGCGGAGTCTACGTCTGGGACCGCGACGGCAACCTCCTTCCCGGCTTCCCCGTGAACACGAACCCCGCCTTCTCCGACCCCTCCCTGCGCGACCGCTTCAACGACCTCGACCCGGGCTTCCTCTCGTCTCCCACGCTGGTCGATCTCGACGGCGACCCCGACCTCGAGATCGTGGCGGGCGCGTTCGACGGCCATCTCTACGCCTGGAACCCGGACGCCTCG
Organism: uncultured Gemmatimonadales bacterium; assembly: GCA_964502985.1. Taxonomy (GTDB): domain Bacteria; phylum Gemmatimonadota; class Gemmatimonadetes; order JACCXV01; family JAHWKZ01; genus CAZCZH01. The sequence continues at coordinate 3,005 of CAZCZH010000208.1, forward strand.
CCCGTCGCCGGCTTCCCCGTGAAGCTCGCCGACCCCGACCGCGTGTCCGTCGACCCGGTCACCCACAAGATCACGCCGCTGCCCGGGTCGAACGCCAACGAGCGCCTCGCCAAGATCGTGAGCTCGCCGGCGATCGGAGACATGGACGGCGACGGGAGCCCGGAGATCGTGGTCGGGACGAACGAGAGCTACGGGGGCGAGCAGGACCTCTTCGACGCGAACTCGCTCATCTTCCAGATCCTGCTGATCGTGGCGAATCTTCCTCAGGTCGATCTCGACGAGTTCTCCCTCGACTCCGCCGGCCGGCTCTACGCCGTGAACCACGACGGCAGCTTCCTGGACAGTGCGGGGGGCGCCCCGGCGACCTGGCCCGTGAAGGTGCCGCTGCTCGTGCCCGGGATCCTGCCCACCGTCGCCGAGGGCACGCCCGGCGCCCCCGCGCTCGCGGACATCGACGGCTCCGGCGTGCTCACCACGGCGATCTTCCCGTCGGCGGGCCCGGTGCTGCTGTTCGATCCCACCGGCACGCCGACGCTGCCCCCGATCAACGGCGCCCCGCAGCCGCTCGCCATCGACTTCCCCGACGAGTTCGAAGACGCCGGCATCCCGGGGTTCCCGGCCGTGCCGCCCACCGCCGGCTCCGGGGACGCGCCCTTCTTCGGCGCCGTCGGGTCGGGCGCCTTCGGCGATCTCGACGGCGACTTCCTCCCCGAGTACGCCGCGCCCACGATCGGGCTGCGCCAGGT
>CAZCZH010000208.1:3760-4363 GCA_964502985.1 uncultured Gemmatimonadales bacterium
ACATCGCGGCGCCGGGCAGCCAGGAGTTCAGCGACCACCAGCTCACCGCCTGGGAGCCGACGGACGGCTCGCTCCTGCCCGCCTTCCCGCGCGCGGCGGACGACCTCCACTTCCTCACGAGCCCGGCCCTCGCCGACGTGTCGGGCGACGGCGTGCCCGACATCGTCGCGGGCAGCGCGACGTACCTCGTGCGCGCCTTCCAGGCCGACGGCAGCGAGGTCCCGGGCTTCCCGAAGTTCACCCACGGCTGGATGCTGGCGTCCGTGGCCGTGGGCGATGTCGACGGCGACGGGCGCTCCGAGGTGGTGGCGACCACCCGCGAGGGCAAGCTCTTCGTGTGGGACACGCCGGGCCGCCCCCACGAGTCCGCGATCCCCTGGCAGGGCTTCGGCCGCGACCGCCGCAACACGCAGAACCTGGCCTCGGGCGTGTTCACGACCATCGCCGCCTGCGAGGACGGCCGCGACAACGACGGCGACCAGCTCGTGGACGGCCAGGACACCGGCTGCCTCTCCCCGCGCGACGCCTCCGAGGTGCGCGGCGACCTCGACTTCGACGGCACCCTCGACCTGGCCGACAAGGACACCCTGTTCCGCGTCTTCG
>CAZCZH010000209.1:0-4344 GCA_964502985.1 uncultured Gemmatimonadales bacterium
TGGTGAAGATGTCCCGATGCGGGACGCGCGGTCAACGCGCCCGGATGGTCGGCCATACACGACGAGCAGCAACGCGGCACCCTTGAAGGCGGTATCGATCAGGGCGGACTCCACGCTCACCTCCCCTCCTCGCGGGCGTGCTCGATGCGCGCCGCCAGCCGGTCGATCTCCTCCTCGGACAATCCCGAATCGGACATCTTGAGGAGCGCCACCGCGGCCCGCTCGGCCTGGCCGTCGAAGAACGTCCGGACGACGTGGCGCAGGGCGGACCGGCGCGCCCGCTCGGGATCGACGGCCGGGCGATACTGATAGCGTCGTCCCTCCTCGCGATGCGTGACGGCCCCCTTCTCCTCCAGGACGCGGAGCGTGGCCCGGACGGCGGAGTAGCTGGGCGGATCGTCGAGGCCGTCGAGCACCTCGGCGACGGAGGCTTCTCCCTGGCGGAACAGGACGTCCATGATCTGCCGCTCGCGCGGGCTCAGGCCGAGATGCGATCGCCGGGACACGGAGTCACCCCCTGGCGGGAAGCGGGTTATCTGCTGGAATTCTAGCATCTGCTGCATTTCTAGCATATCCCGAGCCGGCTGTCAACCCCCGGTCGCCCGCGCCGCCGCCTTTGACAACCCGACCGCGTCGGAGGTACGATTGGTAACGATCACCTTCCCGCTTCCCCCCAAAAAGGACGATGCCCCATGCGGATCCTGCGCCTTTCCCTCATTCTGGCGCTGCTCGTGGTCGTCGCCGGGTGCAAGAAGAAGGCAGCCGACGAGACGGCCGCCACCACCGAGCCCGCCGCAACCACCGTCGATCCCGCCGCCGAGAAGGATGCCCTGCGGGCCCTCACCGACGACTATAACACGGCGTTCAACAACAAGGACGCGGCCGCGGTCGCGGCGATGTATCTCGAGGACGCGATGTGGTTCCCCGCCGACGGCCCCCGGATCGAGGGCCGAGCCGCGATCCAGGAGGCGCTCCAGAAGCGGATGGACATGGCCGACCTGCAGTTCCACACCCAGCCCGAGGACTTCTCCGTCTGCTCGTCAGGGGACATGGCGACCGGACACGGGGTCTTCACCCAGACGGGCAAGACGGCCGACGGCAAGGCCTTCAACGTGAAGCAACAGTGGGCGGCGTCGTTCCACAAGGTCGACGGCAAGTGGATGATCGGCGGCGTCATCTGGAACGGCGGTGGCCCGGCGATGGAGGAGACCGCCCCGGTACGCGGCAAGACGGCGGCCAAGGCGGGTTCCCAGGGAACCGCGTCCAGCGCCTCCACCGGCGGGGGTGGTCGGTAGGTCACCGAAAGATACGACCGTTCGACCACGAACGGAGTCGTCAGGCATCTGACTGATGTTCGGTCCGGGGTCCATTACCCTCAGCGGAGTCTGTCATTCACTACGAAGGAAGTGACCCCGTGAGGAGGCCATTCCAATGAAGACGCCGCGCTGGATCGTTCCGCTACTCGCGATCGCGCTCGCCGGAGCGTTCGGGGCCTGCCAGAACAAGGGTGAATACGGCTCCGATCAGGGCGCCGAGGAGAACCCGCCGCCCGCCGAGCAGCCGGCGGCGACCGAAGACCAGCCCGCCGACACCGTCGTGATCGAGCACCCCGAGGGGATGGACGCGAACGTCAAGATCGACGAGGATGGGGACGTGTCGGGTGAGGTCGATGTGAAGGACCACCAGGACCAGTAAGCATCGAGACAGCCGCCCCGGAGCGGGCGGCCGGATGGAGAGCGGGCTCGTCACGCGATGCGTGGTGGGCCCGTCTCTCGTAGATCACCAGCGATGGAAGCGGTATCCCAGACAGCGGTGGACCAGTCGCGCCGCCACGAAGTCGGGCGAGGCGAGGCCGGCGATCGGGGCCAGCTCGACGACGTCCATCCCGACCACCCTTTTCTCGCGGAACACCTTCGCCAGGAACGTCATCGAGTCGTGCCACCCTCCGCCTCCCGGCTCGGGCGTTCCGGTCGAGGGCATCAGCGAGGGGTCGAAGTAGTCCACGTCGAACGTGACGTATACGGTGTCGGTCAAGGCCTGCAGCGCGGTTTCCATCCACTCGTCGCCGTGGGCCAACCGATGGGACCAGAAGACGGGAAAGTCCTGCTCCTCGATGAACTCCGCTTCCTCGACCGCGACGGCACGGATCCCGACGGGAACGGCCGGCACGCCGAGATCGAACACGCGGCGCATCACGCAGGCATGGGACCAGGGCGATCCCTGGTACGCGTCCCGCAGGTCGGCGTGCGCGTCGAGCTGCAGCACGGAGAGATCGGCGAAGGCCGCACGCGCGGCGCGGATCGGCCCCGTGGAGAGGGCGTGCTCTCCGCCGAGGAACAGGGGGAATTTGTCGTCCGCGATGAGGTCCGCGGCGACTCGCTCGAGTCGATCGATGAACGCCTCGGGCGATTGACTGGACGCCTCGACTGCAGGCGCCGTGTGGATTCCTCCGGTCCGATACGGCTCTTCCCGCAGGACCTCGTCGTAAAGCTCGACGTAGGCCGATGCCTCGAGGATCGCCCGCGGCCCGTTCGCCGTTCCGCCACCGTACGAGACGGTCCTCTCGTAGGGCACCGGCACGACGACCCCGCGCGCGTCGTCGTACCGCGCGTCCTCGTCGGTCAACCCGAGGAAGTTCGGCCACTCGCTCACGACCCCATCGCCCTCGAAGACCTCAGTCGATGAGAACGGCCGCGGCCACGGTCGTCGTCCAGAGACCGGATTTGTCGCCTATCGCCGACTGCGTGATGTTGCGCGTGACGACGATGTCGTTCGAGATCTTCCATTGCTCCTTACGCGCGTCCCAGGCCGCTTCCGCATCGAAATCGACGCCCATCGCGGTGGCCAGCATCTGGGCCGCGATGTCCTCGGCGTAGTCGCCCGCGTTCTTGTCGGTCTCGCCATAGGCGTGGTGCTCGGACAGATAGCCATATTGGCTAGTGTCGCGTGGAATCGCGACGCCGATCGACGAGACCACGAGCCGGTGTGGCTCGTTCGTCGCCGTCTCGGCCAGAACGGTGAACAGGACTTGTCCCGCGACGAGCTTCTTCACGCCGTCCTTCGACGACACTAGCTTGCAGCCGGGTGGGAAGATGCTCGAAACGCGCACGATATTGTACTCGGCGATGTTCGCGTCCCGCAGCGCGAGCTCGAAACTCGCCAGCTTTTCCTTGTGCCGCCCGACTCCACGGGTGAGGAAGATCTCCTTCGCCACGAACGCCATGCCCTCCTCCTTCTTAGCTCTGCGGGGGTTCGAGCGGACGCGTCTTCCGATCCTCGCCGCGAGGTTCGGCGTGCTGGGGAGGGCCCGGTCGGCGCGCTCCGAGCTCGCGCTTCAGGAGCGCCTTGCGCTCCTCCTCGTACCGCTCGAACAGCGGCTTGAGGCGTGGATCGTCCGGCAAGCCAGGCTCCATCACCATCAGCCCCCCGGTCACTCCGCTCACGCCCGACGAGTCCCCCGGCGCGAAGTGCAGGTCGGCCCGACCGAGATAGCGACCGAGATCCCCGCTGGCCACGATCCACGTCCCGTCCGCCACCTTCTCGGGTTCGACGAGGCTCTTGCCACCATGACCGTTCACCACGAGATCGATCCCGTCGACGTAAAACGCCAGTGCACGGTCTCCGCTGTACGACAGATGGCTCAGCGCCACGATGGCGTCTACGCCCTGGCGCCGCAGATCGGCGACGGCGGCCTGCGCGCTCTCCACGATATCGCGAACGACGACGCTGTCGCGCATCGACGGATTGAGCAGGATGGTGGGATTGTAGAGCCCGATCAGCCCGATCCGGCGCCCGCCCTTCTCCACGACGAGGGTCCGCTGGCCGAGACCTTCGAGCCCGACGACGTCGTAGTTCGTGTGGACCCACGCGATGCCCGAGCTTGCCACCACGTCGCGCAGATACGCGGTGCCCTGGTTGAAGTCCCACTCTCCGAAAGTGAACGCGTCGTACCCCATGAGCTTCATGGCGTCGATCATGACGCCGCCCAGCAGTCCGCCGTAGGCGTTGTCACCGCCCGTGAAGTCCCCCGCGTCGACGAGCAGGATCGGCGCGTCGGCGACTCGCCGTAGCGAGTCGATGACCCACGCGCGCTTCGCCAATCCGCCGGTCGAATCCGCCCGGCAGCCGCAATCGTCGAAGTAGCCATAGGAGTCGGCCGTGTGGAGGACGAGAACCTCGTCCGCCGGTCCCCCTCGACAAGCCCCGCTGAGGCCGGCGACGGTCAGGAGCAACACCGCCGCGCGGCCGCGCGTCAGAAGACCCATCCGACCGAGAAGTGGGTCTCGTCGCCGAGCTCGCTGACCGAGACTTCTCGCGCGACGTCGGCCTGGAAACCCTCGTAGC
>CAZCZH010000210.1:0-4260 GCA_964502985.1 uncultured Gemmatimonadales bacterium
CGTGCGCTATCTCGACCACGTCCTGCCGATCGACCCGGCGACGGCGGACCGCGTCCTGACGTTCGCCGGGTGGCCCGACCGGGTGCGGGACGTCGGGCCGCGGCTCCGGCTGACGCGGCTGATCGCCGGGCTCGAGTCGCTCCCGCCGCGGGACGCGATCGACCGCCGGGCGCGCGAGGAGCGCGCGCGCCGCGCGGCCGAGCTCGAAGCCGAGCTGTGGTCCCTGTGCCATGACAGCCCGGCGGTCCGCGACCACGTCGGCGCGGCCGTCGCCTCGCTGGCCGGCTCGGCCGAGGACCCCGAGGCGATGCACCGGCTGGACGGGCTCCTCGCCGACCAGGCGTGGTGGCTCGCCCACTGGCGGGCCGGCCCGGAGACGATCGACTACCGCCGGTTCTTCAACATCGACCACCTGGTCGGCGTGCGGGTCGAGGAGCCGGACGCGTTCGACGCCATGCACGAGGCTGTGGCGCGACTCGTCGCGGACGGGACCGTGACCGGGCTCCGCGTCGACCACGTCGACGGCCTGTACGACCCGGTCGAATACCTCGAGCGGCTGTCGCGGCTCGGCGACGACCCCTACGTCGTCGTCGAGAAGGTGCTGGCGCCCGGCGAGACGCTCCCCGACGGCTGGCGCACGGCGGGGACCACGGGCTACGACTTCCTCGGCATGGTGAACGGCGTCCTCGTCGACCCCAACGGGTTCGACGCCCTGGTCGCCGCGTACCGCGACGCGACGGGGATCGCCGGGCCGTTCGACGACGTCCTGTTCGACGAGAAGGCGCGCGCCGCGACGCGGCTCTTCCCGGCCGACCTGGGCGCGCTCGTCCGGCGGCTCGTGCCGCTGGCGCGGAACGACCCGCGGGGGCGCGACCTGACCGAGCCCGAGCTGGCGCGGGCGCTCCTCGTGACGACCGCCTGCCTGGCGGTCTACCGGACCTACGTGCGCGGGCTCCGGCTGGACGACCACGACCTGGCCGCGCTGGCGGCGGCGCTCGCCGAGGCGCGCGGCCGGGCGGCCGATCTCGATCCGGTCGTGTTCGACGTCGTGGAGGGGATCCTGACCGTCCGCGCGGCCGGGCCGCCGTGGACGGACCTCGAGCAGCCCGCCGCCGCCGACGAGCGGCTCGACTTCGTCGCCCGCTGGCAGCAGTGGACGGGCGCCGTCATGGCCAAGGGCGGCGAGGACACGGCGTTCTACCTGTACAACGCGCTGATCTCGCTGAACGAGGTCGGCTCCGAGCCCGGCGCGGGCGCCGTGACGCCGGAGGAGCTCCACCGCTTCCTCGCCGCGCGGCAGGCGTCGTGGCCGGGCTCGATGAACGCGACCTCGACCCACGACACCAAGCGCTCGGAGGACGTCCGCGCCCGGATCGCGGTCCTGTCCGAGATGCCCGACCGCTGGGCGGCGGCGCTGGGGCGGTGGATCGAGTGGAACGCCGAGGCGAAGGAGGCCGACGCCCCCAGCGCCAACCGCGAGATCTACCTGTACCAGACGCTCCTCGGCGTGTGGCCCCTCGACCCGGCCGGCGAGGCCGCGTTCCTCGACCGGCTGGACGCCCACCTGCCGAAGGCGATCCGCGAGGCCAAGGTCCACTCCTCCTGGCGCGACCCCGAGCCGGCGTACGAGGACGCGGTGGTCGCCTTCGCCCGGCGGATCCTCGACCCGGCGCGCGATTCGCCGTTCCGCACGGAGTTCCTCGCGCTCCAGGCGGACGTCGCGTGGCACGGGATGCTGAACGCGCTGTCGCAGCTCGTCGTCAAGCTCGCCGCGCCCGGCGTCCCGGACGTGTACCGCGGCTCGGAGACGTGGGACCTGTCGCTGGTCGACCCCGACAACCGGCGCCCGGTCGACTGGGAGGCGCGCCGCGCGGCGCTCGACTCGCTGGACGGCGCGCCCCCGGCGGAGCTCCGCGACGCGTGGCGGGACGGCCGGATCAAGCTCCTCGTGACGAGCCGCGGGCTCGGGTTCCGCCGCGCCCGGCCAGAGCTCTTCGCCGCCGGCGCGTACGTGCCGCTCGAGGTCCGTCCGGCGCGCTACACGCGCCACGTCGTCGCGTTCGCCCGGCGCCACGCGGCCGAGTGGGCGATCACCGTCGCGCCCCGGCTGACGACGGGCCTCGTCGCGCCCGGCGCCTGGCCCCTCGGGGCCGGGACCTGGGCCGACGCGGCCGTCGTCCTTCCCGACGATGCCCCCGCGCGGTGGCGTGACGCCCTGACGGGCGCCGAGATCGAGGCGACCGGCCGCGCCCTCCCCCTGGCCCGCCTCCTGGCCGATCTTCCGGTCGCTCTCGCGCGCTCGGCCGGCGGTGAGATCGCGTGACGCCCCGCGCGGTCGAGACGAGCCAGGGTGGATGATCTCTCCGCGGCGGACTCGTGTTTCTATGCATAGAAACAGGATTTCTCGCTTGGGTACCCAGCGCCGGCCCGGTGGTGGAATCGGCGATGAAGAGGAAGAAATGAGGCGTCACTTCAAGCTCGCGTTCGACGACCCGCGCCTCGAGCGGCTGTTCCTCGCCGCCTACCTCGAGACGGCGCGGAAACCGGCGCGCGCCACTTTCCTGCTCGTGGCGGCCCTGTTCGCGGGATATGCCACGCTCGACGTGTTCCTGGTTCCCGATCGGCTCGGGACCCTGCTCGTCATCCGCGGCGTGACGATCGTCATCCTCCTGGTCCTCACGGCGATCGCCTTCAGCCCGCTGTACGATCGCCTGCGCGGCTGGCTCGGGCTGGCCGGCTCGCTCGTGTCGGCCGGATCGCTCCTCGCCATGCAGGCCGTGGCCCCGGAGTTTCTGGGGGCCGTCCTGTACCAGGACGGGATCGGCCTCGTGATCCTCGGGACGTGCACGCTGCTCAGGCTTCGGATGCCGTTCCTGATCGCGACCGTGGCCGTGATCGTCGCGATGTACCTGGTGACGGCCCCGTTGATCGGGCTCGGCGCCGTGCAGATCGTGCCGGCGCTGTTCCTGTTCACGTCGGCCGCGGCGCTGGGGCTCCTCGCGGCGTACGCCCTGGAGCGGGCCGCGCGGCGCTCGTTCCTCGACGAGCGGCGGATCGAGGCCGAGCGCGCCCGCTCCGAGCGGCTGCTCAGGAACATCCTGCCCGGGCCGATCGCCGAGCGGCTCAAGAACTCCCAGGAGCCGATCGCCGACCACTACGACGAGGTGTCGATCCTGTTCGCCGACCTGGTCGGCTTCACGCGCATGTCGACGACCCTGCCGCCCGAGGAGCTGGTCGCGTTCCTGAACGGCGTGTTCACCGAGTTCGACCGGATCGGCGACCGGTTCCGGCTGGAGAAGATCAAGACGATCGGCGACGCGTACATGGCCGTGGCCGGCGTCCCCGAGCCGCGCGCCGACCACCTGGAGGCGATCGCCGACGCCGCGCTGGCGATCCGCGACTGGGCGGCCGCGCCCGGCCCCGACATGCCGCCGCTCGCCGTCCGCCTCGGCGTCGCGACCGGGCCCGTCGTGGCCGGGGTGATCGGCGAGCGGAAGTTCATTTTCGACCTGTGGGGCGACGCGGTGACGACGGCGAGCCGCATGGAGTCGCACGGGCTGACCGGCCGGATCCAGGTCACCGACGGGGTCGCCCGCCGGCTGGCCGATCGCTACCGGCTCGAGCCACGCGGCGAGATCGAGATCAAGGGCCGCGGCCGGATGTCGACCTGGCTCCTGGTCGGGCGCGACGACGATTGACGATGTAGCTACTAGAGGCTACAATGGGACCATGCGTGCCGTCGGGATCCGCGAGCTCAAGAACAAGCTGAGCGAGTACCTGCGCCTGGTGCGGGCCGGCGAGTCCGTGCTCGTCACCGACCGGGGCGAGGTGATCGCCCGCCTCGGGCCGCCGGACGCGACCTCGGTGCGGACCGACCTCCCGCCCGAAGCGCTCGACCTGGCGCGCCGCGGCATGGCGAGTCTCCCCCGCCAGCCGCGGGAGGGCCGCGTGCCGCGCCTGTCGCGACTGGTCCCCGACGGGACGGCGAGGCGCCTCGTCGACGAGGATCGCGGGTGAACGAGGCGGACCCCCGGAACGTGTACGCCGAGTCGAGCGCCGTCCTGGCGTGGCTCCTCGGCGAGTCCCCCGCCGACGAGGTTCGGGTCGCTCTGGAAGAGGCCCCGCTCGTCATCGCCTCGGATCTGACGCTCGTCGAGGTCGATCGCGCGTTGATCCGGCTGAGCCGGGAAGGCGACCTCCCCGAGACGCGTGCGGCCGAGCGACGCGCGACGTTTCACGAGGAAGCGGCCCACTGGCTCG
>CAZCZH010000211.1:0-4226 GCA_964502985.1 uncultured Gemmatimonadales bacterium
GAGCCAGCGCCGGACGAGGGCATGGTGTCGCTCGAGGAGCATGCGCCAGGCCTCGTCGCCCATCCCGGCGGCGCGCTCGGTCGAGCCGACGATGTCGGTGAACAGGACGGTGGCGAGCGTACGCGCAGCGGCCATCACGGATCCCGGTCGTGGTGAGTTGAGTGCCGGGGCAGCACGTCGTTCAACCTAATGCCGGGCGTCGCCGGCCGAACAGCCTACCAGCGAATCTCCTCGGCCCCATGGCGCGCGTTCGCCACCCGCGCGCAGGTGAAAAGCCAGTCGCCGAGCCGGTTCATGTACGGAACGAGCGCTTCGGGCAGGTCGTCCGCGGCGAGGGCCACGATCGCTCGCTCGGCGCGCCGGCAGACGGTCCGCGCGGCGTGGAGGGAGGCCCCGCACGGGGTTCCCCCCGGCAGGATGAAGGCGTCGAGGACGGGGAGCTCGGCGTCCCACGCGTCGATTCGTGCCTCGAGTTCGCCCACCCGCGACGCGGCCAGCTCCCAGCGCTCCCCGCGGCGCTTCTTCGGATCGGGCGTGGCCAGGATCGCGCCCACGACGAACAGGTCCCGCTGCACGGCCTCCAGAGCCTCCCCGATGGATCCGTCGGCACAGTGGGCGCGTGCCACGCCGAGCCACGCGTTCAGCTCGTCGACCTCGCCGTACGCCGCCACGCGAGGGTCGCTCTTGGCGACGCGGCCGCCACCGAACAGGCCCGTCTCGCCCGTGTCTCCGGTTCGCGTATAGATCCTCTTCACGGCGTGTCGCGGCGCCGGCTCAGGAGCCGGGCTCGCGAAACGGCAGATCCACGACCTCGGCTCTCCGGCCGTCTTCGGCCGCGAGGCTCGTGCCCGGCGCGCAGTAGTCGCGGTGGACGTAGGCCAGGGCGATCGGCCCCTGCTCGGGGCTGAGCGCGCTCGCCGTCACGGTCGCCACGCCGGTCTTGTCCGGCGCGTCCAGCCGCGCGCCCGCGGCGAGCGGTGGGCCATCGTCCAGGCGGAGCCCCTTGAGGTGCTTCGCCGGCCGGCCGCGCACGTGGAGCCGGGCGATGACCTCCTGGCCCGGGTAGCAACCCTTGGCGTGGTGGATCGCTTCGCCGACGGGCGCTTCCAATGGGATCGTCTCGTCCGTCAGCTCGCGACCGTAGGCCGGCGTGCCGGACTCGATCTGGAGGAGCGTCCACGTCTCCCGGTCGCCGGGCTCGGCACCGGCTTCGAGCAAGGCCCCGCGTGCCTCAGCGCCCCCGCCGGACGGCAGCCACAGGTGGAACCCCGGTTCACCGACGTCGCCCCAGCGAATGGCGCGTCCCTCGATCCCTGCGATGCGAACGACAGCGTGGTCTCCTGGATCGGTCCCGGATGGCGCGGAGCCGACCGATTCGAGGACGGCCGCGCTCCGCGGACCTTCCAGCGCGAGCACCGTCCACTCGCCCGTCCGGTCGGCGATCTCGACCTCCTGCCCGAAGTAGTACTTGCGCAGGAGCTCGAGAACCCGCGCGGCGCAGCCACCCAGACATTCGAGCCACGTCGCGTCGTCGGTCGCGGCGATCAGGACATCGGCCTCGACGCGCCCCTTGGTCGGGTTGAGGAAGAAGGCCCGCGCGCCTCTCCCGGACGCGAGATCGTCGACCTTGTTGGTCACGAGCTCGTTGAGCCACGCGGCGCGTTCGGCGCCGGTCAACTCGACCAGGGCCGAGTCCGACAGCTCGAACAGGGCGGCACCGCGGCGGGCGGCGCGCCAGGCGGCGGTCTCGGCGGCGACGATCATCGGATGGAAATTACCCGTCCGGCGGGTCACCCTCCAGCGCCCGCTCGGATGGCCGATCGACGGGCGCCATTGGAACGAGGCGGACAACGACCTCGACGACGGGCGCTGCCAGCCACGCCGACCGGAGCTCGTCGGCCGACTCCCAGCGCACGCCCGCCAGGATCCTGGCCGGCACGCTCGCCCCGACGCTCGCCGGCGCGAACGGCCACGGGCTCACCCGACCTGTCGTGGCGAGTGGGGCGGACCCGCCGCAGCCGCGGTAGGCGAAGCGCACGGTCCCGGCACCCCCGGGCCCAAGCCGCATGGGACGTCCCTCCCACTCCGCCCAGTCGTGACAGAGAGCCAGCGACAGAGCGTCCAGGAGCTGGAGGCGGTCGAGGTGCGACTCGCGGTCGGCTTCGTCCGGAGCACCATCCGCGCCTCCAGATGCCGCCGAGAGGAGAGCTGCGCGACGCACGTCCTGTCGAGCCGTCCAGGTCCGCGAGGCCCGATCGTCCGCGTCCACGTAGAACGAGGCGAAGTGCCGGCTGACGAGCCAGCCGGCGTAGGGGTCGCGGGCCGCCACGCGCTCCACCGAGCGCTCGGCGACGGCCAGCGCGTCGGCCCTTTCGTGGGTGCGGTAGGTGAGCGGCTGGCCGGTCCGTGGATCGAGCCGCGGCTCGTCATCCAGCTCGGGCCAGCCCGCGTCGTGCCGGGCTACCGCCAGCTGGACGGAGGGCGACGGGGGAGCCCCCGGCTCGGGGCGCCAGCGTTCGTCGAGGCGTCCCGCGAGGGCAGCGTGGTCGAGCTGCCGCACGCAGATCAGCCCGGCGGCGGTCCGACGCGTGATCACGCGGTCGGGGGCGGGGCGCTCAGCCGGGCGCGAGGACGAGCTGGACGCCCTCCGAGCCGGGTGCGATCGGCTGGCTGCGCGCGGACAGATCGCCTGGACCCCGGCTCATGGCGTTTCCGTCGGCGTCGATGCGGGCTTCGACGGTGATCTGCTCGGGAAAGGTCGTGCCGGGGATCATCGCGTCACCCGGGCCGATCTCGAAGGGCAGCGGGAACGAGCCCACCGCCAACCGCTGGACGGCCAAGGGCGGGCCGCTCGTCTGGCCCACGGCCCGGACGAACAGGAACAGCACTCCGGACGGCGGGGGTGCCGCGCCGTCGGCGAGGGCGATGGTCCCGCGCACGTCGGCGCTCTCGTCGGCTTCGGCGCCCGCGCCCGCGGACGCCCCGCCCGGCGTCATCGCGCCGGGCCCCTGGACGAGGGCCGGCGGCGCGGCGCTGGCCGGCAGCGTCGGTCGATCGTCCGGGGTCCGGGCGTACTCGTCCTCGGGCGTCGCCCGCTGACTGCAGCCGGCGACGATTAGCGCAGCCAGGGAGAGCGCGAGGAGCGGTGCGGCGGGAGTCCGGATGCGCGACATGGCGAGGAAGATAGTCGCTCGCCGGATCGCGCTCCAAGCCCGCGGCCTCGGTGGCCGCGCTCGACCGGCGACGGTTATAGTCCTGCCGATGCTCACCCGCCGCGCACTGCAAGGCCTCCGCGAAGCGACGTCCGGCGACCGCGTCCTGACCGCGCGCGAGGATCTGCTGACATACGCCAGTGACGCGACGCCGCTCCTGCGCGAGGTGCCCGACGCGGTCGTCGTCCCGCGCGACGCAGAGCAGGTCTCGGCCGTCGTGCGGCTGGCCAACGACGAGGGGTTCGCCATCGTCCCGCGCGGCGCCGGCACGGGCCTTTCAGGTGGTGCCGTCCCGACTCCCTCAAGCGTGGTCCTTCTGTTCCCCGAATGGAACCGGGTCGAGGAGGTCGATTCGGCGAATCTCACGGCCTGGGTCCAGCCCGGCGTCGTGACCGCCGACCTGCACCAGGCCGTCGAGTCGGTCGGGCTGTTCTATCCTCCGGATCCGGGATCGATGCGGGTCTGCACGCTGGGCGGCAACGTGGCCGAGAACGCGGGCGGCCTGCGGGGTCTCAAGTACGGCGTCACGAAGGACTACGTGCTTGGCCTGGAGGCCGTCCTGCCGACGGGCGAATGGATCCGCCTCGGTGGCAAGGCCGTCAAGGATGTCGCCGGCTACAACCTCAAAGACCTGCTGGTGGGGAGCGAGGGAACGCTCGCCGTGTTCACCCGCATCCTGCTGCGGCTCGTATCGCGGCCGGAGACCTCGTGCACTCTGCTCGCGACGTTCGACTCCATGGGCGCGGCTGGAGAGGCCGTTGCGGCGATCGTCGACGCGCGCATCGTGCCCGCCTCGCTCGAGTTCCTCGACGACGTCACGCTGCGGGCGGTGGAGTCCTTCACCCGCCTCGGCCTGCCGCCGGACGTCGCGGCACTCCTGTTGATCGAACTCGACGGCCGCGCCCCGGTCGTCGCCGAAGACGCCAAGGCCGTCGAGCGCTTGTGTCGACCCAACGGGGCGCGGCGCGTCGACGCGGCGCGCTCCGCGTACCATGCCGAGGATCTGCGCACGGC
>CAZCZH010000212.1:0-4196 GCA_964502985.1 uncultured Gemmatimonadales bacterium
CAGTGGGTCAACTCGACCGAGACCGAGGTCTATACGGTGGCCCTGATGACGATCGCCCTGGTCACATTCCTCGTGTTCTGGTGGGCCGACCACCTGCATGAGGGCAAGGACTGGAATCTGCTCCTGCTGGTCGTGTACCTGATGGGCCTGTCGGTCGGCAACCACCTCATGGCCCTACTCGTCATGCCGGCCGTCGTGGTGTACGCGATCCTGGTCACGTGGGACTCGCACCGCGAGTACGTGCTGAGCCTCGTGGCCGGCGCGGTCGGGCTGTATCTGGTGGTCCTCAAGGGCGTGTCGATCGACGGCATCGTGAGCGGCGGCTCGCCGGTCCACGCGCCGATGCTCGTAGTCGGGCTGGTCGTGCTGGGGGGTGCCGCATGGTGGATGACCCGCACCGGGGCGCTGCGCTTCTTCCTGGCCGCCGTCGGGTTGTTCGTCGCCGGCGCGTCGGTCATCCTGTTCCTCAAGATCCGGGCCGGTCTCGATCCGGCGATCAACGAAGCCAATCCCGCCTCGTGGCAGGAGCTCCTGGCCGTGCTGGCGCGCAAGCAGTACGACGTACGGCCCGTCTTGCCGCGATCGGTCAGCTTCCTGCGCTACCAGATCCCGTTGTACTTCGACTACCTTTTCGGCCAGGTCGGCCCGTTCCAATCGCGCGTCTCGGCGCAGTTCGGCCTGCCCGGCCTGTCGATCGTCATGTTCTTGCTGGCGATCGCGGGCTCGGCGACCCACTTCCGCGCCGACCGCCGCACGTGGTGGTTCTTCCTGCTGGTCTTTCTGACGACGTCCCTGGGTCTGATCCTGTACCTCAACTTCCCGCTGGGGAACACCCAGGCGCCGGGCGTGACCGGCCTTCCGCGCGAGGTCCGCGAGCGGGACTACTTCTTCGTCGTGTCGTACGTGTTCATCGGGATGTGGGCCGGGATCGGGATCTTCGCCCTGTTCGGCGAGGCCTGGCGCCGCGCCGGCAGGCCCGTCCTGCGCGGCGCCCGGGGAGTCGTCGCGGCCGTCGTCCTGCTCGTTTTCCCGACCGTCGTGTTCGCCCTCAACTACCATGAAGCGGACCGCGGGAACAACTACATCCCGCGCGACTTCGCCTACAACCTGCTGCAGTCCGTCGAGCCGTGGGGCATCCTGGTCACGAACGGCGACAACGACACGTTTCCGCTGTGGTACCTGCAGGAGGTGGAGGGCGTACGGCGCGACGTGGCGGTTGTCAACCTGGCCCTGCTCAACACGACCTGGTACCTGAAGCAGCTCGACGGCGAGGCGTTCACCGCCAGCGATCCGCCCCGCGAGATGTCCTCGATCCCGCTGGCGAAGTACGGCGTCGAGCCGGGCCCCCGACCGAGCGAGACCTTGATCGACTACAGCGGCCAGCCCGAGGACCCGCTGTACCAGCCGGGCTACGTCGTCCAGGACTCGTCCTCCTTCGAGGTGGCCGGAATCCCGATCACGATCCCCGGCAGCACGATCCTGCGGCGCCAGGACGTGGCGGTCCTGCAGCTCATCCGCAAGAACCTCGGCGTGCGCCCGATCTATTTCTCGGTGACGGTTCCCGAGGACGCCAAGCTCGGGCTCGACGAGCACCTCGTTCGGCAGGGGATCGTCGATCGACTGTACCGCGAGCCGTCGATCCGGCTGGCCCGCGAGGGACGCCAGGTGATGCCCATGCAGGCTCCCGAGAGCTCGTGGATCGACGTGCCCCGGACGCGGACCCTGCTCAACCAGATCTACCGCTACGCCGGCCTCATGGATCCGTCCGTGTTCAAGGACGGCACCGCGCGCGCCCTGATCGGGAACTACGGGGCTACCTTCCTCCAGCTCGCCGGAGCCCTGGCGCGCGAGGGGAAGACGGATCTGGCCGTCAAGATGCTGCAGCGCGGGCACCGCCTTCTGGGGCGGGCGCCGTCCGACGAGGACTACCTGACGAGCCTGATCAACGTGTACGCCGTGTCAGGGTCGTTCGACCGCCTGGACAGCGTGCTGCAGAATGCCGAGCGCGAACGGGGCGAGCGGCTCGACGACCAGCTCGTTCAGACCGCGGCCTACAACGCCGCCGTGGCGGGGCACTACCAGGTGGCGGACCGGCTGTTGCAGAAATACTTCCGCAAGGACCCGCGTGCCGTCTCGCCGGACCTGTGGATCGATCTCGGGGAGATGGCCTTGTCGACGGCCGACACGAGCCAGGCCATGACGTTCCTGACCCGCGCCATTCGCGTGGACCCGGACAACCAGCGCGCCTTCCTGCGCTATCTCAGCCTGGCCGACGCCATCGGCAATCAGATCCTGGCCAAGACGTTCCTCTTCCAGTGGGTCAAGACGCATCCCGGCGACACGCTGACGGCCCGGTTGTACGAGCAGTACATGGACACGGGGAAGTTTCCCCCGGAGCTGCGCTGGGAGAACATCGTCGGGCGTCCCGGAGCGGGTGTGGTTGACACCCCCCCGAGGGGTGGATAAACTCGCTTCGCTCGCGACTCGAAACGCCCTTCCGACGAGGTGACGAGTGACCTTGTTGCAGATGTTCCGGGACGGCGGCGTGTTCATGTGGCCGCTCCTCGCCTGCTCCATCCTCGGTCTCGCCGTGATCCTCGCCAAGTTCGTCACTCTCCAGATGGCCAAGGTCCGAACCGGTGTCCTGCTGGAGAAGGTCCGTCGGATGGTCTCCCAGGGGCGGCTCGACGACGCCATCCGGCTGTGCTCGAGCACGCGCGGACCGGTGGCGTCGATCCTCCTGACGGGTCTCCACCTGTACGAGGAGGACGACGCGGCTCACGCCGAGAGCGCGATCGTCCACGCGGGGCGGATCGAGATGGCGTTCCTGGAGAAGGGGCTGGTCGTCCTGGCGACGATCGCCAACGTGGCGCCATTGCTCGGATTCCTCGGAACGGTGGCGGGCATGATCCTCGCCTTCGGTGCGATCGCCCAGGCGGGCGAGGTCGAGGCCACGCTGGTCGCTGGCGGCATCAAGGTGGCACTGATCACGACGGCGGCCGGGCTGACGATCGCCATCCCCGTCAACATCGCGCACAACTGGTTCGTGTCCCAGATCGACGGCCTGATCGTGGACATGCGCGAGGGTGTCCAGATGCTGCAGGACGTCCTGTACGAGCGCGCTTCCGCCACCGCGCCGCCGACCGAGCGGTCGACGCCCCCGCAGAACCCATGATGTCCCGCGGGGTAGGAAACGGAAGCCGGGTTGCGGGGCCCCCAGCCGGAGACTCGCGCGCAGGAGGGAATGAGCCATGGCGGTGAGGTCGAAAAGCTTCGAGAAGAAGCACAAGGCGTCGGGGGAGATCCCCTCGTCGTCGCTGGCCGACATCGCCTTCCTGCTGCTGATCTTCTTCATGGTCTCGACGACCTTCCGTTCCGAGAAGCCGCGCAAGATCGAGCTTCCGGAGGCGCAGGCGCAGGAGAAGATCCCGGAGAAGCGGAAGGACATCCAGAACGTCTACGTCGAGCGCAACGGGGCGGTCTACATCAACGACCAGAACGTTCCCATCCCACAGGTGTCCGACGTCATCGCGCCGATCCGCGCAGAGCATCCCCGCCTGGTGGTCGCGATCCGCGGCGACACTGACGTGCCGTACGACGTAGTGAACGACGTCCAGGAGGAGCTGCGCGACGCGGGGGCCGTGCGCGTCAACTTCACCACCAACCTCGAGCGCGAAGTGTCGCGCCGGGGCCGCTAGCCAGGCGAGGAGAGGAGAGCATGGCCGAGAAGGACTTCGGGAATGACGAGCTCGTCACGGGGCCGGCGAGCAATCGCCTGCACTCGGCGTACGCCCGGTACTTCAAGCTGTTCACCTTCGTCGCGGTCGGCGTCCACGCTCTGCTGATCTTCTTTCTCGTCGCCCCGCGGGGCGGTGGGTTCGCGGCCAAGGCCGAGGAGCTCGAGGTCATCGACATCCCGCCCGAGATCAAGATCCCGCCGCCGCCCGAGGAGATCGCGCGCCCGGCCACGCCGGTCATCTCGGAAAAGCCCGTCGAGGAGGACATCACGATCGCCGAGACGGAGATCACCGAGAATCAGCCAGTTCCCGAGGCGCCCCCGGCGCCTCCGGCCAGCGACGAGGTGGGCAACACGTTCACGTTCACGCCCAGCACGGTGAAGCCCAAGTGCAAGTCGAACTGTACCGCCGACGACGTGCTGCGCTACGTGCCGCCGCTGCTCACGAAGTCGGGCGGCA
>CAZCZH010000213.1:0-4179 GCA_964502985.1 uncultured Gemmatimonadales bacterium
TATCCACTTCCTACGCTTGCGTTTCATCTCTCTCCCTCCGGGTTGGCGCGGCCCTCGCCGCTACTCGTTGCGCATCACGACCGAGGTCGACAGCGTGACCGACCCCGGGAAACTTCCGTCGTCTGGATCCAGGAACTGGACGATCGGACCCAGGAACTGGAACTGATATGGGTAGCTGAGCTGGACACTGGTCGGCGTTCCGACCCCTCCCCCGACGCCCGTGATCACGATCGTGGCGTCGGTCGGGTCCAGGCCGGCTGTATTCAGATAGTCGGTCACCGTCTGGCGGGCGCCGGCCTCCGTTCCGGTCGGCAGTACCGCGCGCCGCGCCCCCTCGCGCGCCGCGTTAGTCAGCACCTGGTACACGTTCCAGCCACGCCCGAACTCGAAGATTCCGATGACCAGGCCCAGCAGAATCGGCAGGACCAGCGCCATCTCGACGAGAGATTGCCCCGCCGAGCAGCGCCGAATCCGGCTCAGGGTCGTTCCGCGCTTCATACGAGCACCCCTGCCAGCGCGCCGATGGCGATCGCCACCCCGTAGGGGATCGCGATCGAACCCGGCGTATCGAGAGTCCTCAGCGGCCTGGACGGAACCGAAGCGACGGTGTTTCGCACCAGGTTTCCGACCAGGACGCGGCAGTGCGCTAGCGTTTCGACGAGCGCGCCGCGAAGGAGGACCGTCCCGAACGCCATGACTCCGCCCGCCAGCGCGGTCGCTAGCAGGGCGGTGGGCAAGGCGGACATACCGAGATAGCCGCCCACGGCGGCCAGCAGCTTGGCGTCTCCACCTCCCAGTCCCCCGAGGAGGACCAGTGGGGTGGTCAGGGTCAGGGCGATCAGGGCTCCAAGCAGCCCCGCCCCCAGGGCGGACCACCCCAGAAACGCGCGCAGAGCCAGACCGAGGAGCAGTCCGGTCACCGTCAGCGCGTTCGGGATGCGACGCGTTTTCAGGTCGAAGGCCGCCGCCAAGGCGACCAGCGTTACGAGAGCGCAGTCGAGTACCGTGTGCAGCATTCGGCCTGATCTCCGATGAATCCGAGTTCCGGGGGTGATCTCCGAATCGTCCGGAGTAAGTGGTCGGGGCCCGTTCCCCCGAAGCGGACCCCGACCGTGTGTGGCGGCTCGTCCCGCGGTCGGCTTAGCTGCCGCCGCCGACTCCGAGCGCGCCAGCGATGTTGTTGAACACGCCTTCGATGTTCGTCCCCAGGAGCGTCACCGCTCCGATGACGACGATCGCGATCAGCGCGATCAGCAACGCGTACTCGGCCAGGTCCTGACCGGAGTCGTCGTTCCAAACAGCGTTCCAGAGGGTCAGCATCGTGGTTTTCTCCTCCCGGCTTGAGCCGTTTCGGTTCACTCAGAAGGGCAAGGTGGCGACGATGTCGTCGTAGAACGCCACGAGCTGTCCGCCGAACAGCGTGACAGCGCCCACCACCACGAGCGCAATCAGACCGACGAGGATCGCGTACTCCGCGAGGTCCTGTCCGTCCTCCCCCCGCAGTGCGCGGAGCGAATGCCGGGGCGCGGCCACGCCCGCGGCTTCGTTCTTTGCCTTCGCGGTCAGGGTTCCTTCGGTCATGCGTGTCCTCTTGTCAGAGAGGTTCGTGGGGGTCATGCCGTTTCGCTTTTCCTAGTCGCAGCCTGCGTACCACGACCTGGCGGGGGCCCGACCTCGGCTGATCGGGCGAGGACGGGTTTTCCGGTTGGATCGACCGTCAGGCGGAAGCCGGCGAGGGGTGACGGGAAGCGACGCTCCATTCACCGCGTGCGGAGTCCGCGGACACGGAAAGTGGTTGCCACCGGTGTGGAAACGGGAGTTCGTCCGAATCGCCCCGAGAGGCCATTGGCCGGGCCGTGAATCCGGCGCGCAGGGCACTGTGCCACTTGCACTTAGGCACCCGGCGCGGGGTATTTTGCGACGCCGGTGGCAATCTACCACGAGCCGCGTGCCGATCAGGCGCGAAGAACCGCCCGATCAGCCTTCGATTTCGTACTGCTTGACCTTGTTCAGGAGGGACTTGTAGCTGATGCCGAGGTCGGCGGCCGCGCGCTTCTTGTTCCACTTCGCCTCCGCCAGGGCCCGCTCGATCGCCTTGGCCTCGACACGCGCCGTGGCCCGGGCGACCATCTGCTTTAGCGGCAAGCCGGAGTCCACCAGCTCGTCGACCAGTTCCTCGAAGCCCGACGGGTCGCCGCGCTTGCTACCCAGCTCCTCGCGAATCGCTTCCTCGTCCTCGATGACGAGGAACCGGCGGACGACGCGCTCCAGCTCCCGCGAGTTGCCCGGCCAGCGATAGCCCTGTAGGAAGCGCACGAAGCTCGATCGCAGGACGCGGATCCGCGAGTTGTAGAAGCTACCGTACTTCTGCAGGATGTGATTGGCGAGCAGGGGCACGTCCTCGGGTCGATCGCGCAGCGGTGGGATGTCGATCTTCACCGCCCCGCCGACGGCCGCCCATACACGCTCGAGCTGCTCCAGCGCATCGCTCTGCAGCGAGGGCTGTTCGCAGCTCAGGACCAGCCGGGGGTCGAGTTCGCCTTCCCGCGTCGCCTGGCGTTTCCATTCGACGAGTCGCATCTGGACATCGTCGGGAAGCAGCTCCAGACCGTGGATGTAGAGAGTTCCGCCCTCGACGGCGGCCAATTTGCCGCCCCCCGTCCCACCGAACAGCTCTCGCGCCAGCGCCGACTTGGGCACCGCGTAGGCGTTGAGCGCGACGTACGGCTCCTCGACGCGGCTCGACAGGTCGTGTATTCCCCGCGCGAGTACCTCCTTGCCGACCCCACGCTCGCCGCACAGGAGGACCGTCAGCGACGTGTCTGCGATCTGTGTCAGCATCTCGCGGGCAGCGATGACGCGCTCGTCGACGCTGAGCAGGAAGTTCGGGTGGCCTCCGACTTCCCAGTAGGCGGAGGAAGGCGGGGCGGGCTCACTGGGGGGAGTCCCCCGGGCCGTGGAGATCCTGCTCAGCGTCGTCATGGCCCTCTGAGTATGCAAACCGCGTACCATTCTACGGAAACGCGGTTCCTCGATCAGAGAGTCAGCGCGGTCCTCGAGACAGGAGCTGCTCCGTGTACCGATCCGGGGGCAGCTCCTCGAGCCAGCGCCGGCCGGCGGCTGGGTCGCCCCCGAACAGACCGACGACTCCCGCCACGAAGCGCCCGTCGGCGCTTCCCAGGGCGGCCCGGGCCGCTGTCCGACCCCGGAGGGTCCGCATGCGGTCTCGCCCGAGCAGAGTGGAGAGGTCGATGTCGAGACTCAGCCAGCTGGGATAGCGATCGAGGGCTTGGCGAAAGGCCCGTGCCGCGCCGGCCTCGTCGTCGCCAGCGACTCGTGCCGCACCCAGCCCGAGGTATCCCAGCGGGAGCTCGGGCACGGCGCGCACCGCCAAACCGTAAGCCATCGCCGCTGCCGCCGGGTCCCCCGCGGCCAGGGCCCGGTCGCCGCGGCGCAGCGCATCGGCCGCCGTGGCCAGCCGCGGTTCGACGTCGCTCGGCGTCCATATGGCGCGGTACCGCTCGTAGATCCAGCCGTCGTAGCTCATCAGGCCCCACGGACCGAGGAACGGATGCGGGGCAAGCGCCGGGACCATTCCCGAGACACCGAAGTACGAGCTCCAGCGGTCCACACCGAACGCGTTGACCGGTCGCACGGCGACCCAGAATGGCTGATAGGCGGTCGCCACGTCCGTCCAGGCCGCGGGCAGGACCGAGACCACGCGCGCCCGGGCGCCCTCGGCGGCCGCCGAACGGCTTCCCGCTTCGGGTAGCGGAACGACCCCTCCGTCGCTATCCACGCCGTCCCTTGGGGTGCCTTCGGCGGGCGCGAGGATCGGCGCCAGGGGGCGCGGATCCTGGGCCCGTAGCGGGCGCGCCACGGCTCCCGCGGTCAGCGCAAGGGCGACCACCAGGAGGATCCTCCTCGTCTTTGGCATTCCAGACCTCCGCTCCTATTTTATCGTGAGCATGCTCCGGCTACCACTTCCTCTCGGCGCCGCGGCGCTGCTCGTCGCGTCGCTCGGCCAGGCGGGGTGCGGACGGTCGGAGCGTCCCACCCGAGGGGTCGACCACGCGCCCCCTCCACTCCCCTTCCGATCCGCGGCCCTGCCGGCCCAGGTCCTGTTCCTTACCGACGGGTCCGGCGAAGCCGCGCGCATCGCGATGGGTGTGCTCAAAG
>CAZCZH010000214.1:0-4140 GCA_964502985.1 uncultured Gemmatimonadales bacterium
AACAGGATCGGCGCGATGCCCCCGATGTCGGTGATGGGAGTCGTGACGACCTCCCCGCCGGGCGCCAGGTCGAGCGCCCCGAGCGCCACGTGGACGGCGGCCGAGCCCGAGGACACGGCGCGCACGTGCGGCACGCCGAGCAGTTCGGCGGTTTCCTTCTCGAATTGCTTGACCTTGGTCCCGTTCGGCCCGAACAGGATGCCCGATTCGATGACCTCGCCCAGAAGGGCGAGCTCCTCCGCCCCCAGGCTGCGGCCGCTGGCGTCGCGTTCGCTGGGAAGAGGCAGGGGGTCCGTCGGCATGCGATTCTCCCGCGATCGTTCAGGATGAGATTGGCGAGCTGGGATTTAGCAACATTCGTGCCGCCACCTCGCGAGCCAGCCCCGCGGAGCTGTTCCACGACGTGACGTCGGGATACACCTGGGTCGTCGTAGCCAGGTACACCCGGCCGGGGACGAGCTCGGCCGGCGGCTTGCGCGACGCGTAGCCCGGCGAGTACAGCGGCTCGACGAACGGCGCCCGGAACACCCGCGCGTCGACGACGTCCGACGCGCTCAGATCGGGGAACAGGCGCCACAGCGCGGCCAGGTATTCCGCGCGCAGGTCCTCGTCGGAGCGCTCGAACAGGGGATCCGTGCGGTGGACGTAGTTCAGCAGGTAGACCAGGTGATGACCGCCGGTGTCCTCCAGGTCGACGACCCTCGTCGTCTCGACGATACCCTGGAACGGCGCCCCGCTCTGGACCACCGGAATCCAGTAGTGGGGGCTCAGCGAGCGCCGCAACAACGCCACGACGTTGACCACTCCCTGGTAGTCGAGGTCGTGCGCCGTGGCCTCCAGCGGAGCCTCCAGGGCGCCGCCGCGGGTCATCTCGCGCAGGTGGACCAGCGGCACGGTGCACAGCGCCTGGTCGTAGGTCCGCGACTCACCCCGCGTCTCGACGACCGGTCGGCCGTCCTCCCCCAGGTCGAGCCGCGTGACGGGGCTCTCGCTGGCCAGCTCGACCCCGCGCCCCCGCAGCTCCTCGACCAACGCGCGGGTGATCCCCGCGTAGCCGCCCCGCGGATAGCCCTTGACCTCCTTGCCGGTCCCCTTCTCGCGGTTGAAGCTGGCCCAGTACCAGAGGGCCGGGATCTGGCGCCAGGCATTGCCGAACTTGGCCTCCAGCAGCGGCCGCCACAGCCGATCGAAGGCGCGGCGCCCCGAGAGCCGGGTCAGCCACTGCTCGACCGTCACGTCGTCCAGGCCACCGGGGCGCGCGACGTGCGCCGCGTACAGCGCGGTGAGCCCCAGCCGGAGCCGATCGCGGACGGGGACGGCGCCGAAGCGCAGCAGGTCCAGCGGCCCGCCGAGCGGATACAGCCGACCGGCGTACAGGAAGCCCAGCGAGGCCTCCCGCCAGTACAGCCGGTCGGCGATGCCCAGCTCCCGGCACAGGTCGATCAGATGCTGATCGGTTCCCAGGACGACGTGGTAGAACCGGTCGAGCTCGCGGTCCCCCCAGGTGAAGGTCGCTCCCAGGCCGCCGAACCGCGGGCTCGCCTCGAGAACCGTGACCCGGGTCCCTCGCCGCGCCAGGTGATGGGCCGCCGAGAGGCCCGAGATGCCGCCGCCGACGACGACCACCTCGCGGGCCCCCGGGGACGCCTGCGTGGAGGCCGACTCCACGGCCGATGCCGATTCAGCTCGCATGTCCATGATCCGGATGGGGACGTCAGGTCGGACGAAAGGGGTGGCGGCCAAACCGGGCCACGATCTCTCCGGAAGGCCCGTGTCAACGGCAAACGATCAAAATAAGACAGGACCGATCTGGTGAGCAACGGGCCGGACTGGTGCGCCCCGGTCGAGGCGACTCTATCCCGCGCGCTCGACGAGCTCGATCTCGATCCCGTCCGGATCGCGGATGAAGGCGATGCGGTTGCCCCCCTCCCGGACCTGGTACGGTCCACGGCTGAACTCGACCCCCTGCCCGGCCAGCTCGTCCCGGGCCCGGTCCAGGCTCGGCACCGCGAAGGCGAAGTGGCCGAACTGATTCCCCAGGTCGTAGCTCCGCCCGTCGTGGTTGTAGGTCAGCTCGATCGCGTGGTGTCCGGCTTCGTCGACGAGGAAGGCCAGCGTGGCGTCGGCCCTGTCGAGGACCACCCGGCGCTCCTCGCGAAGTCCCAGGACCTCGGTGTAGAAGCGGACCGACCGCTCGAGGTCCTCGACCCGCATCATCGTGTGGAGCAGCTTCGCGTTCATGGCGTTCCTCCCGCAGGCGTGAGATGGGCCGCCCGCCAGCGGCGGACGACGTCGGCGTAATCGTCTCCCCGGACGGCGACCTCGTAGTTCAGGCGGCGCATCTCGTCTTCGCTCAGCGCGCCGGCCAGGGCCGCCAGGGCCCGTCCGACCGCGGGGCGCCGCTCGAGCGTCTCGCGACGTGCGACGGGCGCCGCCTGGTACGGCGGAAAGAAGCGTCGATCGTCCCCCAGGACGACCAGGTCGAGGCCCACGATCTGGCCGTCGGTCGAGTTGCCGACGGCGACGTCGATCCGCCGCTCGGCGAGGGCCCGGTACATCAGCCCGAGGTCCATCTGGCGCACCGTCCCGAATCGCAGGCCGTACGTCCGTCGCAGACCCGGGTAGCCGTCCTCGCGGGCCATGAATTCGGGCCCGAACCCGGCCGTCAGACGCGGCGCGACGCGCGCCAGGTCGCCGATCGTCTTCAGGCCGAGCGACTCCGCGTCGGCCCGGCGGACGACCAGGGCGAACGTGTTCTCGAATCCCAGCGGGGCGGTCCACTCGAGATCCCAGCGCCGGTCGTACGCGCGACGCACGGCGGCGTACACCGAGTCCGGGTCGTGGATCGGCGGACGCTCGAGGATCGCCGTGTAGGCCGTTCCGGTGTACTCGACGTAGACGTCGACCTGGCCGTCGACCAGGGCCTGGTGACAGACGAAGGTTCCCCCGAGGTGCAACCGCCGCTCGACGGGAATCCCGCGGGCCTCGAGCTCCTGCGCCACGAGCTCTCCGAGAACGTCCTGCTCGGTGAAGTTCTTGGAGGCCACGACGACGGCGTCCGACGACCCGCAGGCGGCCACGACCAGCCCGACGAGCAGCGCTTCGAGGCCGCGCCTCACACGGCGCCTGCGCGCGACGACTCGGACGATCCTGGCGGGGTCAGCCGCCTCTCGGCCAGCCCCAGGAGGCCGTCCGCGGCGAGGGCCAGGAGCGCCGCCGGCACCGCGCCGGCGAGAATCACCGTATCGTCGACCATGGCCAGTCCCTGGAAGATGTAGACTCCCAGCCCGCCGGCGCCGATCGCCGCGGCGATCGTGGCGATCCCGACCGACACGACGGTTGCCACGCGCACGCCGGCCAGGATGACGCCCGAGGCGAGTGGCAGCTCGACGCGAGTCAACAGCTGGAGATCCGTCATCCCCATCCCGCGCCCGGCCTCGCGCAGTGCGGGATCGATGCCGCGGATCCCGGCGTGCGTGTTGCGCACGATGGGCAGTAGTGCGTACAGGGTCAGGGCGACGATCGCGGTCCGCGCCCCGATCCCGCCCAGCAGCGGCAGCGGGATCAGGAACCCGAACAGGGCCAGGCTGGGGATCGTCTGGACGACGTTGGCCGCCCCGATGACGGCGCGCTCGAGTCGCCGGTGGCGGGTCGCCAGAACGCCCAGCGGAATGCCCAGCGTGATCGCCGCACCGGTCGAGATCGCGACCAGCGCCACGTGCTGGGCGAGGAGGTGACCGATCTCGGCGCGGTGCCGAAGGACGTAGCTCAGGAACTCACCCACGGCGGGCCTCGGGCGGACGGATCGTATGCGCCAGCTCCTGGACGAGCGGATGCCCGCTGTCGAGGAAGGCCCCGCTGTCGGCCACGACCTCCAGTCGACCGGCGTCGAGAAGCCCGATGCGGTCGCCGACGGCCAGCGCCTCGCGCAGGTCGTGGGTCACGAACAAGGCCGCCTTGTCGAGGCGCTGCGTCAGTTCGCGGAACTCGACCTGCAGCTCGGCCCGCGTCAGCGGATCGAGGGCGCCGAACGGCTCGTCGAGCAGGAGCAGCGGCGGATCCGCGGCCAGGGCGCGGGCCACGCCCACGCGCTGGCGCTGCCCGCCCGAGAGCTCGTGGGGGTAGCGGAACATGAACGAG
>CAZCZH010000215.1:0-936 GCA_964502985.1 uncultured Gemmatimonadales bacterium
CACTGGGCCGACATCGAGGTTCTCGGTATCGACGGACAGCCGGCGAACTTCGCCGGCAACCCGGCCACCGTGGCGGTCTACGTCCAAGGCGTCCTTCCGGTCCCCGAGGAAGGCCTGCGCGTGGGGCACCTGAAGAACGAGGGGACGGCGAACGCGGTCGTCGAGATCCTGCCGCCGGCCCCGTTCCCGGGCACTCTGACGTGCACGACAGCGACCTCCTCGGCGGGCTTCTTCGGACAGTTCGCCTCGCTGTTCCAGGTCACTCCCCTGTACGCGAATCCGGGCAAGCTGGGCGGCTCCGTCCCCGCGTTCACCCCGTTCGGGCCGATCGACCCGAAGTCGGACACGAAGGTCGGGATCACGCCGGCCTCGAGCACGCTGACCGACCTGCAATCGGCCACCCTGACGGCCACGGTGACGGCGGTGACAGGAGTGGACATCGGCGGAACCTCCTACACGCCGACGCCGATCGGCGCGGGCGATATCCTGGACTTCGTGGTCGATGGAGCCGTATGGGAGGGAACGTTCACCACGAACGCCAGCGGCCAGGCGACCCTCACTCTGACCTGCGGCTCGGACCTCGACTACGGCGACCACGAGGTCGGGGTGGTGTACCATGCCACCGGCCTGCACGCCGGCAGCTCGACGTCGGATCCGGACAGCCCGACCGGACCGGCCACGGTGACGTGCACGACGCCCTACAAGGTGATCAACTTCGACCGCGACCCGAGCGACAAGCCACTGAAGAACGGGGAGATCGTCGACGCGACGTACTCGTCCCTGGGCGTCACGTTCTGCAAGACGGCGGGATACGCCGCGTCGTCGGCGTGTAACGGGAGCGTATTCGCCGTCACGGATCCGAACGCGGGGAACTACGGCTCGCCGCCGCGCGTCGAGTCGATCTTCACGACGACCGGCGCGTTCAGCTCGTCGAAC
>CAZCZH010000215.1:946-4135 GCA_964502985.1 uncultured Gemmatimonadales bacterium
AGAAGCTGGGCTTCGTGTTCCAGGAGTTCAACCTGATTCAGGAACTGACGGTGCTGGAGAACCTGGAGGTGCCGCTGTTCTACCAGGGCGTTGGGCCGCGCGAGCGGTACCAACGGGCGCTTCAGCTCGTCGAACGGGTGGGTCAGGACGAGCTTCGGCTCGGACCAGAGCGAGGTCTGCATCAAGGTCTTCCCGACTGGTAGTAAAGGAAACTCGCCGAAGGGCAAGATCTACGCCTACGCTGGAAACGGGACCCTGATCGGCTCCAGCGCCGATCAGGGCAAATACGTCTGCGTGGGCAAGGGGAAGAAGGCGACCGACCCCTACATCCGGTCCGCCTTCTTCTCGGGCGACGGATCGGCCGTCAAGTTCGACAACCTGCGCTACCGGTAGGCGACGACAGCAGGGAAGCGCGGTGGGGGGCCGGGATCGATGATCCCGGCCCCTTCCGTTACCATAACCCCGGCGGCCTTCCGGCTCTGGCGTCACTCCCCGCCCCATCAGCCGCTCGAGGGGCCCGCACGTCACGAGCGCCACGAACCTCCCGGCGCCGACGTACAGGGCAACGTTGGCGAGCCGGTCCGCTCTGGAACCGGGGCGGCATCGTGTGGTACAATAGACTCCCCCGTACGCAGGCCGCCGCCGGAGAGCGGTCCTCTCCCCGAAAGGTTTCCTCGACTCCGAAAGGTGGAGACCGATGAGACGATGGAAGGCGACGTCGTGGGGCCTGATTGGGATCGCGGCGGTCGCGCTGACGGCGTGCGGCGCGGATCCGGCGGGACCCCTGGCGAGCGGCTCGACCGGGAACGGTGGCGGCCCGGGGGGTACGCCGGGTGACGCCGGCGGACCGGGTGGCGGAGTTTCGACGTCCTCGGTGACCGTTCTCCTCACAGATGCCCCGAACGATCTCGTCCATGCGTGGGTCGACATCCGCGAGGTCTACCTTCAGGGCGGGCCCGACTCCGGCGGCCGTACGGTCCTGCTCGACCAGCCGACGGGGCTGATCGACGTGCTGCCGCTCGCGTCCCAGGCGATGACCCTGATCCAGAGCGTCGACATCCCATCCGGGAAGTACGCTCAGCTCAGAATCGTCATCGGAGGCCTGGCGATCGAGACCGAAGGCGGCGAGGTCCTGGCCACGAAGGGCACCGACGTTCCAGGTGGCCTGACGCCCACCGGGGAGATCAAGTGCCCGAGCTGCGACACGTCGGGCTTCAAGGTCGGGCTGCAGGGGTTCGACGACCTGAGCCTGCTGTCGGACGCGGTCCTGACCGTCGACTTCGATGCGGCGCAGACGTTCGTCCACCAAGCCGGCAACTCGGGCAAGTGGGTGGTGAAGCCGGTGCTCAAACTGTCCGACTTCGTGACGGTCGGGGACTGAACCGAGGTTCGTGGTCGTCAGGCGACGGCCACGAGCTTCTGCATCTCGCGCCAGCCCATGCGCTCCAGGTCGGCCTGTTTGCGTGGGTCCGGCGTTCCACACGACGGTGCCGTCCCGCCGCGTGAACAGGGGCGCGAGATGGCGCACTTTGCACCGCCGGAAGGCGTCGGCCGAATACGCGGCGCTCTTCCGAGACAGCTCGCCGTGGCCCTTTCGCGCCAGTCCAGCAGCGGATTGCCGCCACCGTCGGCCAGGCGCGCCCCCGGAACGGCGGCGGGTCAGGACGCGAACGCGCAGATCTTCGGCGGCCCACTCCCTCAGCATCGCCCGACCGGCGTCGATCGAGCGTCGTCGACCGCCACGACCTCGAAGGTCAACTTTCTCCGCGTCTGAAACCGGCCGGGATCTATCTCCGTAGGACCTGTAGTCCAGCGATCGCCACCCTTCGAAAGGACGTTTCTCGATGCGCTCCATCGTCGCGTTCCTCGCCGTCTCCGTCCTCGCCGCCGGGCGCGCTCCGTCGCTCAGCGCCCAGGGCGAGGGCCCGCCGCCGGGCTTCACGACGTACACCGCCCAGGGCCCCGGCGTCAACGCCCCGCCTCTACAGTTCCGCATCGAGGGCGATCGGCTCGTCTCGCCGGAGGGAGCGATGGTCGCGGTGAAGGAGAGCCACCTGACGGCCGATCGGGCCGTCATCGACCTGGAGATCCCCGGCGGAACCGTCACGTTCCTGGCGATCCGGGACGGCGAGGCGTTCAGCGGCTTCGCGCTCATCGAGGAGAACGGCGAGCGCGACGTCGTGCCGCTCCAATTGATCCCCGAGGGTCGCGCCGACGCGCCGCGGCCGGAGGTGGCCGCGTTCGGCTCGGCGGCCGACGTCTCGCGCATCGAGATCGTCCCCGGGGACGCGAGGCTGGACGCCGGCGAGCGCCAGCGCTTCGTGGCTCGGGTCTACGACGCCGAGGGACGCGAGATCCCGGACCCGCCGGTGGCGTGGTACGGTGGCGGCGATCGCGTCCGGGTCACGCCGGACGGCGAGTTCCATGCACTGGCCGCGGGGACCAAGCAGGTCGCCGCGTTCTCGGACGGCGCCCTGGCGATGGTCGACGTCGAGGTGTCGCGCCCGCGCATTGACTCGCTGGTCGTTGCCACCGATGTCCCCTCCCGGTTGGCGGTGGGGAGCTGGCTAACTCTGGACGTCGACGGGATCGACGCGACGCATCGCTGGGAGCTCGAGCCGGAGATCCAGCTCGCGTCCAGCGACCCGACGGTCGTCGCCGTAGACGGACTGATGCTGACAGCCCTGCGCCCGGGCCGGGCGAACCTGACGCTCGTCGCCGACGAGGCGCGACGTCGGTGGACAATCGAGGTCGTCCGGACCCCGTCCAAGTGGTCGATCACCGGCGTGCCGGCGGAGCCCGTGCGGACGGGAGACGCGGTCTCCCTCGCGCTGGACGATCCCGCGGCGCGGCCCACGTGGACGGTGTCCGAGGCCGGGGCCGTGGTCTACCCCGAGGGCACGTTCGTTGCCGAGCGGCCGGGGGTCTACACCGTGCTGGCGACCCTCGGCGAGCGCACCGACACGGTCACGATCGAGGCCCGGCCGCGGGCCGAGAGCGGCCAGATCCACATCCTTGGCCATGGCCTCAACGCAGAACAGTTCACCTCCGACCTGTGGCCGCAGAACGAGTTCGTGTACATGGGGACGCACCAGGCGAACCAGCTCCGCACGTACGACGTCGGTGATCCGGCGCACCCGGTCCTGACCGACTCGCAGGCGTTCGACGCGCGCGTCGTCAACGACGTCA
>CAZCZH010000216.1:0-4113 GCA_964502985.1 uncultured Gemmatimonadales bacterium
CGTTCCTCCTGTCGTGGGCCGCCGAGGTGGCGCAGATGGAGGTCAGCCAGGCGCTGGCCCTGGCGATCCTGGCCCTGATCGCGATCCTGCCCGAGTACGCCGTCGACCTGTACTTCGCCTGGCGCGCGGCGGAGAACCCGATCTACGGGCACTACGCGGCGGCCAACATGACGGGCGCCAACCGGCTGCTGGTCGGCGCCGGCTGGCCGCTCGTCGTGTGGCTGTTCTGGCTGCGCTGGCGGCACCGGACGGTGTATCTGGCCGAAAGCGACATGATCGCCGTGCGGTTCCTCGGGCTGGCCACCGCGTACGCCTTCGTCGTGGCCGCGGTGGGTCGCTTCTGGTGGCTCGACATCGTAGTGCTGGTAGGACTCTTCGTCTGGTATCTGGTGCGGACCGGCGGCATGGCGACCGAGGAGCCCGAGCTGGTGGGTCCGGCGCTCCTCGTCAGCCGGCTGCCGCGGCGCTCCCGGCTGGTCTGCAACGTGCTCCTGTTCGCCTTCTCCGGAGGGGTCATCTTCCTCGCCGCGGAGCCGTTCGCCGAGTCCCTGATCGCCAGCGGAAAGCAGTTCGGCATCGACGAGTTCCTGCTCGTCCAGTGGATCGCGCCGATCGCCTCCGAGGCGCCCGAGTTCATCATCGCCGCTCTGTGGACGATGCGCCGTCACGCGACGATGGCGCTGGGCGCACTGATCTCGTCCAAGGTCAACCAGTGGACGCTGTTGATCGGCACGATCTCGCTGGTGTACTCGATCTCTGCCGGGCACGTGGGGGCGATCGATCTCGACACCCAGCAGCGCCACGAGATCTTCCTCACGGCGGCCCAGTCGCTGTTCGCCGTGATCATGCTCAGCGATCGCCAGCTGAGCTGGTGGCAGGCTCTGCTCCTGTTCCTGCCGTTCGCCCTACAGCTCGCCGTCCCGCGGCTCCGGCTGGAAGTCGCCCTCGCGTACCTCGCGATGACGCTCGTGTGGGGCTTCCGCTACCGGCGTCACCTGGCCGCGTTGTTGCCCGGCCGCCGGCTGGGAGTCGACTGAGGGCCGGGCTCGCGGGCCCGAACGACGACGCGGCGCGAGACCCCGAGTCCCACGCCGCGCCTTTGGAGCAGAAACGGTCCCGGCTCAGCCCTGGTCGAGCATCTCCCGCGCCGAGCCGCGGACGAACGAGTAGTTGAAGTTGAGCTGGTTGAAATCGGCGGCCGCCTTCGCCGCCTGGCGCATCGCCGCGTCATCGCCCTTGCCCTCGTGGGCCTGGGCGATCGCCAGCAACACCCGCGGATCCTGCTGACTGGCCTGTCCGAGGTGCGCCAGCGCCGCGTCGAAGTCGCCCTCGGCGAGGGCGATCCGGCCCATCAGCTCGTGATCCTGGCGCAGCTCGAAGGGGACGTTCTTGGCCGTCACGAGGCGGTGGTACTCGTCGGCCACCTTCCTGGCCGCCGCCACGTCGCCTTTCGCCAGCGCGACCCGGGCGCGGTTGTAGGCGTCGTTGCGCGCGATCGCGTCCTTGATCCCCTGCGGCGCGTCGGACTTCTGCCCGGCCTCGAGGGCCGAGGCGTATTTTTCCGCGGCTGCGTCCGGATCGCCCGTCCCCAGATACGCGTCACCCATCGTCTGGTCGTCGCCCGAGGCGGCCAGCCAGTCGTCGTTCCGCTCCGCGAGACCACGCATCTCGGTCAGGGTCTGGATCGCGGCGTCGCGGTTCCCCTCGTGGAGGTACGAGGCGGCCTTCCACAACAGGGCCGTGCGCTGGACGTTGTAGTTCGGGGCGCCGTCGTACATCTGCTGGAGGGTCGCCCGCGCCGCGTCTCCCTGCCCCATGAACGTCTGGTCGTTGGCGATGCCGACGTACGAGAAGTTGAAGCTCGGGTCAGCCGCCAGCGCCGCCCGGTACTGCTCGATCGATTCGTCGAACCGGCCGCGCTTCATCAGGAACTCGGCGTACGAGTCGTGCGGGTTCGGCTCGTTCGGCAACAGCGCCACGTAGCGCTTGAAGGCGTCCTCGGCGACGTCGAACTGGCCCGCCGCGCGAGCCGCGTAGCCCAGCTGGTTGTACGGCGGCGAATAGTCCGGGGCGATCTCGATCGCCCGCTGGAACTCGGCGATCGCCTGATCGTACTTCTGACGCCCGAACCAGATGCCGCCCAACGCGAAGTGTGCCCGCTCGTCGTCGGGGAACAGCTCGACCAGACGCTCGAGGCTCGCCAGGGCTTTGTCCGGCTCTGCGCGGACGTTCGCCGCCGTCCCCTCGATGAGCAGTCGCTCGCCCTCCGAGGCCTGGCCGGCGTGGGCCACGGCCTGATCGAGATTGGCGAAGAAATCGTCGTTCCCGGCCGCCGCCAGTGCGCGGACGTAGTACGCCAGCGCGAAGCTCGGGTCGGCGGCGATGGCCTGATCGAGGATCGGGCGCGCGTCCTGGGCGCGAAGCTTGTCGTTGAGGTCCCGACCCTTGAGGAACAGGGCTCGCGCCTCGTCGGAGGAGGTGGTGATGGCGATCTTGCCGTCCGCCGGGGCGGCTGCGGTGGCGCCGTGGTCGGACGCGTTTTGGAACTGTGCGGCGGCCACTCCCGGCAAGGCCGCGAAGGCCAGGACGAGAGCGGCCTGGAAGGCACGCTTCATTGGGCTTCCTTTCTCGGTCCGTCGCGGCGCGAGCGGACCTGCTGAAATGGGGCTGGTCGTACGTGGGGTGGACGACTCCCAGAATAGTCCCGTTCAATCCAACCGGCCATCCCGATCGACGCCGACTTTCACCCGCCGCCCTTGTCGTAGCTCGGTTCGTACAGCTCGATCTCGAAGCCCCCCGGCACCCGGAACCGCGCCACGCGGCCCCAGCCACGCTCCTCGACGTCCCCCACGAACTCGACCCCGCGGTCCTTCAGCTCGGCCATCGTGGCCGCCAGATCGTCGCACCACAGCGACAGGTAGGGGGTGCCGCTCGCGGCGCCCTGCCCGGCATCCGCCGGGTGGCACCCCACCTCGACCTCGGGCAGGTCGAACAACAGCCAGCCTTCGCCCACGTCGGCGTGCGGGAGCCGCAGCTTGTCGCGGAAGAACGCGCGCAGCCCCTCCGCGTCCGACGAATACCACATGGCGTGCAATCCCCGGATCATCGTCTCGCCTCCGGTTGTCGTTCAGCAACGGTAGCGGTTCGTGATGGGCATCCGGCGATCCTTGCCGAAGGCCCGCGTCGTGATCTTGATGCCCGGCGGCGACTGCCGCCGTTTGTACTCGCTCCGGTCGACGGCCTTCACGACCCACGCCACCGTGTCCGCGTCGTACCCCAGGGCGACGATCTCCTCGGTCGCCAGGTCGCGCTCGACGTACGCCTCGAGGATCGGGTCGAGGACGTCGTACGGCGGCAGGGTGTCGGCGTCGCGCTGGCCCGCCCTGAGCTCGGCCGTCGGCTCGCGGTCGATCGTGCGGCGGGGCACGACCTCGCGACCGGCCTGGCGGTTGATCTCCTCGGCGACCGCGTAGACCTCGGTCTTCAGCAGGTCCTTGAGGACGGCGAAGCCGCCCACCATGTCGCCGTACAGAGTGCAGTACCCGACCGAGATCTCGCTCTTGTTGCCGGGCGCCAGGACGAGCCAGCCGAACTTGTTCGACAGGGCCATCAGAAGGTTTCCCCGGATCCGCGCCTGGAGGTTCTCCTCGGTGGCGTCCTCGCTCGCGCGGCCGAACGCGTCGGCCAGTGCCTCCCGGTATACGTCGAAGATCGTGCCGATCGGAATTTCGCCGAACGGGATCCCCAGGTTGTCGGCCAGCTCCCGGGCGCCGGCCAGGCTCTCCTCGCTCGTGTACGGCGAGGGCAGCGAGTAGCCGTGCACCCGCTCGGCCCCCAGCGCGCGGGCCGCGATCGCCGCCGTGACGGCCGAATCGATTCCACCCGACAGCCCGACGCACGCCTCGTGGAAGCCGTTCTTGCCGAAGTAGTCCGCCAGGCCCAGGGTCACCGCGGCCAGGATCTCCGCCGGACGCGACTTCGGCACGGGCGCCAGCGCGGGCTCGATCGGCGGGCGGCCCGTGCCGTCGCGGCGCTCGCCGAGATCGATCCGCTCGACCTCCATCTGGCCGACGGCCTCGTCCTGCTCGCGCACCTTGCGGCGGCGCGAGTCGT
>CAZCZH010000217.1:0-4041 GCA_964502985.1 uncultured Gemmatimonadales bacterium
ACGTCGAGCGGACCCGCGTGCTGTGCTTCCTGATAGACGTCACGAACCCCGATCCGGCGACCGAGTACGCCACGCTCCGCGCCGAGCTGGCGGCGTGGTCGCCGGCGCTGCTGGAGCTGCCCCACGTCGTGGCGTGGTCCAAGGCGGATCTTGGCGAGCCGCCCCAAGGAGTCGCGTTCGACGACGCGACGCAGACGCTCGCCATCTCGTCGGTCACGGGTCGCGGTGTGGACGCTCTGGTGGGAGCCCTGTGGCGCCTGCTCGAGCGAGGCCGCGCCGACGCCGCGGTGGGGCGGGTGGAGACCCCGTGACGCTGGACGTCGCGGTCCTGCGCCGGGGAGACTCCGCCTATCCGCCCCTGCTGGCGGAGCTGGTCGATCCGCCCGATCGCCTGTACTGCCTGGGCGCGGTCGAGCTCCTGTCGCGGACGGCGGTCGCCGTGGTCGGCTCGCGTCGGGCGACGCTGCTCGGGATCCGAATGGCCGAGTGGCTGGGAGCCGATCTGGCCGCGGCCGGAGTGGTCGTCGTGAGCGGGTGCGCGGTGGGGATCGACGCCGCGGCGCACCGCGGCGCGTTGGGGGTCGGCGGGGCTACGGTGGGCGTCCTCGGCGGCGGGCTCGACGTCGCCGTTCCGCGCGCCAACGCGGAGCTCGCCGAGCGGATCGCCCGCGACGGGTGCCTGATCAGCGAGCACCCCCTCGGTGAGCATCCCACCAAGCGGTCTTTCCCCCGGCGCAACCGCATCCTGGCCGGGCTGTCCCGGATCGCGGTCGTGGTCGAGGCAGCCAAGGGCTCGGGCGCCGGGATCACAGCGCGCCTGGCGGGCGACTCGGGCCGCGAGGTGATGGCCGTCCCCGGTCACCCGTTGAGCGACAACTCGGCAGGGGTGAGCAAGCTGTTGCGCGATGGCGCGGGGCTGGTCGAGAAGCCGGACGACGTGCTGAACGAGCTGGCCAAGCTTCCCGGACTGGATTGGGGACCTCCGGTCGGGGCGCGGAAGAAGTCGCCAGTCGCCACGATGGACGCGCGCCCGGACTCGTTGGCCGGACGCATCCTGAGCGCCCTCGGCCCGACGCCGCGCGCGGTCGACGATCTGGCCCGCGACACCGGGATCGATGTGCCCCCACTGCTGGCGGCCCTCACCGAGCTCGAGATTCTGGGCCTGGCACGCGCGGGTGCCGGGCGTTACGCGCGGACGCGACCGGGCCAGGCGTGATCGCACCGGGGACGGACCTCCACCTCTACGTCCACGTGCCATTCTGCGCCCGGCGCTGTCCGTACTGCCACTTCTACAACCTGGGCCACGCCGACGGACGCGAGGCGCTGTACCTCGACGCGCTGGAGGCCGAGCTCGCGGCGTGGCGCCGGGAGGGCGCGTTCGACGGCCGGCGTCTGGCGACCCTGTACTGGGGCGGTGGAACGCCGTCGATCCTGACGGCCGGGGGCTTCCAGCGGCTGGCTCGGGCGACGCTCGGCGTGGCCCCCCGGGCGGCGGACCTCGAGTGGACGATCGAGGCCAACCCGGACGACGCGACCCCCGGCCGGATGGCGGCCTGGCACGCGGCCGGAGCGAGCCGTATCTCGATCGGGGTCCAGTCGTTCGACGCCCAGCGCCTGGCGTTCCTGGAGCGCGTGCACGGCGTCCAGGCGGCGCGCGCCGCCGTCGAGAGCGCCGCCCGGGCGGGCTTCCCCGACATCTCCGTCGATCTCATGTTCAACCTGGCCGTGCCGGGCCGGCGGCGCGCCTGGGCCCGTGACCTGGCGGTGGCCTTCGACCTGCCGATCACTCACCTGTCGCTGTATGGGCTGACGATCGAGCCCGGGACGGGGTTCGCCGCGCGAGCCGACCGGGGCGCCGTGCTGACCACGCCCGACGCCGCTGCGGCCGCCGAATACCGCGCCGCGTGTCGCGCAGCCCGCCGGGCAGGCTTCGAGCACTACGAGGTGTCGTCGTTCGCCCGCCCCGGCCACCGCTCGCGGCACAACCAGGCCTACTGGCGGAGCGTGCCGTACCTCGGCGTGGGACCGGCGGCGCACTCGTTCGACGGCCGGCGACGGTGGGCCAACGTGGCCTCCCTGACGGGCTGGGCCGAGGCGCTTTCGACGGGCGGCGATCCGCGGGCCTTCGTCGAGGAGCTCTACCCGCGCGAGCGGGCGATCGAGACCCTGTATCTGGGCCTGCGCCGGGCGGAGGGAGTGCCTTCCGACCACCCGCTGCTCGTCGGCCCGGGCGCCCGGGCCCTGCTGGCGAGCCTCGT
Organism: uncultured Gemmatimonadales bacterium; assembly: GCA_964502985.1. Classification (GTDB taxonomy): domain Bacteria; phylum Gemmatimonadota; class Gemmatimonadetes; order JACCXV01; family JAHWKZ01; genus CAZCZH01. Next base: position 2,259 of record CAZCZH010000217.1, read on the forward strand.
CGCCAGCGGACACGTGCACCGGGAGGAGAACCGGGTGGCGTGCACCGGGCGCGGGCTCCTCGTCCTCGACGAGATCCTCGAGCGCCTGGTGGGCGCGGACCCCGGAGTTCCGTCTTCTGCCGAGGCTCCGGCGGGCCTCTCCGATTGACAGGTTTTTTCCCCGCCGGTAGTGTCTCTCCCGATCAGACCATGAGCGAACACGATCTGTCCGAACGCGAGCGCCGAGTGCTCGAGGCGGTCATCCGCACGTTCGTCCGAACGGCGGCTCCGGCCGGCTCGCGAACGGTGGCTCGCAGCTACGACCTGGGGGTCGGCGCGGCGACGATCCGCAACACGATGAGCGACCTGGCGCACAAGGGATACCTGACCCAGTCCCATCCCAGCGCGGGCCGGACGCCGACCGACAAGGCGTACCGCTACTACGTCGACTCGCTGATGCGCGTCGACCGGCCCTCGCCCGAGGACGCGCGCCGGCTCGCCGAGAGCGTCGGCGCCGACCGTGGGGCCGAGGAGAAGCTCCTGGCGCGCGCCGTTCAGGCCCTGTCCGTCGTGACGCGCGAGCTGGGGGTCGGTCTCGCGTCGCCCCTCGAAGACGGCGTCCTCGAGCGCATCGAGCTGGTGGGCATCTCGAGCGAGCGCCTGCTGATCGTGATCGCCGTCCGGTCGGGGCCCGTGCGGACGATCTACGTCGAGGGGTCCCGTCCGGCCGGTGACGAGGAGCTGGCCCGGGCCGCCGGCTTCCTCAACCAGCGACTGGCGGGTCAGTCGCTGCGCGATATCCGCGAGACGTTCCGCGATCGGCTCGCCGACGCTCCCGCCGAGCACGCCGACCTGGTGAACATCTTCCTCGAGCAGGCCGACGCGGTCCTCGGATCGTCGCCGTCGGTCGACGACCTCGTGCTGGGGCCGGCCGCGGGGCTGGTCGAGCAGCCCGAGTTCGCCGACCGCGACAACCTCCGCGCCCTGTTCGAGCTGACCGAGCGCCGCGACCTGCTGGCCGAGGCCCTCCGGCAGCGGGCGGCCGACGGCATCGTCGTGTCGATAGGCGGCGAGCACGGGGTCCCCCCGCTGGTCGACTTCAGCCTGGTGTCGGCGCGCTACGAGATGGGACCGGTGCATGGCACGATCGGCGTCATCGGGCCGACCCGCATGCCGTACGAGCGGGTGGTGGCCCTCGTCGAGTACACGGCCCGGATCCTGACCTCGATCCCGAGCACGGGCTGAGAGATGCCACGCGACTTCTACGAAGTCCTCGGCGTCGGTCGGGACGCTTCTCCGGACGACATCAAACGCGCCTACCGGAAGCTGGCCATGGAGTACCATCCGGACCGCAATCCCGAGGATCCGGAGGCCGAGGCCAAGTTCAAGGAGGCCAGCGAGGCGTACGAGATCCTGCGCGACCCCGATCAGCGGGCGCGCTACGACCGTTTCGGCCACGCCGGCGTCGGCTCGCGCCCCGGGGCCGGGTTCCACGAGTTCGACCTGAGCGATGCCCTGCGCGCGTTCATGCGCGACTTCGGCGGCTTCGAGGAATTCTTCGGCGGTCGTCGCCGGCGCGGCCGCTCGCGCGGACCGTTGCGCGGGAGCGACGTCCAGACGCGCCTCAGGGTCACGCTGGAGGAGGTCGCGACGGGGGTCGAGAAGACGATCCGCGTCCGGCTCCAGCAGACCTGTCCCCGGTGTGCCGGGCGCGGCAGCGAGAGCGGCGAGGCGGTCGAGTGCTCGACGTGCCGAGGCCGCGGCGAGGTGCGCACGAGCCAGCGCTCGATCTTCGGCCAGTTCG
>CAZCZH010000218.1:0-4032 GCA_964502985.1 uncultured Gemmatimonadales bacterium
CGACTTCAATCTCGTCTCGTATCAGGAGGAGTGGCAGCTCGGCGCGCAGCTCCAGCAGGACATCGCTCGGCAGATGCAGCTTTCGCGGGACCAGACCGTGATCGACTACGTCTCGCGGATCGGAAAGCGGATCGTCGCTCAAACCGAGCTGGCGCAGGCCCCGTGGGAATTCCACGTCGTCGTCGACCCCCAGATCAACGCATTCAATATTCCGGGGGGTCACGTGTACGTCAACACGGGCCTCATCGAGGCCACCGACAACGTCAGCGAGCTGGCCGGAGTGCTGGCCCACGAGATCTCGCACGGGGTCGCGCGGCACGGCACCGAGCAGCTCTCCAAGGCGTACGGATTCGACATCATCGCCGGACTCGCCCTGGGCCAGAACCCCCCCATCTACCAGCAGATTCTGGCCCAGATCGTGGGCGCCGGGACGTTCGCCAAGTTCGGCCGCGACGCCGAGCGGGAGGCCGACCACCTGGGCGTCATCTACATGTACGACGCGGGTTACGACCCCCACGGCATGGTGACCATGTTCCAGGAGCTGTTGAGCCGGCAGAAGTCGCAACCCGGCACGGTCGATCAGTTCTTCGCGTCGCATCCGCTGACCGAGGAGCGCATCCAGAACGTCCAGGCCGAGATCGACCAGCTGCCGCCCAAGCCGAATCTGATCACCAACGACGCCCAGTTCCCGAGCTTCAAGCAGCGCCTGGCGGGAATCCGCTGAGCCGTCGCGCCGAGGCCCCGCCGACGGCGCTCACGATCGCCGGCAGCGACAGCTCGGGAGGAGCGGGGGTCCAGGCCGACCTCAAGACTTTCCACGCGCTCGGCGTGTACGGCATGAGCGCGATCACGGCCCTCACCGCGCAGAGCACCCGCGGCGTGACCGGAATTCGCCCCGTCGACGCCGCGTTCGTCGTCGAGCAGATCGACACGACGGTGGCCGACATTCCCCCCGACGCGGTCAAGACGGGCATGCTCGCCGACCGGACGATCGTCGAGGCCGTGGCCGAGGCCGCGCGACGGCACCGCTTCCCGGCGCTGATCGTCGACCCCGTGATGGTCGCCACGAGCGGTGCCCGTCTCCTGGAGGCGGACGCGGTCGACGCCTTGCGTCGACTCCTCGTCCCCCTGGCCACGCTGGTCACGCCCAACGCCCCCGAGGCGGCGGTCCTTCTGGACCGCAGCGTGGAGACGCCCGCCGATCAGGAGTCGGCGGCCCGGGCCCTGGTCGAGGAGCTCGGGGCGCCGGCCGCCCTGGTCAAGGGCGGCGACCTGGAGGGCCGCGAGGTCGTCGACGCGCTGTTCGCCGACGGCTCGCTCGAGACGTTTCGCGAGCCACGGATCGAGGGTGCCTCGACGCATGGGTCGGGATGCGCCCTGTCGAGCGCGATCGCGGCGTTCCTGGCGCACGGCGCCGAACTGCCGGAGGCCGTGGCGCGGAGTCGTGCGTGGGTCCGCCGCGGCATCGAGTCCGCGCCCCGGCTGGGGCACGGTCACGGCCCGCTGGACCTGTTCCCGCGTTCCGACTGATCGGCCGGGTCGTGCTGGCCGTCGGCGTCCAGCTTGACGACGGCCTCCGCCCCGGCCTCGAGCGCTCGCCGGAAGCCCGCCCGCAGGGCCGTTCCGACGCGTGGCGCCTCCTCGTGGGCCGCGATCAGGGGCGAAGCGGCCGGCGGCCGGCCGCCCGGCCCGGGACTCATCCCAACCGGTGGATGGTGGCGCGCGGCGCGGTCGTCGAGCCCGGCTGCGCGTCGTGCGATGGGACGACGGCGGGCCCGGCGGGCGCGGTCCCGTACGGCCGGTCGGCGCCACCGGCGCCGTTGCCCCGCAGGATGCGAATGCCCGCGCTGGCCCCGATCCGCGTGGCGCCGGCCTCGATCATCCGCAGCGCGGTCGGCTGGTCCTTGACCCCGCCCGACGCCTTGACGCCGAGCTGGCCGCCGACCACGCGCGCCAGGAGGGCGACGTCCTCCTCGGTCGCGCCGCCCGGGCCGAAGCCGGTCGAGGTCTTGACGAAATCGGCGCCCGCCGCGCGCGCCAGGACGGCCGCCTTGACCTTCTCCTCGTCCGTCAGGAGGGCGGTCTCGAGGATCACCTTGACTCGCGCCCGGCGCGGGCCCGCCTCGCGGGCGGCGCGGGCGACGGCCGCGATGTCGGCCTCGGCGTCGCTGTAGGCGCCGGACTTGAGGGCTCCAACGTTGAGCACCATGTCGAGCTCGCCGGCACCGTCGTCGAGCGCCAGGACGGCTTCGTAGACCTTCGTGTCCGTGCGGTTGGCGCCCAGCGGGAACCCGACGACGGTGCACACGCCGACAGGCGAGTCGGCCAGCCGCCGGGACGCCGTCCGGACCCACCACGGGTGGACGCACACCGTGGCGAAGCAGTGCGCCAGCGCCTCGTCGCACAGCGCTTCGACGTCGCGCCGCGAGGCGTCCGGGGCGAGCAGGGTATGGTCGATCATGCGAGCCAGCACGTTGTCGCACGCGCCCACGCCGGGCCCGGCCGAGATCCGCTCCGCGCCGCGGGCCACCAGCCGGCGCACCTTGTCCGGACAGTGGGCCGCGCAGTGGGCGCCGGCGCACCCCGCGGCGCAGCGTTCCGGCGGGCAGTCGCAGCCCGCCTCGCCGATCGCCCTGCCATCCAGCCGCGCGCGCAGCTCGTCGGCGATCAGGCCCGCCAGACGCTCCGGGTCGAGGCGCGGCTCAGCCGGTGGGCTCATGGCCCTCCAGCCAGTCGACGTGATCGACCACGCCGATCACGAGCGCCTGGAGCGGGATCCTCTCGCGCCCCGTCACGAGCCGGGCCGAGCCGCCTTCGCGGCACACCAGGACACGATCTCCGACGCCCGCGTCGACCCGGTCCACGGCGATCATCTCGCGCCCCTGCGGGTCGCCCCCGAGGTCGACGGGTTGCACGACGAGCAGCTTGGTTCCCTCGAGCTCGGGATTCTTGTCGTTCGAGGTGACGGTCCCCACGACCCGCGCGATCAGCATTCCGACCCCTCGCGAGAGGCCTCGGCCAGGTCCACCCGGTCGATCTTTCCGACGACGGCCGCATCCACCGCGCAGAACGGGTCCGGCAGGGGCAGGGAGGCCTCCCGGCTGGTGACGTAGAACACCCACTCGCCGGGTCCGTATTGCCCCGCATCGACGGCCACCAGCGGCGGTCCGATGACGGCTCCACGCGAATCCGTGGGTTCGATCCACAAGAGCCGCGCTCCTCCCAGGGACGGGATCCGGCGGGTCGCCACCAGCCGGCCGAGGACGCGCGCGAAGTGCATGTGGGCCACTCTACCGGTCGGTCGGGCCCGCGTCAATGCCGGTCCGCTGACGTCCACGTTCCCCTGCCGTATTGGCATGAAACGTGGATGGCACACAGATTGCTCCGTAGCTAACCCGACTGGAAGGAATTTCGACGTATCCGTGCCTTCGTGGCAGATTCTATCCCTCAGCCCGAGGAATTCGACATGGCGAAAGTGATCGGCATCGATCTCGGAACCACCAACTCCGTCGTCGCGGTGATGGAGGGCGGCGACCCCGTCGTGATCCCCAACGCCGAGGGCTCCCGCACGACGCCGTCGGTGGTGGCCTTCACCAAGGACGGCGAGCGCCTCGTCGGCCAGGTAGCCAAGCGACAGGCGATCACCAATCCGACCAATACGATCTTCTCGATCAAGCGCTTCATGGGCCGCAGGTATTCTGAGGTGTCCGGAGAGCGCGAGCAGATGCCATACCCCATCGTGGAGGGCAACAACGCACAGGTGGAGGTCGAGATCCAGGGCAAGACCTACACGCCTCCCGAGATCTCGGCGATGATCCTGCAGAAGATGCGGCAGACCGCCGAGGACTACCTCGGTCAAAAGGTGGAGAAGGCGGTCGTCACCGTCCCGGCGTACTTCAATGACAGTCAGCGGCAGGCCACCAAGGATGCCGGCAAGATCGCCGGGCTGGACGTCCTGCGCATCATCAACGAGCCGACGGCCGCGTCGCTGGCGTACGGGCTCGACAAGAAGACCGACGAGCAGATCGCCGT
>CAZCZH010000219.1:0-4031 GCA_964502985.1 uncultured Gemmatimonadales bacterium
AACCTTACCCCCAACGGCTGGCCGAGACCATGAAGAAGTCGGGCGTGAAGGAGGGAGAACTTACCGACGCCCCGGGGCCCCGTCAACGCGGGGTCCCGGGGCCCATAGGGGGGTCAGCTGCGGGAATTCTTCTTGATGATCGCGTCGACACGCGTGATGTACTGGTTGGCGTTGCCGATCAGCCCCTTGGCGTACGAGGCGTAGTCGCCGCACGCGTTCTGCAGGCTGTTGATCGACTGCTGGAACAGATCTCGCGCCCGCTGGTTCTGGGCCACCGAGTTCTGTTCGCCCTGCAGCGCCTTGCCCATGCGGTAGTAGGCGTCGCCGCGATAGTACGAGATGGCACACCCGTTGGCCCCCAGCTGCGACGCGCGGCTGAGCGATTCCAGCGCCGCGCCGGCCCGGCCGGACTTCAGGTTCTCGGCGGCCTCGCGCAGGAACAGGTTGCCCATGATCTCCTTGGACTGGCCGCGGCCGGCCTTCTCGAGATCCTCGGCGAACTTCTGCGTGTTCCCCAGTTCCCTGTAGGCCAGGCCTCGGAACAGATAAGCCTTCTCCAGGTCCGGGTTGAGCTGGACGGCCTTGTCGAAGTACTGGATCGCGGCCTTGGGCTGACCCAGCTTGTCGCGCACCACTCCGGCGTAGAGCTGCAGGTTGGCGTCGTTGGGGTCGGCCGCCAGGGCCTGGTCGATCGTCTGCTGGGCCTCCTGGTACCGCTCGTCGGCGAAATACAGCCCGAACAGGTATTGCAGCGCGTCGGGGTCCGTCGCCTTTCCCTCGGAAAGCTCGAGGTACTTCTTGAAGTTGTCGATCTTCTCGTCGCGTCGGTCCTCGGAAAGGGCGTACGCCAGGTACTGGTACGGCAGCGGGTTGTCCGGACACAGCTGCTTGGCCTTCTCGAACGCCTGCTGTCCCTTCTCCGGCGAATCGAGCTCGTTCGCCATCACGTAGCCATAGGCGACCTGGATGTCGCAATCGTCGGGCTTCTTCGTCACCAGCTGATCGAAGAACGACCGCGCCTGCGCGGTGTCGCCCTTCTCCAGATACGCCTGGCCGATCGACTGGTACGCCGTGATGTACGCGGGGTCGATGTCGACCGCCTTCTCCAGGGCGTCCAGCCCCTGGTCCAGCGAGTCGGTGGTGATGTACGTCTTGCCCAGGTAGTAGTACGCCGAGGCCATCTTGGGATCGAACTCCAGCGCCTGCTTGAAATTCTTGATGGCTCGCTCGTAGTTCTCGGAGGCCGAGTACTGGCGTCCGAAGATGACGTGCTTGTCGGCCTGGTTCCGCGCGTTGAACGCCTGGACGATCTTCTTCCCCAGATCGTCCACTCCGCCCGCCTGGACCCGCGGCAGGTCCTGCTCCTGACGCGAGGTGACTTCGACGAACACCGGATCGGCGACCCACTGCCCGTTCTGCTGGTCGAGCGTGCCCCGGGCCACGATCCGGCCGCCGAGGTCGCGCGCGATCGACAGGCTCTTGACGTCGGAGATGGCCGCGCCCGGCTTGACGCTGGCCTTCTTCAGCGCGTCGTTGACGCTGTCCCGCGAGACCAGAGTGTACGGGCCCAGCTGGTCCAGCTCGTCGATGATCTTCTGCTGCAGGTCCTTGGCCTTGCCCTCGTCGGAGGCCTGGAAAGGCAGGACGACGACGACGAAGCGGTCGGACCCGGCGGGAGCCTCGTCCTGGGCGAACAGACGTCCTCCGGCCCCCGGAAGGGCCGACTGGAGCAGCGCCGCGAGCGCGGCCAGCGTGACGATGCGAAAGATCCGATTCACCGAACGACTCCTTGATCTCAGATCGGGTGGAACGCCGATTGTCTCACACTCGGTTTTTCGCGGTCCGCTGAAGCTAGACGCGCGAGGCGCGATTTCCAGTGCCCGTCCCGTGACGAGCGTACGCTGCATAAGACCCGTTGCGGGGCGCGAAAGTTCCGCGCCGCCACCCTCGCGCGCCAGCTTGTGCCAACTTTCACGAGCCTTGACGGTGCGCACCCCCGTCGGTACTCTAGCGCCGCCTTTTCTCTCGACGTTCCGGTTTCCGCGCTTCTCGACTCGCACTCCGCTCGACGCGCGATCCGGGCTCCAGCAGGCTCCGGCCCCGATTCGATGAACCGACCCACCTACCTGCGGCTCCTGCCCCTAGGGCTCCTGCTCGTCTCGCCGGGCTGTTCGGCCGCCCCGTGGGCCACCTGGCGTCCCGTCAGCGACTACGGCGCGATGACGCGAGCCGTGTACGGCGAGGTGTTCTGGTGGACGCTCGGGATCTTCGTCGTCGTCGAGGTCCTGCTGGTGGTGGCCCTGTGGCGCTTCCGCCATCGGCCCGACTACAGCGGCGCGCCGGAGCAGGTCCACGGCCACACCGCTCTCGAGGTGGGATGGACGCTCGTGCCGGCGGCGATCCTGTTCTTCATCGCCATTCCGACCGTGCGCACGATCTTCACCACCCAGGGCCCGCCCCCGCCGGACTCCAACCCGCTCCAGGTACAGGTCGTGGGCCATCAGTGGTGGTGGGAGTTCCGCTATCCCGAGCTGGGCATCACGACCGCCAACGAGCTCCACGTGCCGCGCGGACGGACGGTCTACCTGACGCTCACCTCGGCGGACGTGATCCACTCCTTCTGGGTCCCCCGGATCGGCGGCAAGCGCGACCTCAATCCCGGCTCCGAGAACCACATCTGGTTCACGCCCGACTCCGGCGGCGTGTTCGAGGGTCAGTGCGCGGAGTTCTGCGGCACGAGCCACGCCAACATGCGGATGCGCGTGTTCGTCGACGAGCCGGATTCGTTTCGCCGGTGGGCCGAGCGCGAGAGCGCCGTGGCCCGGCCAGACTCGGCGCGCTTCCTGGCGTTCCTGACCTCGGGCTGCGCGGCGTGTCACGCCATCGACGGGACGGCGGCTCAGGGCAAGGTCGGCCCGAACCTGACCCACGTCGGCTCACGGACCACGATCGCCGGCGCGACGATGCCCAACGACCCCGGGCACCTGGCCGGATGGCTGCGCAATCCCGACAGCCTCAAGCCGGGCGCCCTGATGCCGGATCTCAACCTGGGCGAGGACAGGGTCTCGACGCTGGTCGATCTCCTGGAGGGCTTGCGGTGAGCGCGCCGACGACGACCGCCGAATCGCACGCCGGCCTGTACGCGGGTGGCGTCGGGTCGTGGCTCACGACCGTCGACCACAAGCGGATCGGGATCATGTACATCGTTTCCGCGCTGACGTACTTCATCGTCGGCGGGGTCGAGGCGCTGCTGATCCGGCTGCAGCTGGCCGGCCCGGCCGGGAGCGTGGTTGGAGCCGACACGTACAACCAGCTGTTCACCATGCACGGCACGACGATGGTGTTCCTGGTCCTGATGCCGCTCAGCGCGGGGCTGTTCAACTACATGATCCCGCTCATGATCGGGGCCCGTGACGTGGCCTTCCCGCGGCTCAACGCGTTCAGCTTCTGGACGTTTTTCTTCGGCAGCCTGCTGCTGAACGCGTCGTTCCTGTTCGGCCACGCGCCCGACGCTGGCTGGTTCGGCTACGCCAACCTCACCGAGAAGGCGTACAACCCCGGTCTGGGGATCGACTTCTGGTTGCTGTCGCTGCAGGTCATGGGCATCGCCTCGATCGCCTCGGCGCTGAACTTCACGGTGACGATCCTCAACATGCGGGCCCCGGGCATGTCGCTCATGCGGATGCCGCTGTTCGTGTGGATGTCGCTCGTCACCCAGGTGCTGATGCTGCTCGCGTTCCCGGCCCTGACGGTGGGCTTCATCTTCCTCATGTTCGATCGCTTCTTCGGGACCCACTTCTACATCCCGGCCGGCGGCGGGACGCCGATCCTGTGGCAGCACCTGTTCTGGATCTTCGGGCATCCCGAGGTCTACATCCTGATCCTGCCCTCGTTCGGCATCGTCAGCGAGGTGCTGCCGACGTTCAGCCGCAAGCCGCTGTTCGGCGCCCCGTTCGTCATCTTCTCGGGGATCCTGATCGGATTCCTGGGCTTCGGCGTGTGGAGCCATCACATGTTCGCCACCGGGCTGG